>JARLJS010000192.1 GCA_031291075.1 Nevskia sp. | reverse complement strand
AGGCGCGGCCTCAGCCACAGGCGCTAACTCAGCCACAGGCGCCGTCTCCTCAGCCACAGGCGCTGACGCAGCAACAGGCGCAACCGCCTCAACCACGGGCGCTAACTCAGCCACAGGCGCCGCCTCCTCAGCCACAGGGGCCGCCTCCTCAGCCACAGGCAATGCCTCCTCAGCAACAGGCGCTGACTCAGCCACAGGGGCCGCCTCCTCAACCACAGGCACCACTTCAGCAACAGGCGCCGACTCAGCAACAGGCGCTGACTCAGCCACAGGGGCCGCCACCTCAGCCACGGGCGCTGCCTCCTCAGCCACAGGCGCGGCCTCAGCCACAGGCGCTAACTCAGCCACAGGCGCCGCCTCCTCAGCCACATGCGCCGCCTCCTCAGCCACAGGCGCCACTTCAGCCACAGACGCCGCCTCCTCAGCCACATGCGCCACTTCAGCCACAGGCGCCGCTTCAGCCACAAGCGCCGCTTCAGCCACAGACGCCGCCTCCTCAGCCACTGGCGCTGACTCGTCACCACCAGGCGCCGACTCCTCAGCCACAGGCGCAGACTCAGCAACAGGTGCCGCCTCCTCAGTCACAGGCGCCGCCTCAGCAACAGGAGCTGCCTCCTCAGCCACAGGCGCCGCCTCAGCCACAGGCGCAGCCTTCTCAGACACAGGCGCTGACTCAGCAACAGGGGCCGCCACCTCAGCCACAGGCGCCACTTCAGCAACATGGACCGCCTTCTCAACCACAGGCGCTGACTCAGCAACAGACGCCACTTCAGCAACAGGCGCTGACTCAGCAACAGGGGCCGCCTCCTCAACCACAGGCACCGCTTCAGCCACAGGCGCTGCCTCCTCAGCCACATGCACCGCTTCAGCCATAGGCGCAAGCTCCGCAGCAACAGAGGCCGCCTCCTCAGACACAGGCGCTGCCTCTTCAGCCACAGGCGCCGCCTCCTCAGCCACAGGCGCCGCTTCAGCAACCGCAGGCACAGACTCGTCACCAGCAGGCGCCGCATCGACAGTGCCCTCGAAGGATGCCTCAGCCACAGGCGCTGCCGCCTCAACCACAGGCGCTGCCTCCTCAGCCACAGGCGCTGCCTCAGCCACAGGGGCCGCCTCCT
>JARLJS010000191.1 GCA_031291075.1 Nevskia sp. | reverse complement strand
CTTGCGCAAGGCCGCCAGGCGCACCGTCGATGCGCTCTGGCATCACATCGGCGAACTGCTCGACCAGTTCTCTCCCGCAGAATGCAGAAACTACTTTGCCGCAGCAGGATATGTCTGCAACTAATTCAAAAATGCTCTAGCCGATCCGGCTTTGCGCGCCTATACGTATTTACCGAAGTGGCCGCGGCAGCTGCCGCAGCCGTTGGTCGGACATTTGTGCGCGTTTTATTTTCGATCGCTCCGTTCGTTCTCCGCATACAAGCCTTACGTCTGTGGATTCGGAAAAGCATCTACCTTCGCTCTCCTCCTGCCGCAATATGCGCACGCGCCGACGCAGGGAAGCGACGGCATTTCTTGAAGGACGCGAAAGCCGAACCGTGGAAATCAGCATCGACCAGTCCGTACAACCAACCTGCCTGCGCCTGACAGGCACCTTCAACATCGAGGCTGTGCTCGACGCCAAGCCCCGTCTGCTGGCACCGATCGATGCATCGGCGGATGGACTCGCGCTCGACCTGTCACAGGTGGACGACATCGACACCGCCGGCCTGCAATTGCTGGTACTGGCCATGCGTCATGCCATGGCGGCGGGCAAGCCGCTGCGGGCGGCAAATATCAGCGAGCCGGTACGCAGGCTGGTGACGCTGTACCGCCTCAGCGATCACTTCGACACGGCACAGCCACAGCGCGAGGCCCCTTAGCCATGTACATGGAGCGCGTGCTGCAGACCTTCATCGCCGAAAGCCGCGACCTGCTGGCCGATACGGAATCCGCGCTGCTGCGCCTGGAGAAGGACCCCGGCGACCACGAGTCCATCGCGGCGGTCTTCCGTGCGGTCCACACCATCAAAGGCTCCGGCGGACTGGTCGATTTCAACGATGTGGTGGCGTTCGCCCACGTCGTCGAAACCCTGCTTGACCATGCCCGCAGCGGACGCCTTGCCGTGAACGCCGGCCTGGTCGCCTTGCTGCTGGAATGCGCCGACCACCTCGGGCGCCTGATCGAGCGGCACGTCGATCCCGGCGGAGCCGACGACGCCCTGCTGGAGTCGAACGGAAAGCGCTTGCTGGTGGAACTGGCCCGCCACACCCCGGGCGCAAGTCAAACGCCGATCGTTGCGCCGGACCCCGAGCCCGCCGGCCCACGCCTGGCCGGCTGGCATATCTCGGTCCGCTTCGGCGCCGACGTGTTCCGCCGCGGACTGGAGCCTGCCTCGTTCGTGCGCCACCTGGCCACGCTCGGCGAGATCCGCCAGCTCGTCACCACCTTCGAGGGCATGCCAGCCGCCGCGGACATGAACCCGGAATCCTGCCACCTGCGGCTGGAGATCGACTTCCACGGCGACATCGGCCGCGCCGGCATCGAGGAAGTGTTCGACTTCCTGTGCGGCGACTGCCGCCTCGCCGTGCTGCCCCACCATGCGCAGTTCGAGGACTATGGCCGCCTGCTCGCGGAAGCCGGCGCCGGCCGCGATGCGCTGGCCCGGACCCTGGTGGCGGGCGGCGCCCTCGGCGCGGAAGAGCTGGCGCGCCTGCTGCCTCCGCCGGTCGCGGCCGAGGAGCCGCGCCGCGCGGGCCCGCCGCCGGCCGCCGACAAGCGGGCCGCCTACGTGCGGGTCGAGGCCTCGCGCCTGGAGGAACTGATCGACCAGGTGGGAGAGATGGTGATCGCCACCGCTTCGGCAACGCTGCGGGCGCGGCGCCAGAACGACGGCGCCCTGAACGAGGCGATGTCGCTGCTGCAACGCATGGTGGAGCAGGTCAGGGACAGCGCCCTGAACCTGCGCATGGTGCAGATCGGCGAGACCTTCCGTCGTTTTCCACGCGTGGTGCACGACGTCGGACGCGAGCTGGGCAAAGACATCAGTCTTCAGATCAGTGGCGAGGAGGCCGAGCTCGACAAGACAGTGGTGGAGAAGGTCGCCGATCCGCTCATGCACTTGGTGCGCAACGCCATGGACCACGGCATCGAACCGGCGGCCGAACGCACCGCCGCCGGCAAGCCGGCCGCCGGCACGCTGCGGCTGGACGCCTATCACGAATCGGGCAGCATCGTGATCGAGGTGACCGACGACGGTGCCGGCCTGCGGCGCGACAAGATCCTGCGCAAGGCGGTCGAACGGGGCCTGGTGGAAGCGGGACGCACGCTCGGCGACGCCGAGGTGCTGGAACTGATCTTCCAGGCCGGCTTTTCCACCGCCGACAAGGTCAGCAACCTGTCCGGCCGCGGCGTCGGCCTGGACGTGGTCCGCCGCAACATCGAGGCGCTGCGCGGCACCATCGAGGTCGACAGCCGTCCCGGCCAGGGCACCACCTTTCGCATCCGCCTGCCGCTCACGCTGGCGATCATCGACGGCTTCCTGGTCGCCGTCGGCAATTCATCTTTCGTGATGCCGCTGGACATGGTGGTGGAGTGCCTGGAACTGCCCGAACAGACGGGCGGACTCCGCTACCTGGAGCGGCGCGGCGAGGTGCTGCCCCTGATCGACCTGCGCGAAGCGCTGGCGGTGCAGGACGGCACGCCCTCGCGCAGGCGCAACGTGGTGGTAGTGCACGCCGGCAGCATCCGGGCCGGCCTGGTAGTGGATCGCCTGCTTGGCGAATTCCAGACGGTGATCAAGCCGTTGGGACAGGTGTTCCGCTACCTGCGCGGCATCTCGGGATCGACCATTCTCGGCAGCGGCGAAGTCGCCCTGATCCTGGACGCGCCCGCGCTGGTGCAGCAGGCGGTGCGCCGGGAAGCGCGGCACACGAACGAATCGGAATCTTTGTAGACCATGGACCTTTTGGGGCCTTTCGGAGAAGCGTCATGACTGTTGGAAAGAAGATGTTGCTGCTGGTCCTGTCCGGCCTGCTCGGGCTGATCGGGGTTTCTGGCATGGGACAGTACCAGATCGACAAGGTCTACACCGCCGCCAACTACGCCAATGTCAACAGCGTACCGAGCTTGGTTCTACTGGGCGAGGCGATGAAGCACCTCACCGCCGTGCGCGTGGCGCTGTACCGGCACACGCTGACCACCGACAGCGAGGGGATGGCGAAGGAAGAGCAGGTCGCCGCCGCATCGCGGCAGAAGCTTGACGAAGACCTGAAGCGCTACGAAAGCGACTACATTTCCGACGACAAGGACCGGCAGCTGCTCGCCGCGGAGCGTGCGGCGCTGCCCGACTACGACGCGATGCGCGAGAAGGCGCTGGCCCTGTCGAAGCAAAACCGCAAGAGCGAAGCCTTTGCCGTGGAAGCCGGCGGGTTTGCGATCGCCCAGAGACTCATCAACGCAATCGACGAGCATGTGCAATACAACGTCGACCTGGCGCAGAAGGCCTCCCAGGAAGCGGACTCCACCAAGCGTACCGCCACCGTCCTGTCCCTGGCCATTTCGATACTGGCCATCCTGGCCGTGGCGGCGATCGGCTGGTGGATCACACGCAGCCTGCTCAAGCAGCTCGGCGGCGAACCGGCCTATGCGGCGGAAGTGGTTGGCCGCGTGGCAAGCGGCGACTTCTCGCTGGAGGTGGCGACGCGCGAAGGCGACCGCGACAGCATGCTCGGCGCGATCAAGGGCATGGTCGAGAAACTGTCGCAGATCATCGCCGAGGTGCGCAGTTCGGCCGACAGCCTGTCGAGCGCCTCCGAGCAGGTCAGTTCCACCGCGCAGACTCTGAGTCAGAGCGCGAGCGAGCAGGCGTCCGGCGTGGAGCAGACCAGTTCCTCCGTGGAGGAAATGTCCGCCTCGATCGGCCAGAACACCGAAAATTCCAGGGTCACCGACGGCATGGCCTCGAAGGCGGCCAAGGAGGCGGCGGAGGGCGGCGACGCGGTGCGCGAGACGGTGGCGGCGATGAAGAGCATCGCCGACAAGATCGGCATCATCGACGACATCGCCTACCAGACCAACCTGCTCGCGCTGAACGCAGCCATCGAGGCGGCCCGCGCCGGCGAGCACGGCAAGGGTTTCGCGGTGGTGGCGGCCGAGGTGCGCAAGCTGGCGGAGCGCAGCCAGGTGGCGGCGCAGGAGATCGGCGAGGTGGCCAAGGGCAGCGTCTCCCTCGCCGAAAAGGCCGGCCGGCTGCTGGACGAGATGGTCCCCTCGATCAAGAAGACCTCCGACCTGGTGCAGGAGATCACCGCCGCCTCGCAGGAACAATCCGCCGGTGTCAGCCAGATCAACTCCGCCATGGCGCAGCTCAGCCAGGCGACGCAGCAAAACGCCTCGGCCTCCGAGGAGCTGGCGGCCACCGCCGAAGAGATGAGCGGCCAGGCCGAACAACTGCAGCAACTGGTGGCCTATTTCCGGATCGACGCCGGCGGCGGCGCCGCGGCGCGCAAGCCGGCGGTGGCGAAGGCCACCCTGCCCAGGGCCACGGGCGGCACCAGCCTGGCCCGCCCGGGCAAGCTCGCGGCGGTGCCGGCCGAAGCAGAGTTCACCAGGTTTTGAGGCGCGGCCATGGGCATTCCGGAACCAGCGTCGGGGGCGGCGCAGCCGGCCGAGCACGGCCAATACCTCAAGTTCCAGCTCGGCGAGGAGACCTTCGCCGTCGGCATCCTCAACGTGAAGGAGATCATCGAATACGGCAACCTCACGCCGGTGCCGATGATGCCGGAGTGCATCCGCGGCGTGATCAACCTGCGCGGCGCGGTGGTGCCGGTGATCGACCTGGCGTGCCGCTTCGGCCGCCGCGGCGCGGCCATCACGCGGCGGACCTGTATCGTCATCATCGAGATGGAGCATGGCGAGGCCGGGCGCCAGGACATCGGGGTGGTGGTGGACGCGGTGAGCGCCGTGGTGGAGATCCGGGCCGGCGAGATCGAGCCGCCGCCCGCCTTCGGCACGCACCTGCGCATCGACTTCATCCGCGGCATGGGCAAGGTCGACGGACACTTCGTCATCATCCTCGACGTGGCCAAGGTGCTGTCGCTGGAGGACCTGGCGCTGCTGGCGCAGGCGGGCGCGGCGGGCACCTCCGCCGTGGACGCCGCGGCCGCCTGACGGCATGGCGGCTGGCATGAACGAGTCCGCCGGTGGCCTTGCGCAGCCGCTCGGCGAGCGCGAATTCAGGTGGCTGCAGGGCTTCCTGATGCATCACGCCGGCATCCACCTCGCCTCCTCCAGGAAGGCCATGGTCTGCGGGCGACTGGCGCGGCGGCTACGGGTGCACGGGCTCGACAATTACGCCGACTACCTGCGGCTGCTGGCCAGCGATGGCGAGCCGGCGGAGCTGCAAACCGCCATCGACCTGCTGACCACCAACGAAACCTACTTCTTCCGCGAGCAGGCACACTTCGATTTCATGCGCGACCAAGTGCTGGCGCGGCGCCGGAACGGCGCGCCGTTCCGCGTCTGGAGCGCTGCCTGCTCCGCCGGCGACGAGGCCTACAGCCTGGCCATGCTTCTGGATGACCGCCTCGGCGCCGAGCCCTGGCAGGTGCTCGCCTCCGACCTGAGCACGCGCGTGCTGGAGCAGGCGCGCGCCGCGCACTATCCGCTGCAGCGCGGCCGCCACGTCCCCGCCGACTACCTGCGCCGCTACTGCCTCAAGGGCATCGGCAGGAACGAGGGCACATTCCAGGTTGGCCGACCGCTGGCCGAGCGGGTGGAATTCCGCCAGATCAACCTCAACCGGACACTGCCGGCGGTGGGGCGCTTCGAGGTGGTGTTCCTGCGCAACGTGATGATCTACTTCGACCTGGACACCAAACGCGAGGTGTTGCGCCGTCTGCTGCCCGCTATCGCACCGGGCGGCTACCTGATGATCGGGCACTCCGAAAGCCTGCAGGGCGTCTGCGACGAGCTGGTGGCGGTGCAACCCGCGGTCTATCTCAAACCGGAGAACGGGCGATGAACAGGATCGGCGTGCTGGTCATCGATGACTCGGCGGTGGTGCGGCAGGTACTGTCCGAAGTGCTGGCGGCGGAGCCCGGGATCGAGCTGCTGGGTACGGCGATGGACCCGATCTTCGCGCTGGACAAAATGGCGCGGCGCTGGCCCGACGTGATCGTGCTCGACATCGAGATGCCGCGCATGGACGGCATCACCTTTCTGCGGAAGATCATGGCCGAGCACCCTACGCCAGTGGTGATCTGCTCCTCGCTCACCGACAAGGGCGCCGAGATCACCATGGAGGCGCTTGCCGCCGGCGCCATCGGTATCGTCGCCAAGCCCGGCATCGGCTCGCGCCGCTACGGCATGGAGGAGATCGCCGCCGAGCTGGTGCAGACGATCAAGGCCGCCGCCCAGGCACGCCTGAAACGGGTGCCGGGCCAGGTCATACTTCAGGCCACACCCAAGCTCAGCGCCGACGCCGTGCTGCCGCCGCCCAGCGGCGCGCTGTCGAGGACCACCGAGCGGCTGGTGGCGATCGGCGCCTCCACCGGCGGCACCCAGGCCCTGGAGGCGGTGCTCACCGCGCTGCCGCGGACCGCACCGGGCGTGGTGGTGGTGCAGCACATGCCGGAAAAGTTCACCGCCTCGTTCGCCGCGCGGCTCAACCAGCTGTGCGAGATCGAAGTGACCGAAGCGCGCAGCGGCGACCGCGTCATCGCCGGCCGCGCCCTGATCGCGCCTGGCGGGCGGCACTTGCTGGTCAAGCGCAGCGGCGCGCAATACCAGGTCGACGTGGTGGACGGACCGCTGGTGAGCCGGCACCGCCCTTCGGTGGACGTGTTGTTCCGCAGCGTCGCCCAATACGCCGGCCGCAACGCCCTGGGCATCATCATGACCGGCATGGGTGACGATGGCGCCCACGGCCTGCGCGAGATGCTCGACGCCGGCGCCTGCACCCTGGCGCAGGACGAGGCCAGCTGCGTGGTCTACGGCATGCCCAAGGAAGCGGTGAAGCTCGGCGCCGTCGGCCGCAGCGTGCAGCTGCGCGGCCTGGCCGCGGAAATCGTGGCGTTCGGCAGCGCTTAGTCGGAGTCCCTCCGGCACCGCGATTGGGTCATTTTTACCCCGCTTTCCGGAACCCGCGCCGCGCTGCGCCGCCGCGCCTGCGTTTACCATGTCGTCACGGACAGATTCCGGTGCATGGAAGGTAAGGAGCAATCATGAGCGTGCAAGCGATCAAGCCGCCATCCGACGTACGCCAGCAGGTATCGCAGGAGGAATGGCAGGCGCGCGTCGATCTCGCCGCCGCCTACCGCCTGGTGGCGCTGTATGGCTGGGACGACCTCATCTTCACCCACATCACCGCCAAGGTGCCGGACACCGAGCACTTCCTGATCAATCCCTACGGCATGATGTTCGACGAGATCACCGCCTCGGCGCTGGTGAAGATCGACCTGGACGGCCGCAAAGTGATGGACTCGCCGTTCCCGATCAACCCGGCGGGATTCACCATCCATAGCTGTGTGCACGCCGCCCGCAAGGACGCGCGCTGCGTCATGCACACGCACTCGGTCAACGGCGTGGCGGTGTCGGCGCAGCGCGAGGGCGTGCTGCCGGTCTCGCAGCAGTCGATGTTCGTGCTGTCCTCCCTCGCCTACCACGACTACGAGGGCGTAGCCCTGCTGGAGGACGAGAAGCCGCGGCTGGTGCGCGACCTCGGCGAGAAGGCGTTCCTGATGCTGCGCAACCACGGCCTGCTCACGGTGGGCAGCTCGGTGGCAGAGGCATTCCTGGCGATGTACATCTTCGAGGCGGCCTGCATGGTGCAGGTGCGCGCCCAGGCGGGCGGCGGCGAGTTGTTGCGGATTCCCACTGCGGTGCTCGGCCTGGCCCAGGGGCAGATGTCGAAAGTCACGCTCGGCGGCGGTGGCGCGTTGGCCTGGCCGGGCCTGCTGCGCAAGCTGGACCGCGCCAACCCCGGCTACGATAGTTGAGGTGAATGGCACGCCACGCATCTGCGTTTACGGCGCCGGCAGCATCGGCTGTTATGTCGGTGGCCGCCTGCAGGCGGCCGGCGGCATCGTGCGTTTCGTCGGCCGGCCGCGGCTGCAGCAGGAGCTTGCGCAGCACGGCCTGCACCTGACCGATTACCACGGCACGGATCTGCGGCTGCCGGAATCGGAACTGCACTTCTCCACCACGGCGGACGCCGCCGCCGACGCCCAGCTGGTGCTGGTGACGGTCAAGTCGGCCGACACCGCGGCTGCCGGCCACGAGCTGGCGGCGGTGCTGCGGCCGGACGCGGTGGTGCTGAGCCTGCAGAACGGCCTGGGCAACGCCGCGGCGCTGCGCGAACAGCTGCCCCGCCACACCGTGCTCGACGGCATGGTGCCGTTCAACGTGCTCCACCGCGGCGGCGGCGCCTTCCACCAGGGCTCGGAAGGCCGGCTGGCAGCGGCGCGGCACGCGGCACTGGAGCCGGTACAGCCCCTGTTCGCGGCGGCCGGCCTGCCGCTGGAGCTGCACCCGGACCTGCTGCCGGTGCAGTGGGCCAAGCTGCTGCTCAACCTCAACAACCCGGTCAACGCGCTCTCCAACCAGCCTTTGAAGCAGGAGCTGTCGCAGCGCGCCTACCGTCGCTGCGTGGCCCTGGCGCAACGCGAAGCGCTGCGGCTGCTGCACGCCGCGGGCATCGCCCCGGCCCGCCTGACGCCGCTGCCGGCAGCCTGGCTTCCGTCCATGCTGGAGTTACCTGACAAGATATTCAGGCTGGCGGCGAATAAAATGCTGGCGATCGACCCGCTGGCACGCTCCTCGATGTAGGAAGATTTGCAGGCGGGCCGCCGCACCGAGGTAGACTGGCTCAACGGCGAGGTGCTGCGGCTGGCCCGCAGCCAGGGCCGCGAGGCGCCGGTGAACGGGCGCCTGCTGGAGTTGGTGCGGGCCGCCGAGCAGGGTGGGCGGCGGGAATGGAGCGGAGAGGCACTGCTGGCGGAACTCAAGGGCGCGCAGGGCTTATAAGAAAGCGGGACCCCGCTGCTCAGGGCGGGATCTGACAAACAACAGCCACCACAACAGGCTAGGCATGGTTCCACGCGCGTTCGGCGCGGGGGCAGTCTTTGCGTTTGCGGTAGATGCGCAAACGGATGAATAGGGAGAGTTCGGATATGCGGCTGCAGACCAATATCGCGCTGGTGGTGCTGGCGGCATCCGGTTACCTGCTGTTCTGGCCGGTGCCGATCGACCCCGCCGCCTGGACGGCGCCGCCGTCGCCCGCGCTGACCGGACCTTACGCGCTCAACCAGGACCTGGGCCCGGCGCAACGTCTGGGCACCGGCGTGGGCGAAGGACCGGAAACGGTGACGCCGGACGCGGAAGGCGGCGTGGTGGTCGGCTACAAGGACGGCCGCATCGAGCGCTTCGCCGCCGACGGCAGCCGCCACCAAACCCTGGCGAACACCGGCGGCCGGCCGTTCGGCCACAGCTTCGACACGCAGGGCAACCTGATCATCGCCGATGGCCTGCGTGGCCTGCTGCGCCTCACGCCTGGCGGCAAACTGGAAACCCTGAGCACGCAGGCTGGCGGCGTGCCGTTCCGCTTCCCCGACGATGTCGCCGTGGCGCACGACGGCACCATCTATTTTTCCGACGCCAGCAGCAAGTTCGGACCCGCCATGCTCGGCTTCGACGATGTGCTTGAGCATCGCGGCCACGGCCGCCTGCTGAAGTACGACCCGGCATCGGGCCAGACCAGCGTACTGCTTGACGGCCTGCAGTTCGCCAACGGTGTCACCGTCGGCCCGGACGACGCCTACGTGCTGGTCAACGAGACCGGCAGTTACGATGTGCTGCGCTACTGGCTCAAGGGCGACCAGGCCGGCCGCCACGAGGTATTCATCGGCAACCTGCCCGGCCTGCCGGACGGCATCTGCTTCAACGGCCGCGATACGTTCTGGCTGGCACTGGTGGCGCCGCGCGACAAGCTGCTCGACGCCATGGCCGACCTGCCCTTCCTGCGCCGGATCCCGCTGCGCCTGCCGCAGGCACTGCAACCCGGGCCGGCGCGCTACGGCATGGTGCTGAACCTGGATCTGGACGGCAAGGTTCGCCGCAGCCTGCAGGACCCGCGGCCGCAAGGCTTCGCTCCCATCACCGACGCCAAGGAGGCCAACGGATATCTCTACCTGGGCAGCGTCTACCGTAACGAGTTCGCGCGGCTCAGGTTGTCCGCGCCGTAATCGGCGGCATCGGTACCCGAGAACTGGGCGCGGTAGGCGCCCGGCGGCATACCCGCCCAACGGCGGAATGCGCGGTTGAAGTTCTGCGCGTTGTTGTACCCCAGGTGGGCGGCGATCTCCTCCACCGAGAACGGCGAGCTTTCCAGCAGCCGGATGCTCTCGCGATGGCGAATCTCGTCCACCAGATGCCGGTAATTCACTCCATGCTCGTGCAGGCGCCGGTGCAGCGTGCGGCGCGAGGTGAACAGCCGCTTGGCGATCTCGTCCACTGTCAGGTAGCCGCCCTTGCCGTCGGGCATGGCAGCGCGCACCGCGGCCATGAAGTCGTCGGTATGGCCGGACAGCGACAACTCGCGCTCGCATTGCTCGGTCACCAAGCGCGCGGTGGTAGCGTCTGCGGTGGGCAGCGGATGCGCCAGGAACTCGGCCGGGAAGCGGATCTGGTTCACGCCGGCCGCAAAACGGACCGTCGGCAACCGCTCGCGGTACTGGCAGTAATACGGCGGTTCGGGATAATCGAACTGGAGTTCCAACTCCGGCATCGGCGCGTTCGCCACCATCCGCAACGAAGTTGCAAACGCCACCAGAAACTTGTCCATTCCCAACTGGCGCAATGGACCGAAGGGTACATTCTCGGAAACGTCGAGCACCGCTTGCCGGTCGGTGCGGGTCAGCGACAGGCTATAGCACGGCATGCACAGCGGTATGAACTTGATCGTGAATTCCAAGACCTCCTGCAGCGTGGCCTGGCTGATCATCCCGTATCCAAAAAAGCCATGGGTGGTCGCCCTGCAGCGCAACCCGAACTCGTAGCCCAGAGCGGGATCGCCGGTGAGATGCAGGATGCGGCCGATGATGCCGACATATTGGAGCAGCGAGAAGCGCTCGCCCGGCCGCTGCAGCAGTTGCGCCGGCACCTTCACCGGCAGGTTCGCCAGCACCCGATCACGGCTCACGCCGCGCTCGGCCGCGATATCCAGCAACAGCAGGACGTAGGCCACTGGATAGGCGCGCTTCTCCGCGATGGGAACCTTCCTCGGCCACGGCGCCAGCGCGGCGTTCATGGCGCTGCCACCTGCGCCGGCAGGCGCTCGATCGGACCAGGGAAGAGTACTGCGGGCATGGCGCGCAGCAAGTCCGCCGAAGGACGCGTCGGGCGATTCATCACGTTCTTTCCTCCGTGGCGGAGGCACTTTGACCTCACTGCACCCCGCTCTAGTCTAGTAGTAGATCCCGCGATTTGATTATTGCGCCGAGTCAACGGCCCGGATATTGTCATTTTAGGACAACATGATTGTCAGTTCCGGCCACCGCAAAAAAGCATTTGATCTACAATGGAAAAATGACCACCGGTCGACCGGTCGGCCGTCCACGGAAGTACGCATTCGTAAGGCGGCCTCGGCAGGCGGAACACGCGGCCTCTATCGATGCCAGGTATCGCGGTAGCAGCCCGGGGCCGACAGGGCGTGCAGCGCTGGCGCTGTCCTGCACCAGCTCCTGCCCACAGCTACCGAATCGGCTTGAATCCGCTTTCGCAGTCTTCCTTCACAGCCCGGGCCTCAGGTACTGCCCAGGCGCATCAGGGCCGAACTAGTGAGGTACCCGTCGTAGATGCCGGTATCGTTGACCCGCATGGCATGGCCGCCAGAGATCTCCCGGACCTGCTCCAGCCGCGTCATGCAGCCGGTCTGGATGTCGAAGGCATGGATGTGTGCCCATGACCAATAGGGATGACCGCCGTCCATGAACACCTTGCTGTTCGATTCATACAATGCATAGGCGCCGTCGAACGAGCGGTACGGCTCACCGCGGCGGTCGTAGGACACCATGCCGATCGGCAGTAGCGTGCGGGCGTCGAACCAGACGCGCTTGCGGCTCACCGGCGCGCGTGGAAACCTGACCGGCTCGGCCTCGACCGCGATCGCTTCCGGCACCAGCTCCACAGTGGTGTCCCAGAAAGTCTTGCCCCGCGGGCCGCCGTGGGTTGCGTGCTCCCAATTCGGATGCGTCGGGTTCCACCCGCCCGACACCGCCGCCAGCAAAGGCCCGCGCCCGACGATGCGGTAGTTACCCCAGGTGTAGAGCGGATCCCCGGCGGCCCAGGCGTCGGACAGGTACAGCGTGGAGCCCGGGATCAGCGGCTCGAAGCGCTGATCGGTGGGGAACTGACGGATGCGCTTGAACGCCGGCACGTAGCCGTACAGTTCGGGGAAGGTGCTCTGGTCGTACGGCCAGATATTGAGGAACGAAGTGCCGTGCGCGCTGTCCGGGGACTGGAAGAACACCGACTGGAAGCGCAGCTTGTCCTCGTGTCCCGGCCAATACGGTTTCGGGTCGATGCACACGCGTGCCACCGGCGACAGCTCGGCCCAGCCGCACTCGTACTCGAAGCGCAGGTCGCCGTCGGCGGACAGGTCGTATTCCTTGATGGCGTAGAACGAAGCATCGTGGCGCCCCCAGCTCAGCGTAAGTCCCGCGAACAGCTCGACCGCCGTGCCGGGGGCGGGAAACGGATTGCCGCCGATCCATGGCCTGCCGTCGGCGGTGACGACGTTGCCGCGGCCGTCGAAGCGCGCCTGCCCGTGGTTGCGCAGCGTCGCCTCCAGGTACTCCCAGGGGCTCAGCCGCATCAGGTCGGCGGTAGTCCTGGCGACACGCAGGCGCCGCCCCATGTGTGCCACCTGGGCGTACTTGATCGGCTCCAGCAGGTCTTTCACCAGTTCCACGTTGGCGGCGGTGATGTCGTCGCCGGTCTTGATCCGGCCGCGGGTATAACCCTCGATCGACAGCAGCTCGTCGGGATAGGCCCTGGACGCGTCGCCGCTCTGCGCCAGCGCCTTCCACAAGGGCATCAGCACGCCGGCTGAAAGCAGGCTGCGGCCGGTTTGCCGGAGAAAATGGCGGCGGCTGAAATCATGGCCGTAGCGCTTCACGCGCATGCAGGGTCTCCGCATAGAGAAGCCGGCCACGGGAAGTCGCCGGCCTCAAATTCACGTGCCGTGGTGGCGGAGGGAGTAAGCAGCACGTGAAGTCCGGCCGGTGCCAGCCTAAAACTGGTACCCGACGCGCAAAGTAAACTCGTTGGCGAAGCCGAGGCCACCCAGCAGGTTACTGTTCGGGTTGCCCGACAGGTGATCGTTGATATAGGTATAGAAGCCGTCGATGGACCAGTGGCCGGTCGGTTTGAACTGCAGGCCCGGCTGTACCAGGATCCCGCCGTGCGGGTCGTACAGGGTGGAGAAACCGATGCGGTAGATGTCCTGGGGGAACGGTTGCTGGAAGGCGAACACCACGTAATTGGCGTTCGTCTCGCCGGTGGGGATCGCGGTGTCGGTGCCGCTATAGCCGCGCAGGGAGCGGCCGAATAGGTCGTCGCGGGTGCGGTGCATGTACTGCAGCACGAAATACGTCGCCGGAAAGTCCTGCGAGAAGCGCTGGTACTTTTCCAGCACCAGCGCACTGACCCAGTCGTTCTGGTGCAGGAAATTCTTGCCCAGCGTCGGGGCGGTGAACACGCGGGCCGGCGTGTACGTAGCCTCCACGTTTATGATGAGCTGATCCAGAATCGAACCCGGTTCGCCATCGGTTACGTAGCTGACGCCGCTGCCGAGGTTGGTCTCCTGGAAATACTCGCGCTCGATATGACCGCGCAAATCGCCACCACCGGCGATGAAGAAAGTGTTCAGCTCGCCAACCGCCTGCTGGTAGTTGGCCACCGGCGAGGCGAACACCTTGGTGGTGTAAGGCATAAAATCGTTGACTGCCGCGTTGAGGCCGTTAGTGCCATCCAGGCGCACCATCGCCGCGTAGTGGAACCACTCGTCTGCCGAATACACACCGCCGGGGGAAGCCTCGAACGGCGTTCCCGCCAGATTCTTTCCTGCGCCGCCACTAAGGACGTTTGCCAAATTCACGAACGTTCCGAGCAAGTTCGGCGTACTGCCACTGGTGGTGGCCGGCAGGTTCTTGTCGACGCCGGACGCAGTCCAGCGGAACACGCCGTCCGGGTTGTAGCGGCGCACGGCGATGGCCTGGAAGCCCCACTGCCCGAAGTTCGCCTTCATGCGCAGGCCGTAGCCGAGCTTGTCCTCGTAACCCCCTTCCGAATAGCGGTCGTGCACGGTGAACTGCACCGGGACGACGTTGTACTGTGTGTTCGGGTTGCCGTATACGGTGGGCTGAAACTTCTGCACGTAGCCGTCGGCCAGGATACCGTCGGTGATCTGGTAGCCCAGGCGCAGGGCCGGCGCCGGCACGCGCTTATCGGAGTACTCCTCCTGTGCGTAATCCAGCACCGAATGGCGGCGCAAGTCCAGGCCGTCCGGCACGTCGAGCACGCGGAAGAAGATCGCCTGGCCCCAGGCGATGGCCTGGTTGCCCAGGCGCACGTTGAGCGGGCCGTGGTTGTAGTCGAGGAACAGCGACGGAAAGTACACCATGTAGTTGGGACCGGCCCATTCCAGCGGATTGGGATGCTTATCGCCTTCCACGCGGTACTGGAAATAGTTCGGCGCGCCGCCGTACAGCGCCGGGTCGCCGCCGCTGATGCCGCCGTTGATCCGGCTGTCAGGGCCGTAGCCTTCGAAGTCGCTGTAGTGGCCGAAGTCGCCGACTGCGCGCAGCCGGCCCACCAGCTTGAGATCGTTGGTGAACTTCACGCCGATTTCAACTTCGGCGCGCAGCAGGTGCAGGTTGAACGCGTTGTTGGCCGGCGGTACCGGACGCTGCACCGTGTCCCTGCCGGTGAGGAGGAGCGGAACATTGGGCAGCGGGATCGAATTCCAGTTCAGCGGCAGGGGTAACTTGATGGGTGAACCGAGCGCGCTGAGCAGCGCGGTACCCGAATTCGGCGGCAGATAAGCTTGCCGCGGGGCCGCAATGCTGTTGTACGGATTCCCCCGCTCGTTCAAGGGGTTCTCCTTGTCGGTGGTATGCAGCGCGACCTCGGGCCGGATGAAGCCGCCGAAGCTGACGTCCATGTCGCTGAACCATCCCGAACCGCCGCCCGAATCACCGTCTGCACGCGCCATCCCGCAGCACGCGAACGACAGGCTCAGCACGACAATCCTTGCACACATCTGCCCCTTGCCCACGGAATCCCCCCTGTTCGTCGATAGTGCTGGTCCAGACCCCTCGCCTTATTCGGCGATCCTGACGATCTGTCCAGAGTGCCCCACGGCGAGCAGCTGCTGCCCCCCTCCGATGCCAGCGATGCCCTGGTACCAGCTGCCGCTGATTTCCTCGCCGCCCAGGCGGGTCCAGGACTTGCCGTCATCGCCGCTGCGCAGCATGTCGTGCATGCCGGTGACAACCACCCGACCCGTCGGTGCCGAATGCACGCCAAGCAGGATGGCGGAGGTGCCGCTGTTCAGCGCGCTCCAGCTGGCGCCGCCGTCGCCGCTGCGCAAAACCGTGCCGTTCTGGCCGACCGCATAGCCCACCCCGTCGTCCTGCAGTTGCAGCGCGAACAGCGACGCGTCGCCCTTGTGCAGGGTCTGCCAGCTCTTGCCACCGTCGCCGCTGCGCAGGATCAGGCCGAATTCGCCGACCATGGTGATGACCCCGGCGCGATCCACCACCACGTCGTACAAGTGCGGTTGCTCACCGTCCTTGGCGTAACCGCTCCAGTCGGGCGCGATCGAACTCCAGCCGAAGCCGCCGTCACGCGAATACAACACGGTGCCGAATGCACCTACTGCCGCCGCCACGCCGTCGGCGTTGACGCCGACCGCAAACAGGCGGTTGCTGGTGCCGCTGTTGCCCTTGACCCACTTGCCATCGGCATCCATCACCAGCACCACACCTTCCTGCCCGACGACGATGGCGTGCCCCTGTTGCGCCGACACTCCCAGCAAGGACGCCTGCGTCGGCACCGAGGCGGCCTCCTTCCAGGTCTTGCCGGCATCGGCGCTCTCCAGGATGGCGCCGGCGGCGCCCACCGCGATACCGGTATCGCCGTAGACCGCGATCGAGAACAGCGCCTGGTGCGCGGTGCCGGACACGATCGCGGACACGTCGTCGGACAGCGCCGCGCCGCCGAGCAGGAGGCCGGTGCCGAAGACGGCGCCGGCCCGCAGCAGGCTGCTACCGCTCACGCCTGGCCCAGGCGGGTGATGGCCTGGTTGGTCAGGTACTTGTTGTATACGTCGACCCCGTTGTCGGCGAGCTGCGACTTGTAGCCTCCGGCGCAGGACTCGGTGTGGGCGGCGCGGCTCATGCGGTTGGCCTGGATGTCGTGGCTAAGCACGTAGGTCCACGACCATTCGGAGTTGCCCTTCGGGTCTTTCACCAGGGTGCTGCCGTCCTGGTAGCGCGACCAGCCCACCTCAAACGACTTCCATATCTCGCCGCGGCGGTCGTAGGTGATGTAGGCCACGAACTGCTGGTTGCGCACGTCGATCCACACCCGCTTCTTGCCCACCGGCGCCCGTGGATAGCCGACGGGCTCCGCTTCGAGCACGATGCACTCGGGACACATCGAGAAATTGGCGTCAAGGAAGGTCTGCCCCTTGGGCCCACCGTGCACGCCGATCTCCCAGTTTTTCCTGGAACCGTGCCAGTTCTGGCTGACCGCGCCGAGCATCGGCTGGCGGCCGACGATCTTGTAGTTGCCCCAGGTGAGCATCGGGTCGCCGGCGGCCCAGGCGTCGGACAGAAACCAGGTGATGCCCGGCAGCAGCGGCTCGAAGCGCTGGTTGGTGGGGAACTGACGCACCCGCTTGAACGCCGGCAGGTAACCGTACAGGTCCGGGTACTTGTGCTGGTCGTAGTACCAGGTGCTGAGGAAGGAGCTGCCGGCGACGTCCTGCGGCGAGGTGAACCAGACCGACTGGATGCGCAGCAGGTCTTTCTTGTTCTGGAAGCTGGTGCCGTCCAAGCGCGCATTGGCCTGCAGTTCGGCCCAGACGAAGTCGTACTGGTAGGCCGGGTCGCCGCCAGGCGAGATGTCCCACTGCCGGATCGCATACTGGCAGTAGTCGTGGCGGCCCCAGGACAGGGTCAGATTGGCGATCGCCTCCTCGCCGGTCTTCGGTTCGGCGAAGGGGATGCCGCCGAGCCAGGAATCGCCGGCCTGGTCGACGATATTGCCGTCCGCACCAAGCTTGGCCTTGCCCTTGTTCTTGAGCGAGGTTTCGAGGAAGGCCATCGGATACAGCAGCGTCGGGTCCTTCACCGTCTCGACCACGGTGATCCGGCGCCCCATGGTCTTGATCTGCTGGAAGGTGATCGGGTCGAGCAGATCCTTGACCGCGTCGACGTTGCTGGCGGTGAGTACGTCGCCGGTCTTGACCTTGCCCTTGGTGTACATCTCCACCGAGGTCAGCTCGTCGGGATAGGCCTTGCTCATGTCGCCGCTGGCGATCAGCGGCCACAGCGGGGCCAGCACCCCAGTTGCGAATGCTCCCTGAGCCGTGCGTTCCAGAAACAAGCGACGGCTGTAATCAACATCATACTTGCGGATACGCATCACACTCTCCTCTTAAACACACATCTGGAACACCGGAAATGGCTCCGGGGCAAGTCGCCCGGAACTCCACTCGGAGTAATAAGCTCAAGGAACGGATAGCGTTCGGGTGTTTTGCCGGATGCAAAGCGCCGACGCATGGCATCACTTGACTTCCGCCAATCTCGATTCGCCGAAGTCCTCATCGGCGGCGGTGAATTGCGATAGGTCGACGCCCTCGCCCACGAACAGGTCCTTGCGCGCGACGAAGGAGGGCTTGACCATCCATACCAGCAGCGGCAGCGCCACCAGCGCCAGCACCATGTTGATCAGCATGGTGAGCACCAGCAGCAGGCCCATGTCGGCCATGAACTTCAGGCCGGACAGGAAGTACCACGGCAGGATGCCGATCAGCATGATGGTGGCGGTGAACATGATCGCCTTGCCGGTGGTGGTGAGCGAGGCAACGATGGTGCGCCCCCAGTCGTGGTCATGGGCGTGGTACTCCTCACAGATGCGCGACAGCAGGTAGATGCCGTAGTCGATGCCCACACCAACGCCGATCGCCGCCACCATCAGCGAGTTGATGTCCAGACCGATGCCGATCAGGTGCATCGAGGCATTGAGGATGAAGTTCGCCAGGTTTACCGGAATCAGCAGGACCAGGCCGGCCACAAAGGAGCGGTAAGCCAGGCTGCAGCCGAGCAGGATCACCACGTTGAGCAAGCCGATGATGACCCAATGGAACCGCTCCACCACGTTGTTCATCGCCTGCTGCAGGGCAATGGTGCCGGTGCCCAGGCGGACGCGGAACTTGGGGTGGTCCTGGCCAACGATGCTGATCGCCGCCGCGGCCGCTTTCAGCGCGGCGTCGACGGTTTCCTGCCTGTTGTCCTTGTACCAGAGCGAGACAGTGGAGTTCTCCTGGTCGAAGTCGATGACGTGGGAGAAGGCCTTGGAGCTTGAGCCCATCGTCACCGCGGTGGCGGCGGCGTTGGTGGCAGCGTTGTCGGGGTCGAGCGGCAGCCATTTCGGGTTGCCGCCGGCGAACAAGCGGTTGCCCTCCATCAGGTAGTCGGCGAAGGACAGCGTCGCGCGCGGCGGCACGCTGCCCTGCTCCATCAGGCCCTGCAGGCGCAGCATGGTGGTGACGGTGTCGGCCTGGCGGGCGACGCGCTGCGGATCTTTCCGGTCCTTCGCCTCCAGCACCAGTTCCAGGGTGTTGACGCCGGGGAAGTTGCGGTTGATCTGACGTACCGCCTGGTTATATTCGGAGTCGTCCCACAGCAGGTTGCTGCCCTCCACCGGATTGCCGATCTTGATCTGCAGCGCGGTGTACACGGCGAGCACCGCCAGCACGCCCATCAAAACGGCCGTGACCCTGGCCGGGGCGCCATAGGAAAGGCGTGCCACGCCGCTCAGAAGCGACCGAAAGCCGCGGTGCAGACCGCTGCTGGCGCCCTTGCCGATCAGACGATCGACATTCCTCGGCGCCGGCAGCGAGGCCAGCAGCAGGGAAATCAGGATCACGCCGGTGGGAATCAGCCAGATCGCCCAGAAGCCGCAGAACAGGGCGAAGCGCTCCATCGCCGGGATCGGCGCGATGGCGATGAGGAAGATGCCGACGATGTCGCAGAAGATGCCCAACACCGAGGGCGCCAACATAACGCCCATGGTGATTTCGGCCGCTTTCACCCGGTCTTTGACATGGGCGTAGACTTCGTAGTAGCGCTCGGTGAACTGCACGCAGTGCGACAGGGACCGCGCTACCAGCAGCAGCGGCACCACCAGCAACAGCGGCTCGATCGGCGACTTCAGCCAGCCAACGAAACCAAAGCCCCAGATCGCCGCTACCAGACTGGTGACGATCGGCGTGACGATGCCCACCACGTTGCGCATGTAGAAGGCCAGCGCCAGCACCAGCGCGCCGAGAGTGACCGCGAAGATGCGGTAGGTCTGCGACTCGTACTCGTAGACCCAGCCGGTCAGCGCCGGCTGACCGGCCATGTAGACCTCGTGGTGGGCGTCGCTGTATTTGCGCACCAGGCCGTGCACGTACTTGAACGCTTCGCCGTAGTCCAGGCGCTGCTCGATGAAGGTGGCGTTGATCAGGGTCGCCGAGCTGTCGCCGGAGATGAGGAAGGCGCGGGCATTGGGCGACTTGTCGACGCGGCCGCGAAAGTCGGCGATTTCCTCGGGCGTGCGCGGGACCTGGTCTCCCATCAGCGGCCGCATGTCGATACCCTCGGGCGTGGCTTCGGCGTAGCGCGCCTTTTCGGTGGCGATGGACAGGATCTGGTCGTGGTCCACTCCCGGCGCCAGGTCGATGTCGCGCGTCAGCTGCCACAGCTTACCCAGGGTCTCGGCGTTATAGATGTCGCCATCCTTGCGCTTCACCATCAGGGTGACGGTGAGCGGGTTGCCGAAATTCGGGTGGTCCTTGAACACTTGAACGTAAGGATCGTCCTTCGGCAACAGGTCGGAAAAAATTGTCTTCAGCTCGACGTTGCGTAACCCGGCACCGAAGAACGCGGTGACGGCCACAAACAGAGCCGCGGTCGTGCCGCGGTGCTGCATGACCCAGCGGGCGATGCGATAGCGCATGGACTGCATTTCAGATGCCTAGCGTGCGGGATCGGGAAGACAAACCCGTGTGTCGCGACGAGTCGCGGGCATAACGGGGGCAATACGCAAGTTCACAAACAACTCCTTAGTCTTTCTGCAATTCGCTAAAACAGGCACCATCCCTGGACCGGAGGGGAAGCGGCACGCACATCACATCGTGCCGCTCCCGGAGCCGGCGGTAGACGCCGCCCTTCGGGCGGCGTCTACTACGACTTGCGGAGCCGCTACAGCGTCTTGAGGTACTCGATCAGCGCCTTGCGCTCGCTGTCGGTCAGCACCTGCGTGAACTGGTGCCCACTGTTGCTGTGGCCGTACAAGTGGGTGTTGTAGGTCTTGCGGATCTCGGCCTGCGAATCGCCCACCGCCGGCACCTGCAGTTCCTCCCAGAAGAGGGTGTTGCCACCGTTGAGCACGTCTATGAGCCCCTGCATGGACGGCGACATCGGCTTGCTCGGTTCGCAGGTGTAGTAAGGCTGCTGGTTGACCCCGTCCGGCAGCGTGTCGCCGCAGTTCACTTCCGTGTACTTCCAGCCGAGCTTGGTGGTGTCGTACGCCGCCATGCTCGGGTCGAAGCCGCCGATCTTGTTGCCGGAGGTGCCGGCGGGCACCGACTGGCGCGCCCACATCGGCTGGCGGTCGGAAGGCTTCAGCACCTGCCACACGTTCGGCACGCTGCCGTTGTGGAAATAGGGCGCGGCGGCCCACACGCCATGCAGCGGCGGCGCGGTGTAGCCGATGGTCTTCTCCTCGAACGAGCAGGCGCCTTTGACGCGATCCTTGGTGAACGGGGCGGCCAGTGCTTCTATGGTGCCCCCAACCGCGTTGCCTGCGAGGTTGATCAGGGGCTGCAAGGCCTTCGCCAGAGCCGGATCATTCAGCTCCTGTGCGATCTGATTGAACGTGTAGACGTAATCCTGCGGCGTGGTATAGCCGAATACGCCGATGTCATCAAGCGCCTCCTGAGCAGGAGTCTTGTTCTCCGGCAGCGTATAACCTGGCATCGCATCCGGGTAGGCGTTCCAGAACGTGCTGATGCCCGGGCGAAGTTCGGGAGTCCAGCCCTCCGCCTGGGACGGGTCCGTGCCGATGATCTCCAGCGGCACGGTGTAGCTGGACTCGCCGATCATCCGCGGGTCGGGCAGGAACCCGGGCTGGTTGGCGAACTGCGGCGAGTAGGCACCATGGCAGCTGGCGCAGGAGCCATTGCCGCCGGCCGGACGTGCCACCGGGTTGTTCAGCGATGGATCCCACAGGTTCTTACTGTGGAACAGGATCGCACCCTGCTCGGCCAGCGGCTCGTAGATGCAGCCGGGGTTGTCGTTCGGGCCGGGCGCGCCGTTGGCGCCGGTGCAGAAGCCGTAGGGATAGGTCGGCGCCTCCACCGAGTCCTGCCACAGGTGCACGTCGTCGAAGTAGCCCTCCTTCAATTTGATGCGATCGCCCGGCAGTTGGCTGACGGTGCCGTCGAAGTACATGTCGCCGCGGACCGTGTCGCTGGAGTGTCCACCGAACCAGAGATAGCGCGCTTTGTTGTGCGCCCACCACCAGGGTGGAGATGCCTGTTCGCCGGTATCCCGGCCTGACAGGAGGAGCCAGGGGATGTCGCGCAGAATGTAGACCGCCAGTTGTTTTCCATCGTTCTGGACAATCAGATTTTCGGTGTCGACGTCCCGCAACATAAACAATGCCCAGATGTCCAAGTCCGCCGAGTGGGTGCCGCGCGTCTGGTTGACGTTGATCGGCGTGCCGATTGCTTTCAGCAAGGGTATGTTGGCCGCGCCCGCCTTGCCGAGGATCGCCGAGCGCAACAGCTCGTTGATGGCGAGTCCGAAGTCCTGCAGGTTGTTGGGATAGCCCATGAAGCTGCCCGCCGGATTGGCGCCGTAAGCCGCTGCCAGGGTGGGGTTGGTGGGCACCTCGCCCGCCGTGCCTACGACTTCACCGCTGCCGATGCGTCCAGCATGGCAGATGAAGCAGTTGATGCCGATCAGGCCGGTATATTGCAGCGTGACGGGATCGCGGGTCTGCGAGAAGCCCAGGGGCAGCTGGCCGCTGCCGCCGTTGGTCTGGACCGGGTCCTCGCCCGGCAGCGGATAGGGATTGCGGAACGGCGACGGCGAGAAGCCGTACCGCTGCACCACCTGCTGGTCGAAGTCGGCGGGCTTGGACTTCAGACCCCACTCCATCCACAGGTTGTCGTAAACATAGGCGTCGATGCCGAGTCCCTCGGTGGACGGACCGTGGCTGCCGTTGATGTAGTTGAAGCCGTCCAGCACGCGCGTGCGCCACTCGCCGCAGGTGGCGGGATTGCGCTTGGCGGTGTAGACCGCCTGCTCGCCCCTGGCCAGGCGTATCGCGTTCTGCTTGGCCTGGGTGGCGAACAGCGTGTCGGTGTGGCAGTTCTCCCAGGGATCGTTGAAGTAGACCGCGTAGTTGGGATTGTCGATGTTGGCTCCGGTCATCAGGGCACGGGGCTCCTGGCTCCAGTCGATCGGCGTGCTGTCGGGCTGGCCCATGCACAGCTGGCCCACCCAGTTGCGGCCGCCGGTGGCGGTGAGGTCGCCGAGCAGCGATACCTGTCCGCCCGACGAGGACGAACTGCCGCCGGAGCTGCTGGAAGACGACGACGTGGTGCCGCCGCCCGAGGAGCTGCTCGACGAGGAGATGCCGCCGCCGGAGGAACTGCTGCTGCTCGACGAGCTGGAGCTGCCACCACTCGACGAGGAGGACGACGAAGACGAGGAACTGCCGCCGCTGCTGCTCGAGCTGGAGGAACTGGAGCTGCCGCTATCCGCGGCCCAAGTGGTCAACATGTGCTCCATCGCCACGTAAGCGGTGCCGCCGACCGGCCAGACCTGGCCGCCGGGATGGCCATTGCTGCCGGACGGATACATCACCAGGTCGCTCAGCGTCACGTCCGCCGGCTGCGGCAGGTTCTGCCAAGCGGCCAGGAAGTTGGCGTAGTCCTGGGCGGTGTCGCTGGTCAGCGTGAGCTGATTGGTGATGGGGTAGCCGGGCTGGTTGGAGATACCGCCCGCCACATGGCACACGCGGCAGTTGCCGCTCTGTACGTTCGGCTCCACGTTGGCGTTGAAGTAGGCGATCGCGGCGCTGTCGGTACCGGCGCCTGATTCGGCCGCGGCGCTCTGCGGGGGCGCAGAGCTGGCGGCGTTGTCAATGTTACTGCCGCTGCCGCAGGCAGACAACATGAAGGCAAGCAAAGCGGCCGGCACTGTCGCCGGCAAGGCACTCAGGGAAATACCTGTTGTAGGACGACGCATGCGCTCTACTCCTCTCGCCAGCCTGGAGGTCATTGCCCCGGCCTTTTTGTTGACGGAATGTGGGAGTAACCATTCTGTCCACGCCACGCAAGCCGAACCAGCGCCGGCCCTGCCAAGATGCGGGTCATTTGCTGCCACGGAAACGGCGCACTGCGCCGCGCGGATTGAAGGGGCGGCGCCCCTCCATCGACCCGCTTCGCGCCCCCGCTAAACGCAGCCCCTTGCGGGCGCAGATCCTCGGCGGGGAGCCTGAAGGCCCCCCCGCCGCGGTATCGCTTCGCTCCGGCCTTGCGCCGGAACGTCTTTACTGCAGGTGTGCTTCGAGGAACCACAGGCTCTTGTCGAGCCCGCGCGAGATGCCGGTGAACAGGTCGGAGGTGCCGGCGTCGCCGAGCTGCGCGCTGGTCTCGATGGCCTTGCGGGTGCTGGCGGCGAGCAGCGCGTAGCGATCCACCAGCACCGACACGGCGGCCTTGCCCTCCACGCCTTCCAGCGGGAACTCGGGCAGGCGCGACATCTTGCCGGCGGCGCGGGCGGTGCCGACGGCGATGCCGCCCAGCGCAGTGGCGCGCTCGGCGATGTCGTCGACGTAGTCCTCGGTCTCCTCGGCCAGCTTGTCGAACAGCTCGTGCAGGGCGATGAAGTGGATGCCCTTCACGTTCCAGTGCGCCTGCTTGATCTGGCTGAACAGGTCGAAGCTGTCGGCAAGCTGCTGGTTGAGCAACTCGACGACCTTGCTGCGGGTGGTGGCGGGAAGATCGTTCTTGGTGGCGTAGCTGGGCATGGCGGGGCTCCTGGATGAGGGATGCCGCGCCAATCTACCCTCTTTGCCGCCCAGGGGAAAATTGATTCTGTGCAGCGAAACGATTGACGCGGACTATGGTCTTACTGTCTTGGCCAGCAGCTTCTGCTTGCGGTAGTAGCTGAAGATATCGTTGAGGCTGCGCTTGGGTTTCCAGTCGAAGGTCTGCCGGAACAACTTGGCATCGAGGATCACCGGGTACTTGAAATAGTTGATCAGGTACGGCGGAAAGAAGGCGTTCCAGTTGAGGGCGGAGCTGATGCTGCGCGGCAGCGCCGGCGGAATGGAGGGGATGGGCAGCTTGCGGCAGCCGCATTCCTCCACCGCCTGCTGGTAGGGCACGTAGTCCTCCGGCGCCACGTTGTAGATGCCGGGCTTGTTCTTCTCGAAGGCGAGCATCAGCCCTTCCGCCATGTCCTCCACGTGCAGGAACTGCATCATCGGCGAGAAGCCGATCAGCACCGGCACCAGCGGCCGCGCCAGCAGGATCGACATGCTGTTGCGCACGCCGGGGCCGAGCACGTTGCAGGGCCGCAGGATGGTGATGTTGAGGTCGGGGTGCTTCCACAGGTAGATGTTGGCGAGACTCTCCACCTCCACCGAGTCCACCAGGTCCTGGGTCACCTCGCTGGCCTTGAGGGGCGCCTCCTCGTCGATCAGCGCCGGGTTGTAGGCGGAGGCGCCGTAGACGAAATAGGTGGAGTGGATGATCACCTGGTTGACGCCGTACTTGCGGCTGAGGTCGAGCAGGCGCTTGGTGCCGAGCACGTTGGCGTTGTAGCGCTGCAGGCGGTCCTTCTCGTGCGCGAACATGCGCCCGATGTGGATCACCGCGTCGATGCGGTGCTCGGCGAAGATATCCTCGAAGCCGCGTTTGTGCAGCTCGACGAGGTAGCTGGGGATGCCGGCGTCGGTGTCCACCTTGCGGCGGAAGTCGACGGCGATGACCTGGTAGCGGCCGTGCAGCTTGCCGATCACCCGCTTGGCGAGCGAGCCGGCGGCGCCGGTGACGAGGACGGTTCTTTTGGCGGACATGTGGGCGTTGTCAGTAGATCCTGGTCCGTTCCTTCAGACCAAGGTCGATCAGGTGCCGCAGCTCGGTCTTGACCTCCTCGACCCGCTCGGTGACCTCGGCCTCGCTGCCGGCGTGCTCGAAGTGCATGGGCTTGCCGAAGTTGAGGTAGACCCGCGCCGGCAGCGGCAGCAGCGAAGGCACCACCGGCACGTAGGGAATGCCCAGCAGCCTGGCCAGCGGCGCCAGGTTGGCGACCGCCGGCATGGTCTCCTCGCAGCCGACGATGCCCACCGGCACGATCGGCGCCTTGTGGTTCATGGCCAGGTGCATGAAGCCGTTGCCGAAGCGCTGCAGCTTGTAGCGGTCCTTGTACAGCTTGCCGGAGCCGCGCACGCCCTCCGGGAAGACGATGATCGCCTCATCCATCTCCAGCATCTTGCTGCAGTTGAGCGGGTCGCCGATCACGCCGCCGAGCGCGTTGAGGTAGTTGCCGAGCCAGGGCACGGTAGGGAAGAAGCGCTCGATCATGGCCCGCACCAGGCGCGGCCCGCCGGGGTTGGTGGCGGCCGCCACACCGACCATCAGGCCGTCCATCGGGAGCTGGCCGCTGTGATTGCCGATGATCAGCAGGCGGCCCTGCGCCGGGATGTTCTCCAGGCCGTGGGCGGTGACGCGGAAGTATTTGTCGTAGAGCAGCTTGCAGAAACCGAGCGCGACCTTGAAGCGGTCCTCGTTGTAGCCCCAGGGGTCGTAGCCGAAGCTACCCACCGGCTTGGGGATGCTGGCCACAAGATGTTCGATCTCCGGCGTCACCAGGTACGCCAGCGCTCTTTCCCGCAGGTGCAGCTGGTCAAGTCTGAGCATTCGTTATGGGCCGGCCTTGTGGTCCGGACCGGCCTCGTGGACCGGATTCCTCCTTCGCCCGGACAAGGTAGACGAAAAGCACCGGCGGTGGAAGCACAAGGCGCGAATATTTTGTGCGCTGGTACCGGTTCCTTGCTGCGTTGTGCGCAGCGGCGTGCTTATTGAACGTTCAGCCTACGATAGCGCCTGCTCGACCGATGCGGACGCGCCGGCCGAGCCGCCCCGCGCCTGCTCGCGCTGGTGGGCCCACAGGCGCGCGTAGTGTCCGCCCGCCGCGAGCAGCTCGGCGTGGCCGCCGCGTTCGACCACGCGACCGCGGTCCAGCACCACGATTTCGTCGGCGTCGGTGATGGTCGACAGGCGATGCGCGATGACCAGGGTGGTGCGCCGCTCGGCGGCCTCCCGGAGGGCGCCGAGGATGGCCTGTTCGGCCGCCGAATCGAGCGAGGAGGTGGCCTCGTCGAGGATCAGGATGGGAGGGTCCTTGAGCAGGGCGCGGGCGATGGCGATGCGCTGCTTTTCGCCGCCGGAAACCTTGAGGCCGCGCTCGCCGACCAGGGTGGCGTAGCCTTCCGGCAGCTGGGCGATGAAGCCGTCCAGGTGTGCCATCCGCGCCGCCCGCTCGACCTCGGCGCGGCTGGCTGCGGGGCGGCCGTAGGCGATGTTGTACTCGATGGTGTCGTTGAACAGCACCGTGTCCTGCGGCACCACGCCGATGAGGGCGCGCACGCTGTCCTGGGTCAGTTCGCGCAGGTCGCGGCCGTTGATGCGGATGTGGCCGGAGTCCGGATCGTAGAAGCGGAACAGCAGGCGCGCCAGGGTCGACTTGCCGGCGCCGCTGGCGCCGACCACCGCCAGCTTGCGGCCTTCGGGGATGTCGAAGCTGACGTGGTCGAGAATGCGCCGCGCCGCGGTGTAGCCGAAGCTGACCCGCTCGAACGAGACCCGCGCCCGCTGTGCCGTGATCGGCTGGGCCGCGGGCGCGTCCTGCACCCGCGAGCGCTGGTCGAGCAGGCCGAACATCTTCTGCATGTCGGTGAGGGCGCGGCGGATCTCGCGGTAGACGAAGCCCAGGAAGTTGAGCGGCACGAACAGCTGCACCATGTAGGCGTTGACCGCCACGAAGTCGCCCACGTTCATGCGCCCCTGCGACACGTCCAGCGCCGCCAGCCACATCATGGCGGTGATGGAGGCGGCCACGATGAGGGACTGGCCGCTGTTGAGCGCCGACAGCGACAGGCGATTCTGCCCGGCGGCGCGCTCCCAGGCGGCCAGGCTCTCGTCGTAGCGCTGCGCCTCCCACCGCTCGTTGCCGAAGTATTTCACCGTCTCGTAGTTGAGCAGGCTGTCGATGGCGCGGGTGTTGGCCTTGCTGTCCATGTTGTTGGCGGCGCGGACGTATTCCGTGCGCCACTCCGTCACCCATACCGAGAACCCGATGTAGAACACCACCGACACCAGCGCGATGGCGGCGAAGCGGATGTCGTACTGCTTCCACAGGATTCCCGCCACCAGCGCGATTTCAAGCAGGGTGGGCAGGATATTGAAGAGGGTGAAGCGCAGCAGGAAGCTGATGCCGTCGACGCCGCGCTCGATGTCGCGCGCCAGCCCGCCGGTGCGCCGCGTCAGGTGGAAGTCCAGGTCCAGCCGGTGCAGGTGCTGAAAGACCCTGAGCGCGGAGCGGCGCTGGGCCCGCTCCGCCACCCGGCCGAAGGCGACGTCGCGCAGCTCGCCGAGCAACACGTTGGCGAAGCGCAGCGCGCCGTAGGCGAGCAGCAGCCCCAGCGGCACGGTGAGGATGGCGCCGTTCCTCGGCGTGAGGGCGTTGACCAGGTGCTTGAGCAGCTGCGGCATCCACACGCCGGCCAGCTTGGCGGCGATCAGCAGCGACATGGCCGCCGCCACCCGCAGTGGGAATTCGGTCAGGTAAGGCCACAGGGTCAGCAGCACCTTGCCGGCGCGCAGCGGCGGCCCGGCGTCGGTACCGGTATCGGGGTTGCGGCGGCGTGGGTGGGCCAAGGTGGTGCCGGTGGTGGTGCCGGGACGTATTTTGCGCCTTTCCGGACCCGCCGGCAGGAAGCCGCGGCCTGCTACAGCTCCCGGTTCTCCTCGCGCACGATGCGCCACAGGCCGTCGGCGCCGCGGCGCCAGTACTGTTCCTTGCGCTTGCTCATGGAGAAGTTGTCGCTGCGGTAGTCCAGGGTGAACTCCGCCAGCACCAAGTTCTGCTCGCCCGGATAGCTGAACAGGTCGAGGTCGCGCAGCTTGACGTCGACGTGGCGCTTGCCGACGTTGACGCGCCGCTTGAAGGTGGCGAACGCGGTCTTGTCCATGCCGTCGTCGGTATGGAAATCGGGGCCGTAGAAGGACAGGTAGGCCTCGGTGTCGAGCGCCGCCCACCTGGTGCGCCAGCTTTCGATGCGATGGAGCAGTTCCTCCCGCTCCTGCGCCAGGGTCTGCTGCGGCAGCCAGTCGACCCGGTCGCTCAGCACCACCGGGGTGGCGCCGGGGACGATCAGCGACTTCAGGTCGACCAGGTCGTTGTTGGCGAGCACCACGCAACCCTCGCTGGCTCGCGGCGGGCGCGCATAGGTGGTGCTGGGCACGCCGTGCAGCCAGATACCGGAACCGGTGCGGCCGTGGACGCGGTCCCAGGCGTTGGGATAGTTGAGCGGGTAGGCACCGGCGCCGTAGAACGGCGGCAGCTTGCCGCCAGGAGTGAAGCCGACCACGCGATAGATGCCCACCGGCGTGCGCAGGTCGCCGGCGTTCTGCTTGCCGTAGCCGTTGCGGGCGATGGTGACGTAGTAGTCGCGGATCTCGCGCAGCTTGCCGCCCTCGTTCTGCATGACGTAGACGCGCGAGCGCGGCAGGTCGACCACGATCGCGTAGCGATGGTCGTTGGACAAACGCAGGATCGGGCTGGGGAAGGTGCCGGCCGGCGGCCCGCCCTGCGCCTCGCCGATGCGGGCGAAATACTCGTCCAGCAGCTCGCGCACGCGCGGGTCCTGATCATCGGCCAGCGGCGACATCACCCCGCTGGCACCGGAGCGTTCGGCCAGCACCTGGCCGTAGAGCAGTTGGGCCAGGCGGAAGTTCGGCTCGCGCTGCACCAGCTGACGCAGCTGCCGCAGCGCATCCAGGGATTCACCGCTGCGCAGCGAATGGATCGCCTGCAGCAGCTGGGTTTCCGGATTGGGCGTGGCGCTCGCCGGCAACTGCGCGGCGCCGCCCATCAGCGGGACGGCGACGAGCAGGGCGGCCAGCGGGGAGAGGCACCTCGACCGTCGCAGAACTTGCTGCACGGTGGAGGCTGCTCTCGACATCATCAATGGACGGTTTCGCGGATGATCTTCCAGCTGCCGCCGGCGTCGCTCAGTTCGACGGCCTTGCGGATCTGGTCGGTGAGGGTATCGGATGAGTAGTCCTGCAGGAAGTTGACGCGCACCCGGTGGGCGTCGAGATGGCTGACCTGCGGCTTCACCACCTTGACGCTGATCCGCGCGGGTTTGACGATGCGCTCGCGGCGCTGCGCTTCCCATTGCTCGCGGCTGATGCCGCCTTCGGGCTGGAAGTCGTCGGCGTAGTAGGACAGGTAGGCGTCCGGATCCTTGGACGACCAGGCCTTGGCCCAGGCGGTGAGAACGCCGAGCACGGCCGGCGTGTCGTTTTCCGCCGGCGCGGCGGCGGGTT
>JARLJS010000190.1 GCA_031291075.1 Nevskia sp. | reverse complement strand
GTCGTTCTGCGTCACGTTCGCCGGCTGCGGCAGGTTCTGCCAGGCGGCGACGAAGTTGGCGTAGTCCTGGGTGGTGTCGCTGCTGAGGGTAAGGTGGTTGGTGATGGGATACCCGGGCTGGTTGGCCAGGCCGCCGGCGGCGTGGCAGACGCGGCAGTTGCCGGACTGCACGTTGGGCTCCACGTTGGCGTTGAAGTACGCCTGCGTCGCGCTGTCGCTGCCGGGAGCGACCAGGGCCACCGGACGGGCATGGCTGGTGGCCACCGTGCAGGAGCCGCCGCTGCTGCCGGTTCCCGAGCTGCTGCCGCTGACAGAACCGGAACTGCTGCCGCCGCCCACGGCGGGCGCGTTCTGCGCGGTCGCGCCGCTACCGCCGTTGTAGTTGCCGCTGCCGCAGGCCGACAGACACAACACGACCGCTGCACCAGCGACAAGCTTCCACCGCATCATGAGCCTACTCCTCCTAGTTTCCGGGCATCCGGCGGAATGCCCCGCCGTTCCATTCGTTGCATGAGCCGTCGTGACGTGCACGCATGGATCAAAGTGTCTTCAGGTATTCGATGAGCGCCTTGCGCTCGGCATCGGTCAGCGACTGCGTGAACTGGTGCCCCGCGTTGCTCTTGCCGTATTCGTGCGTATTGGTGATCTTGCGCTGCTCGATCTCCGTACGCGTCAGCAGCGGGTAGCCGAGATCGCCGTACAGGAATCCCGACCCCAGGATCTTGTCGATCATGGTGAGAACCTGGTCGAGGTCTATGAACTTCCCGGGTTCGGTCGAGCACGGCAGCCCCGGAACGGTGACCTTGCAGTCGACCGGGTTGTATTTCCAGCCGAGCTTGGTGAAGTCGTAAGCCTGCAGGCTGGTGTCGAAGCCATGCTCGACGCCCGGCCCCTGCGTCAGCAGGCGCTCCCATACCGTGGGACGGTCCGAGGGCTTGAGCACGCTCCACACGTCGGGGACGGAGGCATTGTGCAGGTAGGGCGCCGAGGCCCACACGCCGCGCAGCGTTGGTGTCAGGTAACCGACGGTCTCCTGCTCCCACTCGCAGGCGCCGGTGAAGTGGCTGTAAGGCGGCGTGTTGAAGGCCAAGTCCTCGGAGCGGGTCTGCTGCGCGAACGGGATATAGCCCGGCATGCCCTCCGGATAGCCGATGTAGGACGAACTCAGCGCCTCGCGGTCCTCGGTGGTGAAGCCCGTGGTGCGCGCCGGGTCGGTGCCAATGATGTCGAGCGGCGCGATATAGCCGGTGATGGCCATCGCACGCGGATCGTCCAGGTAAGTGGGATCGTTGGCATATTGCGGCGAGTAGACGCCGTGGCAGCTCGCGCAGGAACCGTTGCCGGGCGGGTGCGGTATGGCGTTGTTGGCCCCGCTCGCCCACAAATCCAGGGAGTGGAACAGGATCGCACCCTGCTCGGCCAGCGGCTGGTTGATACAGGCCGGATTGTCGTTGGGCCCGGGGCTGCCGTCGGCATTGGAGCAGAAGCCGTAGGGAAAAGCCGGTGACTGAATGGAGTCGAGGTACGCCACCGTCTGGTTGGCCTCGGTGTCGTTCTGCGGGCTCGCCTCCGGCTCCAGCGTCTTCGGCTCGAGGGCATTGAAGCCCTTGATGATGAACGTATCCATGCGGTCGTCGTCCATCGACAAACCGCCGTCGTAGAACTTGCGGCTGCGGTAGCTGCCCCACCACCAGCTCGCGGTCTTGGTGTCGCCTTCGCTGGCGTGGAACGGATTGACGCGGATCTTCAGGTCGATGGTCATGGATTGCAGATCCATCAGCGTCATCAGCATCTCCGCCACGCCGGAAGCGTTGATCGCACCGCGCGAAGACGACAGCGCAATCGGAAACGGCAGCGTGTGGATCGGCACCGAGTTGCCTTCAAGCGCCTGCAGGACGTCCGCGCCCACATCCGCCGAGATCAGGTTCAGGTCGGCGGCATGCGCCCCCAGGCCATTGATGGTGCCCAGCCCGGCGCCGTCCGAAGACTGGCCCAGGGCGCCGCTATGGCACACATAGCAGGTCATGCCGATATTGCCGGTGTACTTGCCATTGGCATCGAGGATCTGCACAAGCCCCATCGGCAACACACCCGAACCGCCGTTGGTGGCATTGGGGTCTTCGCCGGGCAATGGATAGGGGTTGGGATAGGTGGACGCCGGCAATCCCCAGCGCTCGCGCGCCTGCTCATCGAAGTCAGCCGGTCTCGACTTGAGACCCCAGACCTTCCACATGTCGTTGTAGCCTTTCGACGGCATGAAGATGCTGAAAGTGGTCAGTGCCTTGTTACCAACACCACTGACATACGCTTGGCCGGCTGCCTTGGCGACGCGGTACTCGCCGCAAGTCTGGGGCTGCTTGGTCGGGATATTGCGGTGGCAGTCCTCCCACCACGCGTTGAAGCTGACCTTCTTGCCTTGATTGAAACCAGGCTGGATCAGGCTGCGTGGATCGGTGGGCAGCGCCGCGCTGTCGGGCTGGTTGGCGCAGAACGCTTCCTTGTACGTAATGTGCGGCGAGGTGTCGAGCAGGGGGAACTGTTGCACACCCCCGCTGCTGGAACTGGAAGCACCGGTGCCGAGGTTGGCACCCTGCGCATTGGAGGCGACCGCACCGCTGCCGCCGTTGTTGCCGCCGCCGCAGGCGGACAGCGAAAGCGCGATCGCACAGACAGCAAGAGTCCGCCGCATCATGAGCCCGCTCCTCTTCGAGGGGCGGTCAGCCGGAGCCCTCCTCCGGCGCCGCCGCCCTTTCTTTGATTTGACCCGCTGCAGGCCGCCGAGACGACACTGCAACTCCTCCAGCTAATAAGTAACATCTGTCGCTTTTAAAGGTAACAGTTGTCGCTTTAGCGGTCAAGCGCTATATTCTCAATTCATGAATCAGACTCTTAGAGCCGATGCCCTGGCGCGGCAGCCGCTACAGCAAAGGGCCAAGGACCGCTTCGAGCGGGTGATCGAAGCGTCGGAATCCCTGCTGCTCGAAAAAGGGCTGGAAGGCTTTTCCATTCCGCTCCTGGCCGAACGGCTGGGCTATGCCCGCGCCACCATCTACAAGTTCTTCCCCACTCCCTACGCCGTCTACAACGAGCTGCTGCGCCGCTACCTGGCGAGGCTGGAGGAAGCGCTGTACCGGGCTGGCGCCGACTCGCAGGCCAGCAGCATCTCCTGGCAGGAAGCCACCGCGGCCTTCGTGAGCCTCGCTGCCGACTTCCACAACGCCAACCCGGTGGGGCGGCTGCTGATCCTGGGCGGCCCGGTCACCGACGAAAGCTACCGCGCGCAGGAGATCACCATCGCCCATCTCGGCTCCCTCACCCGGCGGCTGCTGGCCGGCGCGGGCATCGTGCTGCCGGAGATGGAGCCCGACACGGCGGCGCTCGCGGTCGACATCGGCACCACCTGCTTCCGCCACTCGGTGTTCCTGCACGGCACGGTGACGCCGTCCTATCGCGACGAGGCGGTGTACGCCATGGTGGCCTACCTGTCGCGCTACGCCGACGGCACGCGCGGCTCGTTCAAAACTGGTACTTGAGAAACACCTGCGCGTAGTCGCGGTCCGACAGGGTGTTGTACCCGCCCCCGCCCCAGTACCAGGTGTAGCCCATGCTGAGCGACAGCGGCTGGTGGTAGCGCAGCTCGAACAGGGTGTTCATCTGCTTGCGCCCCTTCACGAAGTTGCCGCCCGGCTCCGGTGAAATGCCGCCCACGTCCTGCTGCCAGACGATGATCGGAGTCAGGGTGAAGCCCGGCAGGATCTGCTCGTACTTGACCTGGCTGATGACTCGGTAGCCCCAGGACAGGTAGGTGGGATAGCCGGAGTGATCCTGCTGGTGCGGGTTGAAGCGGATGCCGTCGGGACCGTAGGAACAATCGGGGATGTTGGAGCAGCCCATGCGCGAGCCGTCCGCACCGGAACCGTCGGCGCCGGCGGTGGGGCCGTAGGTCGAGTTCGGGCCCTGCAGCACCAGGCGGTCGTACGGGGGCAGGAACGGCACGTACTCCGCGCCCAGCTCGTACAGCAAGGTCACCTGGTCGGCGCCGATGGGATTCTCGGTATTGCCGTAGACGCGGGTGGCGCCCAGGTTGAACTGGAAATCCTGCAGCCGCTCGTAGCCGCGGATATAGCAGGGGCTGTTGCGGTTGTAGGGATAGTAGGGGTGCTGGAAGGTGTTGAAGCCGAACTGCGTCTCGTCGGCGCTGCCCTGCTGCGGGTAGCAGGGCGTGTTCTCGCCCACCACGCCGCCACGGTAGGGGATGATGAAGTTCGGGAAGTAGCGCTGCGAGCCGGCGGCGTGGCCGATGATGAGGTTGTAGGTGTCGGTGCTGTAGGTCCTGCCGGACTGGTTCACGGCGTCGCTGCTGCCGTAGAAGGCGGTGCCGCCGTCGGGACCGTTGCCGACGCCGCCGACGCCGAGCGCGGACAGCGGGCCGCTGGTGCCCTCGCACTGCACCCCGTGCAGATCGCAGGCGGCACCGGAGTGACCCAGCGAGGCGAACAGCAGGTCGTGCGCGTCCACCTGCATCGGCTTGTTCGGCCGGTAGGCCACCTCGCCCTGCAGCGAGTACGCGCCGACGGTGGTATTGAAGCTCAGGCCCAGCAGGTGGATGTCCTCCGGATACTCCAGCACATACTTGGAGGTATCCAGCATCAGGGCGTCGTTCCTGGCGGCGGCGGGATTGCCGATGGTGAGCAGCGGGATGTGCGGGCAGTCCTGCAGGGTGCTGATGATGTCGATGGCGTCGTTGCTGCGCGCATTGCCCTCGCGCCGCAGGCAACTCGGGTAGGCGCCGAACACGCTCACGTAGGGCAGCCGCGAGTGGTATTGCTCGTAGTAGAAAGAGAAGTCGGTGCCGTTGTTGATCGAGTCGCTGTAGTAGTCGAACTTGAGGCCGTACTGTCCGGCCGTGCGCGGCTTCCAGTCGGGCAGGCGGAAGATGGCGATGCAGGTGGGCGTGAGGCCGGACAGCGGGTTGTCGGTGAGCCGGCCGATGCAATAGGGGTCCTTGGCCGCGGTGCCGAAGCTGGCATTGAGGCTGGTGGGCCCGGCGTTGTTGGTGCCGACGTCGATGTCGGAGAAGTAGGTGCCGGGAGCCGGCGCCTGGGTCGGCTGCCATTCGAGCTGGTAGAACCCTTCCACGGTGGCGCCGCCGAACGGGCTGAACGACAGGTCCAGCATGTTCACCGGCTGGAACACCTCCTCCACCTGCGCGCCGATGCGGTAGAAGTTGTTGGCGTTGATCGGGTTGGCCGAGTTGATGCTGTTGATCTGCAGGGTGGTGCTCTCGCCCCAGTTGACGAGCTGGCGGCCGATCTTGAAGCTCAGGTCGTGGTCGCCCCACAAAGGCAGCTTGCCGAAGAAATAGCTGTCGAGGTACTGCAGGGCGGTGCCGGCCTGCTTCAGCACCACCGGGTCGGTGCGCTTGCTGTACACCACCCCGCCCGGCCCGTAGAAGCGGCCGATCAGGGCGGTGACGCTGAGCGCCGACTCCGGTATCCCGGCCTTGAGCAGGTCCTGCGCCAGCGTGTTCAGCGCCGGGATCGGCGCGGTGCTGCCGAAGCGGCCGACCTGCTTCAGGTTCTGCGGCGTGATCTCGTTGGGGTGGTACTCGGTGAAGTCGTTGTTGGTGACGTCGTAGAAGTACAGCGCGCGGCCGAAGAAGCCGAAATCGTGGTAGGTGAGCGTGAGATCCTGGGTCAGCTTCAGCGGCGACTGGAAAATGTCGTACTTGTGGTAATAGTTGAGGTCACCCTGGTCGCCGTTGTTGGAGGCCGAGCCGGGCGCGGCCACCATGTGGGAGGCGGTGTAGGTCTGGGTGCGGAACAGGCCCTGGCAATCCTGGTACGGCGGGGCGCACACCTGCGGGTTGAGATCGCCCTTGCCGATCAGCGCCGTGCTGGGGCTCTCCATGCGGATGCCGACGCCGGCGGTGACGGTGGTGTTCAACACCGCCTTGACCGGCTCGTTGCCGAACGGCGGCGTGAAGTTGAAATCGAGCGCCCGCGCCGGAACAACCGGAAGTACCGCCAGCACACCCGCAACCGCGGTACACACGAAGGCGCGCAAACGCCAGGACCGGCATCGCATAACTGGTATTCCTCCCCGAGTCGAGCCGCGATCCTTCCCTGCCGCGGCATCTGACTCCGAATTACGCCGGTCTCCGCCTGCTTCGGACATTGTCGATAGGACGTACCATAGTTTGCAAGTCGCGGGGTCAGAATGTGCCGGGCGGACATTTGCTTGTGAAATGCGGAAGCGGGACGGGGATTTACAGCGGCGCCGCATTTCCGTAGCGTGATGCCCAGGCTCCCACCGCGTGGCAGCGGACGCTTCTATGGCCCCCGAACAGGGCAGCGCAGGTTCCACCGTCCTGGAGGTGGCGATCATCGGCGGCGGCTTCGCCGGCCTCGGCATGGGCTGGCACCTCAAGCAGGCGGGCATCGACTCGTTCCTGATCTTCGAGAAGAGCTCCGATATCGGCGGGGTCTGGCGCGAGAACACCTACCCCGGCGCGGCCTGCGACGTCCCCTCCCACCTCTATTCGTTCTCGTTCGAGCCGCACTACCCCTGGAGCTGCCGCTACGGCAAGCAGGCCGAGATTCTCGAATACCAGCACCACGTCGCGCGCAAGTACGACCTGGAACGGCATTTTCGCTTCGGCCGGGAGGTGTCCGGGGCGCAGTTCGACGAACAGCGCGGGCTATGGCAGGTGCGCTTCACCGGCGGCGCAACCTGCGAGGCGCGGGTGCTGGTGTCGGCGGTGGGGCAGCTGCACCGCCCGGCCTACCCCAACATCCCCGGCCTGCAGCGCTTCACCGGCAGGGCCTTCCACTCCGCGCGCTGGGACCACGGCTGCAGCCTGCGCGGCAAGACCGTGGCCGTCATCGGCACTGGCGCCAGCGCGGTACAGTTCGTGCCGGAGATCGCCAGGCAGGCCGCGCGCCTGTACGTGTTCCAGCGCTCGCCGGGCTGGTGCATCCCCAAGTTCGACCGCCGCTTCGCGCCCTGGGAGCAATGGCTGCTGCGGCGCTTTCCGGTGTTGTACGACCTCGACCGGCGGCGCATCTTCTGGCTGATCGAATTCCTGGCCTCGGCCATGCTTGGCCGCAGCCTCGCCGGCAGCCTGGCCGATGCCCTGCTCAAGCTGCAGGCGCGGCTGCTGCTGCGAGCCCAGGTGCCGGACCCGCGGCTGCGCCGCCGGCTGACGCCCGACTACCCGATCGGCTGCAAGCGCATCCTGCTGTCGAACGACTGGCTGCGTACGCTGGCGAGCGACAGGGTCGAGCTGGTGACCGAGCCCATCGCCGAGGTCACCGCCACCGGCCCGCGCACCACGGACGGCCGCCTGCGCCAGGCCGACGTCATCGTCTACGGCACCGGCTTCGCCGCCTCGCAATTCCTGGCGCCGATGGAGCTGAAGGGGAGCGACGGCCGCTTCCTGCACGATCGCTGGATGGAGGGTGCCGACGCCTACCTGGGCGTGGCCGTCAGCGGCTTTCCCAACTTCTTCATGCTCTACGGCCCCAACACCAACCTCGGCGCCGGGTCCATCATCTACATGCTGGAGGCGCAGGCACGCTACATCGCGCGCTGCGTGGAGCTGCTGCGGCAGCGCGGGCTGCGCAGCATGGAGGTGCGCGCCGAGGCGCAGGGCTTATTCGCCCGGGAGATGCACAGGCGCAGCCACAGCACCAGCTACGAGGCGGGCTGCCACAGCTGGTACACCGGCCCGGACGGGCGCAACACCAACAACTGGGTCGGCCACATGAGCGAGTACGGCCGGCGCCTGCGGCAGCCGCGGCTGGAGGACTACGCGCTGATCCCGGCGGACCAGCGCGCGGTCCCGGCCTAGGCGCTACTTCGGCGGCGGCTGCAGCGAACGGATCTGGTACACGCCACGGCTCTCCGCCACCACCGTGCCGTCGGCGGTCTTGAGCTGCCCCTCGAGGATGAACTCGGCCTTGCCCTTCTGCGCCGCTTCCGCGGCGAGCGAGGCGGCGTGGATGTCGTCCAGCGTGATCTCCACCGTCACGTCGGTCTTGGCCGGCTTGAGGAAGCGCAGGTCCAGCTCCTTCACGATCGGGTAGAACCTGGTGGCGTCGAAGCTGGACAGGAACAGCGCCCCGCCCGGGATCTCGGCCAGCGTGAACAGGGACCCCGCGTACATGGTGCCGATGTGGTTGCCGTTGCCGTCGAAGGGCATCCTGCAGCGCACGTAGCCGCGCCGCAGTTCCTCCACCTTCAGCCCGCTGTTGGCCACGAACTTGATGCCGGTTTCCAACGCCTTGCGGGCGATCTCCAGATCCATTCTCTCTTTCTCCATGCGCGCGCGGCGCATCCAGGTTGATATCGGTTCAGGCGGCGAGCGAAACGGTTGCGACCGCGTCCTGCAGGATCATGGCCGCGCCCTTCTCGCCGATCATGGTGACGGCGGCGTTGGTGTTGCCGCCGATCAGGGTCGGCATGATCGAGGCGTCCACCACGCGCAGGCCCCGCAGTCCGTGCACACGCAGGCACGGGTCGACCACCGCCATCGGGTCCAGGCCCATCTTGCAGGTGCCGACCGGATGGTAGAGCGACTCCGCGTTGTGCCGCACCCAGTGGCGCAGCTCCTCGTCGCTCTGCACCTGCGGGCCCGGCGCCAGCTCGACGTCGCGGTGCGGGTCGAAGGCCGGCTGCGCCAGCACCTTGCGCGCCAGGCGGATGCCGCGCACCAGACGTTCGATCTCGCGCTGCTCGGCGCCGTAGTTGGGGTCGATCAGCGGCGGCGCCAGCGGATCGGCCGAATGCAGGCCCACCCGGCCGCGCGACAGCGGCCGGTTCTCGTTGATCGTGATGGAATAGCCGTAATGGCGGAACACCGGCCCCAGGTCCAGGCCGTGGTAGGCGTTCACCACCGGCCCGAAGTGCCACTGCAGGTCCGGCACCGGCTCTTCCGGCAAGGAACGCACGAAGGCGCCGGTCTCCGCCAGGTTGCTGGTGAGGTAGCCGCGCTTGAAGAACACATACAGGAACAGCCCCGTCAGGGCGCGGCCCCACGAGGTGGGATGGAACGAGAAGCCGACCCGCGTGCGCGCCTTGGTGACGACGTAGAGATCCAGGTGGTCCTGCAGGTTCTGGCCCACGCCGGGCAGCTCATGCACCACGCCGATGCCGTGGCGCTCCAGCTCCGCCCGCGGCCCCACCCCGGATAGCAGCAGCAGCTGCGGCGAATTGAACGAGCCGCCGCTGAGGATCACCTCGCGCCGCGCCCGCACCTCGCGCTCGCGGCCGCGGCGGCGATAGCGCACACCGCACGCTTGGCCGTCCTCGAACAGCACGCGGGTGGCGTGGGCGCGGGTGAGCACGGTGAGATTGGGACGCCGCTCGGCCTCGCGCAGGTAGGCGTCGGCGTTGCTGCAGCGCTGGCCGTTGCGATGATAGGCGTGCAGCAGGCCGTAGCCCTCCTGCTGGGCGCCGTTGAAATCGCTGGTGCGCGTCATCCCGGCCTGCGCGGCGGCGTCGAGGAAGGCCTGGCTGAGCGGGTTGAGGTTGCGCCGCGCGGGGATGTTGAGCGGACCGCCCTTGCCGTGGAAGCGGTGGTCACGCGGCTCGCACTGGCCCTCGTAGTTCTCCATCCGGCGGAAGTAAGGCAGCACATCCTCGTAGGACCAGCCGCTGCAGCCGAGGCCGGCCCAGCGGTCGAAGTCGGAGGCGTGGCCGCGGATATACACCTGAGCGTTGATGCTGCTGGAGCCGCCCAGGGTCTTGCCGCGCGGCTGGTACATGCGCCGCCCGCCCATGTGCGCCTGCGGCTCGCTCCAGTATTTCCAGTTGCAGAACCAGCCGCGCACCAGCGGGATCAAACCGGTGGGCATGCGGATGAAGGGATTCCAGTCGCGCGGTCCCGCTTCGAGCAGGCACACGCTGTGGCGGCCGTCCGCGCTCAGGCGGTTGGCCAGCACGCAGCCGGCGGAACCGCCCCCGACCACCACGTAGTCGTAGGTATGCGCGTCGCCCATCGCCGGCGCGCTCAATACGGCGCCAGCGGCTCGATCTCCGCCACCGGGAAGATCATGCGGAAATCGGTGATGCGGGCCGCCGCCACCACCCGGCCCTGCCCCAGGTCGGGGAAATAACGCGGATCGAAGCGCCAGCGCAGCACGCTGGCGAAGCGGACACGACCGCTCGCCGACGGCGTGTAGGTGTAGACCTGGCCGTCGCGCAATTGCGACAGGGTGCGCCAGGCGGCCGGCGCCCAGTGCCCCGGCGCCGGCAGGCGCGGCCCGCGCGCGCGCAGCTCCATCTCGGCGATGGCGGCGCCGTCGGCCGCGGTGAGCCGGACCCGGTCGATCCCGTCGGCGCCGTACCGCACATCGAAATCGCAGCGGTCCTTGGGGATGCCCCAGTTGTGCTCGCCGTTCAGCACCGAAGCCCAGCTCGACACGTAGATGCGGCTGATCGACAGGTCGCGGCGCCGGCCGATGCGCACCCGGCCGGGGATGTAGAGCAGCTCGTGGTAGGGGCCGACATCGCTCTCGGCATAATCCACGAACATGGCGTAGGCCATGTGGCCGCGCCCCAGGCGCGGGCAGCCCTCGGGCAGGAAGCTGCCGTGATCAAGTACGGCCTGCGGCATGCGCACGGCGAAAATGTAGCCGCTGCCGTGGAGTTCCCACGGCGGAGGCGCCATACGCACGCTGGAGGGTCGGGCCTGGGTCATAGGGGGTCGCTCAAGAACGGAAAGCTTAGTCCACCGGACTCCGGCCGATGGATGACGCGCAGGGACAATTTATTGATAATTTCGGACGGTCACAGAGTCGAAGCATATGCCGGATTGGAGCATCCCCCATGGTATCGCCGGAGCACGCCACCTGATCAAGGCGGCGCAGCAGTATGGCGCATCCCCGGCAGTCTGCCTGGAGGGCACCGGCATCGGCCCCGCCGCCGTCGAGGACCCGGAAGGCACCATTACCACCGAGCAGGAGATGCGGCTGCTGCGCAACGTGATCGCCGCCCTGCCGCACGTGCCGGGCTTGGCGCTGGAAGTGGGCTGCCGCTACCAGCTCACCGATTTCGGCATCTGGGGCTACGCCCTGTTCAGCAGCCGCAGCCTGCGCGAGGCGCTGCTGCTGGCGCTGCGCTACCTCGACCTGAGCGCCGTGTTCGGCAAGCTGACGTTCGCGGAAAGCGGCGGCGAAGCGCGCTTGTGCATGGACTATCACAAGGTTCCGGCGGACCTGCGCCAGTTCCTCACCGAACTTGACGCCGCCGCCATTCTTTCGATCCAGCGGGTGGTCGACCCGCGGCCCTCGCCGCCGCTACGCATGGAGTTCGCCTTCCCCCGCCCGGCGTACGCCGAGCGCTTCCGCCAGGTGTTCGGCTCGATGCCCGAGTTCGGCACGGAGACCACCGTGTTCGTGCTTGATCCGCGCGTGCTGGACGAGCCGCTACCGCAGGCCAATGAGGCCACCGCGCGGATGTGCGAGCTGGAGTGCCAGAAGCTGCTGGCGCGCCGCCGGGCCCGCTCCGGCATTTCCGCCAAGGTGCGCAACATCATCGTGCGCGAGCCGGGCCGCGCCGCCAACATGGAATGGATAGCCACCGAGCTGTGCATGACCTCGCGCACGCTGCGGCGGCACCTGGCGGAGGAAGGCACCACCTACCGCGCCCTGCGCGACGAAGTGCTGTTGACCCTGGCCGAGGAGCTGATGGGCACGGCCAGGATGAAGCTGGCGGAAGTAGCGGAACGACTCGGCTATTCCGACGCGGCGGCGTTCAGCCACGCCTTCAAGCGCTGGAAGGGCGTGACGCCCGGCACCGTGCGCACCGGCTAGAAGTAGCGTTAACGGGCCCTAGACGAGGTCTCCGCCCGCCCGCGAGAGCGGCTTGTTCTTGATCGCCGCCAGCACCGCGTCCAGCGGCGAAGTACCGCCCTCGCGGCGTGCCACGAACCAGCGGCGGATGCGTTCGTCGTCCACCTCCACTACCTCGTTCGGCTTGCGGCTGGAGCTGGAGCCGTGCCAGATCGCGGCCCAGGGCGTGTAGGGCTGGGTCAGCAGGTCGTGCAGCAGGTAGACGCTTTCGCCGCCCAGCGCCTTCCACACCTGGTCCAGCACCGGCGCGGCCGGGTCGGCGCCTTCCAGCGCCGGGGTGGTCCAGGCCGACTTGCCGTTGCCCGCGGCCGCGTCGAGGAACAGGGTCAGACGCTTGTTCACCGGGTTGGTATCGAACATCCGCAGCATGCGGTTCAGCCGCGGGATCTCCGGACCGTCGGTGCCGGCGACGAAACGCGCGTCCAGCAGCGGCTGGTTGTTCGCCCCCAGCCACCAGCCGTGGGCGAAGTACAGCAGCGCAGTGAGGGACGAGGCATAAAGCGCCCGCCCCGGCGGCTCCAGGCTGCGGTCGATAAAATAGTTCGCGATCGCCACGGTGCGCAGCATCGGTGAACCCCTCGGACAGCAATAGGGAAGAAGCTTACGCCAGACGGCCGCGGCAAACCCCCGGCGCCGCCAACCGCCGGACAGCCGGCGCTGCGGGTCAGATTTCCGGCAGCGGCATCCGCTGCGGCGCCTCCGCTCCGGCCTGGACCGTGCTGCTGGTCGCCGCCGGACGCTTGAGTTGGAGCAGCCGCTCCAGCTCCATCTCGAACGCGTCCAGCAGGCCGCGGGGATTGGGCAGCAGGGCAAGGTCGGCCGACACGCCGAAACTGAGCTGGCCGGCGTAGCTGAAGAAGCTCAGGCCCAGGCCGATACCCCCGGACTGCGGTGGCCAGAACACCAGGTCGCGCATGCGTGCCCCGGCGATGCGCACGTGGCGCTTGGGCCCGGGCAGACTGGACACCACCGCCACCGAGCGGGAGCCGATCAGGTTGACCAGCCTGCGCTCCAGCGGCATCGGCAGCCGGCCCGCCGCGGCCAGCCCGAGCATGATGGCGCGCGCCTCGCCGGACTCCTTCAGCACCGACATGCGCTGGGCCACCGTGTTCAGCCGCTGCCAGGGATCGGCTTCGCCCACCGGCAGGTCGAGCAGCACCAGGCCGAAACGGTTGCCCAGGTCCCGCCCCTTGCCGGTGCGCAGGTTCACCGGCACCGAGATGCGCAGGCCCTGCTCCGGCGCCAGGCTGGCGCTGCCGTGCTGGAGCTGACGGCCGAAGGCGCCGGCCAGCGCGGCCATCAGCAGGTCGTTGACACGCACGTGGAGCAGGCGCGCCTGGCGCCGGATCGGCTCCAGCGGGAGCTCGCCGGTCCAGGCCACGCCGCGGCGGCCCGACAGCGGCTTGCGCAGCGCCGGCGGGTTGTCGTCCGGCAGGGCCAGCACGCGCCGCACTGCCGCCATCGCGGCACGGCCTTCCTGGTATTGGCGCCGTACTGGGCCCAGATCGCCGTCCGCGCCGAGCATGGCCGACAGGCTCAGCAGGCCGTCGTTGACCGACTCGAGCCGGTCGATGATGCCGCCCAGGGGACCCGGCCGGGACGGCTTCGCGGCCGGGCGCAGCGGCAGCTCGGGCGCGCGGCGGAAGCCGGCGTCGGTGCTGTCGATCAGCAGCGTGACCAGGGCGAGGCCGTCCGCCAGGGCATGGTGGGCGCGGAACAGGACGGTGACCGGGCCGTCGCTGCGCGGGAACAGGAACAGCCGCCACAGCGGCCTGCAGCTGTCCAGCTCACGCGACACCTCGGCCGAGATCGCCTTGCGCAGCTCGCGTTCCGGCGCGCCGTCCGGCAGCCGGCGCACATGCACGTGGTAGCGGAAGTCCAGCTCGGGGTCGTTGACCCATACCGGCTGGCGGCGGTTGTAGTCGATGCGCTGGCCGAAGCGCGGATAGCGCAGCAGGCGCTCCACCATCACCTTCTGCAGGTTGGCCGCGTCCACCGGCCCTTCGAGCTGGAAGACGGCGCTGATCACCATCGGGTTGTGCGGCTCGTCCATGTCCAGCCAAGCGCGGTCTACGGCGTTGACCGGCTCGAACGTCGTCGAAGTCGTCATCACAGGCACCCTTCGCGTACAAGTAGTTGTGTTCCGCAAGGATCGAGCCGGTTCGCCCGGACACGACCGCCCCGGCCGATTGTGCGCGAAACGCCGGCAAGAAACTGTGATCCCAGTATCTCCCTGGCCTATGAACTCGACATGAACTTTCCGCAACAAGTTCCGATCAATGTTCGTAGCCGCGAAAAAAATCCGGCAACCGCCATCTGGTACATACTTTGCGTTCGGAGCAGGTTCCATCCAGCGCATTGACCCGGCAGCCGCACCAGGGAGACACACCATGCACGAATCCGACCTCGGCCTATCGCAGTCCCGCAGCCTGCAGCCGAACGCGCACCTCACGCGCCGCGCCTTCGTCGTCACCAGCCTGGGCGCCGGCTTCGCCCTGGCGGTGCAGCCGGTGATGGCGCAGACGGTGATCACCACCGACAGCGAGGGCCTCACCGCGGGCGAGGTCAAGGTGCCCGTAAGCGACGGCGCGATGCCGGCCTACCGCGCCTGCCCGGCCGGCCAGAAGCACGCACCGGTGGTGCTGGTGATCCACGAGATCTTCGGCGTGCACGAGCACATCCAGGACCTGTGCCGGCGGCTGGCCAAGCAGGGCTACTACGCCATCGCCGGCGACCTCTACGCCCGCTACGGCGACGCCACCAAGGTCGCCGACATCAAGGAGCTGATGTCCACCATCGTCTCCAAGGCCAGCGACACCCAGGTCAGGAGCGATCTCGACGCCGCCGTGAAATTCGCCGCCTCGGAAAAGGCGGACACCCACAAGCTCGCAGTCACCGGCTTCTGCTGGGGCGGGCGGCAGACCTGGATGTACACCGCCGCCACTCCGAGCGTGAAGGCCGGCGTGGCCTGGTACGGCCCGCTGGCCAAGGCCCCGCAAGGCAGCCAGACCGCCATCGAGGTGGCCGGCAACATCAAGGGCCGCGTGCTCGGCCTGTACGGCGGCCAGGACCAGGGCATCAGCCAGGACGACGTGCAGAAGATGCGCGACGCGCTCACCGCCGCCGGCGACGGCAAAAGCACCATCCAGGTCTATCCCGACGCGCCGCACGGCTTCAACGCCGACTACCGGCCGAGCTATCGCGAGACCGAGGCCAAGGACGGCTGGGCGCGGATGCTGGCCTGGTTCAAGGCGCACGGGGTGGCTTAGCGCGGGTTCGGGCCGGGTGCCGTCGAAGGACGAGATATTGTCAGCCGAACGGTGCATTTCTCGGACGCAAGGCCAAGGACGTCCCCGACTTCGACTGGCGCAAGCTCGACGTGCAGAGGGTGGTGGGCCATACGCACTATCCCGGGGCGGACTAGCGCGACCTCGCGGCGACCAGCGGAAGGCCATCGGCCCGCGCCTGAGGGACCGCACCACCATCGCCTTCGCGAGCGCGTGGAGGAGTGCTTCGGCGGTATCGCGGCGCCGCCGGTGGATAGGGGTGCATCTGCAGGTTAAGGCAGGGCCCGAGCGCCCGACATGCGAAGCGCCAAAACCCGTAAGAGTCGCACCGCCCTTCTTGCGGTCTGCTACGCTTACGTGGGGCAGCGGCGCGATGAACGGTCGCGGAAGGTTTCCGTGGGCTTGAGTTCGAGCCCGAACATTAAGACCTGACATTTTCCATCTCGCCGTTGCCCCCCTTCGATGACAACAGCCAAACTGCGAGACTTGAAGTCGTTAGGTGACGTTGCACGAGCGTGCGGCGTAGAGCGTGATTTCATCGAGGCATATGCCGCGAGCCAGGACCAGAAGAGTTATTACAGGGCGCTGAAGCTTCCAAAGCGCGGCAAGCGACGCAAGGGCGAGTATCGCGTAGTGTTTGACGCCCGCGAGCAAAGACTAGCGGCCTTTCATAGGTCAATGTCGATGATTGTCACCAACAGCACTGTCTTCGGCGACCATGTCCAAGGATTCCTGAAAAGGCGTTCTACGCGGACGAATGCCGAGAGACATCTTGGTGCCAAGGTGCTGTTGCACGCGGACATTAAGGGTTTCTTCGACGCCATCTGTACCAAGCGCGTAGTCGACGCGTTCATCGCGGATGGGAGTAAGGTGCAGCTAGCCAACCTATTGGCCAAAGCCTGCACCATTGACGGCCGCCTTAGGCAGGGCACGCGCTGCAGCCCAACCATAGCTAATTTAGTCTGCCATGGCATGGACCAAGCGTTCCTTCGTTTGGCCCGATCGAAGGACTGCGTCTATACCCGCTATGCGGATGACATTACGTTTTCAGGCCAGGACGTGCCTGACGACGAAGCGGTACGTGAAATCCTTGAGAGCCACGAATTCAAACTTCGTGACGACCGATGCTTTCGGCAATACAGAGGCCGCTGCCAGTTTGTCACTGGCCTCACTGTGGCAGACCAAAGCCGCCCCAGGCTGCCAAAGAGATTGAAGCGCCAGCTACGGCTGACAATGTACTACATAAAGAAGCATGGGCTTGACGAACACTTTAGCGGGGTCGACTTTGGCGAACAGATTCGTCAAGAAGCTTGGCTAAGCGGGATGCTGAAATATGCTCGTTCCATTGAGCCCCAACTCGTCAAAGAATGGCAAGAGATATTCAATGACGCCCTTGCAAACCGGGAACCATACGATCCAGACCCTGACCGCGACGACTATTAAGGAAGTGGGTTAACATCTCGCTTGTGCTTCTCACCGGTCGCTATGTTCTCTGCGTACCTAATACGAGTCCGAAGACCGTCAAACAGCTCTAAAGCCTCCCCATCGGAGAGATTCGCGAGGTGCCGACAAGACGCCGCCGCTATGAGGGAAGCCAGCTCCTCAAGCACGGAGTTTTTACTTGCCCCTGATTTCGGAATCCGCGGTGTTCTATTGTATAGCCGTTCTACGCTGCTGGCTGCTTGCTTTAAATACTGCGGCATGTCAGCGAGCCGCGTATGTACCTGCTCGAAGTGTTCGCCCTTCTTGCTCAGGCGGTGAACCAAAGGCACGACAAAGAATCTGTCCAGCCTCTCTTCACGAGTCAGCCGGTCGAACGCTTCTTTTGAGCAGTAGTACAAGTAGGCAGAGAAGGATATAACGGCCAGCTCGCGAAAAGTTACCGCCCGCGTTCCGGGGCTCCAAGCAAGCTCGCTCAGAGGAGCATGGCCGGCAAGCTTCTTCGCCGCAGGGTTGACCAGTGGGTCACCTTGAATCGCCGCTCGAATTTGTTCAACGTGACGCCTCAACTGGCCTGGCGCGTCAGTAACCAGACAGACGGTTGCGCACACGGGCATATCGGTGGCGCCATCAAGGCTCACGCCAAAAGTCGAGAACGCCAAGCTAACCGCGGTGCTGGGTCTGTCCTTAGGAGATAACGCATCGAAGCTTTCCGATGCCAAAGAAGCCGTTGGTGAAACAGTCGTGCTCGGCGGCTGCCCCGCGGCAGTTTCTACATCTTGGATAAAGCTGACAAGTGAGCGATGGATTGCAGCGAGACGGTCTTTCGGCTTGCAAATGGAGATGTGGTCCGCCTCTATCGGTATACCGACTTCTCCCGGGATGTGAGCTTCCGAGCTTGACGGCGAGACGATAGTCACTCCTGGTAACCAGCGGCCTCCAAGCCACCAAGGCAGCCGGAGGGGTTGCGTCTCGGTAAAGACGCGCGTCTTGAAGCCGAGATCTTTGCACTGCGCAAGGAAGCACTGATTCAACACTTCCAAATGCGCATTCTCCAGGCACAGGTCACTCACTTGCGGGTTAGCTCGCATAAGGTGAGTCCACGCCGCAATATTGGCTAGTTTTGAGCCAAAGTGGGGTGTCCCTACGAACGCAATGCCCCGGATATTCCGGGCAACTTCTTTGTGCCGCTCGGCGAGCCCGTGCATACCCCGCTGCAAAGCAGTCTTGATGACCAGACCACCAAGGCTATGACCAACCAGCACTAGCGGACCATCCATGAGCTTCGGTTCATTGCTCAGACGCTCGATAACTGCTATGGCTTGTCGTGGCAAGGCCATGGCATCTGCTTTCCAGGCTGACATAGCTGCGCCGTAGCCCAGTAGCCACACGGGGCAACCGGTATCCTCACCAACCCATCGGGGCCAGAGTGTGCTGGCATCCTTAGGGTCGGCCATCCAAGTCTTTTTGATGTCGCCATCTAAACCATGAATGAACACGACGCGTGGCTTCCCAGTTGACGTAACCGGGTCGTGCACAAGAACCAAATCTGCCATTGCCTCGTACCTCCGCGAGATCTGAGCGCACTCAGACCGGAACAAGACCAGCCACGCGCTGCTAACCAAGTACTACTGAGACATACATTTGGGCACGGCTGAGCAGGTGCTTGATCAGTCGGCAATGTAACCCGCGAGGTATTCCGCTATCTCTCGTCAGAAAGGGCCGCTCCAAGTCGAATTCGTTGGACAAGCTTCTGGGGCGTGGAATTGGAATGTAATCCAGCAGTGATCCAAACAAAAAGGCCCGCCTAGAGACGGGCCTAACTTATTGAAAACATTGGCTGGGAGACTAGGACTCGAACCTAGATAAACAGAGTCAGAATCTGTTGTCCTACCATTAGACGATCTCCCAGCAGGACTGCAAACCCGAAGCTGCGGCACCGCCGGAGTTGCGCCGGCCTGCGCCGTGCCGCACAGACTAGCGGAAACGCCGCGAAGTTCAAGTCGCGCCCGGCGGCGGGGCCGGGCGCGCGAAGAACCGTTAGCGCTTGGAGTACTGCGGCGCGCGGCGGGCCTTGTGCAGGCCGACCTTCTTGCGCTCAACCTCGCGGGCGTCGCGGGTCACCAGGCCGGCGGCGCGCAGCGGCACGCGCAGGGCCTCGTCGTACTTGATCAGGGCACGGGTGATGCCGTGGCGGATGGCGCCGGCCTGGCCGTTGGGGCCGCCGCCGGAGACGGTGATCTTGAGGTCGAAGCGGTCCAGCGACTCGGCGATCTCGAGCGGCTGGCGCACCAGCATGCGCGAGGTCTCGCGGCCGAAATAACCCTCGACCGTCTTGCCGTTGATGCTGATTTCACCCTTGCCGGGGCGGAGGAAGACGCGGGCGGCGGCGGTCTTGCGGCGGCCGGTGCCGTACTGTTGGTTGGCGGGTTGCTTGAGCGTGGCCATGTGGGAACCTTAGAAAGTGACGGGCTTGGGCTGCTGCGCGGTGTGCGGGTGTTCCGCGCCGGCGTAGACCTTGAGCTTGCGGTACTGCGCGAAGCCCAGCGGGCCCCTGGGCAGCATGCCCTTGACCGCCTTTTCGATGACGCGCTCGGGGTGCTCGGCCAGCATCTTGCCCAGAGTGGTGGACTTGATGCCGCCCGGATATTCGGTATGCCGCCAGTACACCTTGCCCTCGTGCTTGTTGCCGGTGGCGTGCACCTTGGCGGCGTTGATGACGATCACGTAATCGCCGACATCCGCGTGGGGGGTGTATTCGGGCTTGTGCTTGCCGCGCAAACGGCGGGCGACTTCGGTAGCCAGACGGCCGAGCACTTTGCCCTCGGCATCCAGCACCACCCAGTCGCGCTTGGCGGTTTCGTTGGTGGCAAAAAAGGTCTTCATAAGTCCTGCTCTAGGCCCCTTTGGGGCTGGTTGTTGTTCAGTCCACGCGCCTCACGGCAGGCGGACCTCGGGTAAAAGAGGCGGGATTTTAGTGAGTTTCGGAAGCCACCGCAAGGCGGGAGGCGGGCCGCATCGCGACGCTTTACACGCCAAAATTGATCTTCGCTTCCAGGTTCGTGCGCGAGTCGGCGTTGCTAAGTGCCTCTTCCAGATCGATTTTTCCGTCCTTGTAAAGCTTGAACAGGGACTGGTCGAAAGTCTGGGTGTTGCGGTCGGAAGCCTGCTCCATGGCGGTGCGGATCTCGTCGATGCGCTTGCTCAGGATCAGGTCCTGGATGTAGGGGCTGTTGAGCATCACTTCCACCGCGGCGAGGCGTTTGCCGTCCTTGCCGCGCACCAGGCGCTGGGAAATGATCGCGCGCAGGGTCAGCGAGAGGTCCAGGTAGAGCTGGTCGCGCAGCTCGTCCGGGTACAGGTTCACGATGCGCTGCAGCGCCTGGTAGGCGTTGTTGGCGTGCAGGGTGGAGATGGCCAGGTGGCCGGTGTTGGCGAGCTGGATCACCGCGTCCATGGTCTCGCGCCGGCGCACCTCGCCCACCTGGATCACGTCCGGCGCCTCGCGCAGGGCGGAAACCAGAGCGCGATCGTAGGTTTCGGTGTCCAGGCCCACCTCGCGCTGGTTGACGATGGAGCGCACGTTGGGGTGGACGAACTCGATCGGGTCCTCGATGGTGAGGATGTGGCCGGCGGCGCTCTCGTTGCGGTGGCCGATCATCGCCGCCAGGGTGGTGGTCTTGCCGGAGCCGGTGGCGCCCACCATCAGGATCATGCCGCGCTTGAGCATGACCAGGTCGCGCAGCACCGGCGGCATGCCCAGATCCTCCAGCCGGGGGATGTCGGAGCGTACCAGGCGCAGGCACATGGCCACGCTGTTGCGCTGGTGGAACACGTTGACGCGGAAGCGGCCGAGGCCGCCGGCCTGGGTGGCGAGGTCGATCTCGCGGCTCTTCTCCAGGTATTCCTGCTGTTCCGGGGTGAGGATGCTGTAGGCCAGTTCCTTGATGAACTCGGTGGTGAGCTGGCTCTTGCCCACTGCCGCCATCTCGCCCTCGATGCGCAGCATGGCCGGCGAGTTGCAGGTGAAGTACAGGTCGGAGGCGTTCTTCTCCACCGCCAGCTTGAGGTAGGGCAGGATCTTTAGCATGGGTGGCGCTCGGACTCGATTAGCGGCGGAGGAACTGGGCCTGTTCGATTTCTTCCGGCTTCATCTTCATCTTCTTGACCATCTCGTCCTCCAGCAGGTTCTGCGCCGCCCGCTTGGAGTCGAGCTTGATGCGCAGGCGCAGCTCGTTCTGCGAATCGGCGTTGCGGATCGCCTCCTCGTAGCCGATCACGTTTCGCTCGAACAGCTCGAACAGGAACTGGTCGAAGGTGAACATGCCCTGCTCGTTGGAGCGCGCCATCACCTCCTTGATGCCGGCCACCTCGCCCTTGAAGATCAGGTCCGAAACCAGCGGCGAGTTGATCATGATCTCCATCGCCGCCACGCGGCCGCCGCTCTCGCGCCGCACCAGGCGCTGCGAGATGATGGCGCGCAGGTTGAGCGACAGGTCCATCAGCACCTGCTCGCGCTTCTCCTCGGGGAAGAAGTTGATGATGCGGTCCAGTGCCTGGTTGGCGCTGTTGGCGTGCAGGGTGGACAGCACCAGGTGACCGGTTTCGGAGAACTGCACCGCGTATTCCATGGTTTCGCGGGTGCGGATTTCGCCGATCTGGATCACGTCCGGCGCCTGGCGCAGGGTGTTCTTCAGCGCATTCTCCCAGGACTGGGTGTCGGCGCCGACCTCGCGCTGCGTGATCAGGCAGCCCAGGTGCGGGTGGACGTATTCCACCGGGTCCTCGATGGTGATGATGTGGCCGCGCGAGTTGGCGTTGCGGTAGCCCAGCATCGCCGCCAGCGAGGTGCTCTTGCCGGAGCCGGTGGCGCCCACCATAAGCACCAGGCCGCGCTTGGCCATGGCGATCTGCTTGAGCTGCTCCGGCAGCTGCAGCTGCTCGAAGGTGGGAATCTCGGTGGTGATAGTGCGCAGCACCGCGCCCACCTGGCCCATCTGCACGAACACGCTGACGCGGAAGCGGCCGATGGCGGGCGGGGCGATGGCGAAGTTGCACTCGTTGGTGGCCTCGAACTCCTTGATCTGGCGATCGCTCATCAGCGAGCGCACCAGCAGCGCGGAGTTCTCCGGCGTCAGCGGCTTGTCCATCACCGGCGTGACCTGCCCGTCCAGCTTCATCGCCGGCGGGAAGCCGGCGGTGATGAAGAGATCGGACCCGCCCTTCTGCTTCATCACCGTGAGCAGCTGCTGGATCAGTTTGATCGCCTGGTCGCGTTCCATTCCTCTCTATCTCCTCAAGGTCCTGCCGGCCGGCCCGGGCGCGGAGCGGGCCTAGCTGGCGGCGGGCGCTCAGCCGGCAAAATCCGCCTTGTTCTCGGCGCGGGCACGGGCTTCCGACAGATCCACCAGGCCACGCTTGACCAGGTCCTTCAGGCACTGGTCGAGCGTCTGCATGCCATCCTTGGCGCTGGTCTGGATGGTGGAGTACATCTGCGCCACCTTGTTCTCCTTGATCAGCGCGCGCACCGCCGGGGTGGCGATGAGGATCTCGTGCGCCGCGATACGGCCGCCGCCGCGGCGCTTGAGCAGGGTCTGGGCGATCACCGCGCGCAGGCCGGTGGACAGCATGGCGCGCACCATGTCCTTTTCCGCCGCCGGGAACACGTCGACCACGCGGTCAATGGTCTTGGAAGCGGAGGTGGTGTGCAGGGTGCCGAACACCAAGTGGCCGGTTTCCGCCGCGGTGAGCGCCAGGCGGATGGTCTCCAGGTCGCGCATCTCGCCGACCAGGATGGTGTCCGGGTCCTCGCGCAGGGCCGAGCGCAGGGCCTCGGAGAAGCCGAGGGTGTCGCGGTGCACCTCGCGCTGGTTGAGCAGGCACTTCTTGGAGACGTGCACGAACTCGATCGGGTCCTCGATAGTGAGGATATGGCCGAACTCGTTCTCGTTGATGTAATTAATGATGGCCGCCAGCGTGGTGGACTTGCCCGAGCCGGTGGGGCCGGTGACCAGCACCAGGCCGCGCGGCGTCTCGGCGATGTCCTTGAAGATCGGCGGGCACTTCAGGTCCTCCAGCGACAGCACCTTGCTCGGGATGGTGCGGAACACGCCGGCGGCGCCGCGGGCGGTGTTGAACGCGTTGACGCGGAAGCGCGCCAGGCCCGGAATTTCGAACGAGAAATCGGTTTCGAAGAACTCGTCGTAGGCCTTCCGCTGCTTGTCGTTCATGATGTCGTAGATCATGTCGTGCACTTGCTTGTGCTCGAGCGGCGGCAGGTTGATACGCTTGAGGTCGCCGTCGACGCGGATCATCGGCTCCACACCGGCGGAAAGGTGCAAGTCCGAAGCGCCCTGCTTTACGCTGAAGGTCAGCAGCTGTGCAATGTCCACGTCGCCAGAACTCCCATAGAGGGCCCGCGGCACGGGCCTCAATCGATTGTGACAAGCTCCCTGTCCCCTTGAACTTATCGGCAAACCTGCCGGACGGCAAGCGAAATCCACCGGACGGCCGCTGATAACCGATAAACCAGATAAATGAACGACATAGCCGGCAATCTGGCAGCGGTACTTCAGCGCATGGAACAGGCCCGCGCGGCGGCGGGACGGCCGCCCGGATCGGTGCGCCTGGTGGCGGTCACCAAGGCTCACCCGGCGGCCGCCATCGCCGCCGCCGTGGCGGCAGGCCAGCGCGATTTCGGCGAGAGCTACCTGCAGGAGGCGTTGCCCAAGATCCAGGCCTTGCAGGGGCAGGGCCTGTGCTGGCATTACATCGGCCCGGTGCAGGGCAACAAGACACGTGAGCTGGCCGCGCACTTCGACTGGGTCCACGGCGTCGACCGCCCGCGGATCGCGGAGCGCCTGTCGGCGCAGCGGCCGGAGGGGCTGAACGCACTGAATGTGTGCGTGCAGGTCAACATCTCCGGCGAGGCGAGCAAATCCGGCTGCGCCGCGGAGCAGGCGGCGGCGCTGTGCGCCGCGGTGGCCGCGCTGCCCCGCCTGCGCCTGCGCGGCTTGATGACCATACCAAGGCCCGGCGACGACGCCGAAGCGGTGCGCCCCGCTTTCCGCCGCCTGCGCGAACTGTTCCAGTCCATCCGCGACGGCGGCGCGGTGGACCCGCAGTGCTTCGACACGCTGTCGATGGGCATGTCCGACGACTTCGAGGTGGCGGTGGCGGAAGGGGCGACGCTGGTGCGGATCGGCACGGCGATTTTTGGGGCGAGGGGCGAGGGGTGAGGAGTGAGGCGTGAGGTCGCCCGCTGCGCGGGCTGTAAGGGGACAAGCCTGGCCTCCTCGCAGCGCCCGAAGGGCGCGACCTCACCCCTCACAGCACCGCGGTGCGACCTCACTGCCGGGCCACTCAGCTGCTAACCTTTGCAACCCCAGCCCCACTCGCACAGCCCATGAGCCAGGACGCCGCCAAGCAAGCCGCCGCCGAAGCCGCCCTCCAGTACGTCGTGCCGGGAGAGATCCTCGGCGTCGGCACCGGTTCCACCGTCAACTACTTCATCGACGCACTGGCGCGGGTCAGGAGCACGATTCCCGGCGCCGCCTCCTCGTCGGAGGCCAGCACCGCGCGCCTGAAGGCGGCCGGCATCGAGGTGGTGGACCTCAACGACGCCGGCACCCTGTCGATCTACGTCGACGGCGCCGATGAGGCCGACCGCCACCTGCGCCTGATCAAGGGCGGCGGCGGCGCGCTGACGCGGGAGAAGATCGTGGCGGCGGCCAGCCGCAAGTTCGTCTGCATCGCCGACGAATCCAAACTGGTGGACGTGCTGGGCAAATTCCCGCTGCCGGTGGAAGTGATCCCGATGGCGCGCTCCTACGTCGCGCGCGAGCTGGTCAGGCTGGGCGGCATCCCGAAGCTGCGCGAGCATTGCATCACCGACAACGGCAACGTGATCCTCGACGTCACCGGCCTGGCGATCACCGACCCGGTGAGGATGGAGACCGAGATCGGCCTGCTCGCCGGCGTGGTGACAGTGGGCCTGTTCGCGCGGCGGCCGGCGGACGTGCTGCTGCTGGGGTCGCCGTCGGGGGTCAGGGAGTTGCAGCGTTAGGGACCCTACGGTCGGGCCTTGCCGTGGCGCGCAAGCGCTAAGCAGCCTTGTGGCACACCGCCTCCACATTGTGTCCATCCGGGTCGAGCACGAAGGCGCCGTAGTAGTTGGGGTGGTAATGCGGCCGCAGGCCGGGAGCGCCGTTGTCGCTGCCGCCGGCCGCGAGCGCGGCGCGGTGGAAGGCATCGACCGCGGCGCGGTTGTCGGCGGCGAAGGCGACGTGGAGCCGGCCCTTGAGCGCGCCGCCGGTGTGGTTGCCGAGCCAGAAATAAGGCTTGCCGCCGTCGCCGAAGCCTACATGGGCATCGCCGCCGGTCTGCTCCGCCGTCAGCTCCATGATCACACCGATGCCCAGCGGCGCCAGCGCCTTCTGGTAGAACGCCTTGGAGCGCTGCAGGTCGGGGACGGAAAATCCGATGTGGTCGAGCATGGCGTGGCCTCCCGCGGGATGCCCGCCATGCTAACCCGGCCGGTCAGCGCCGGAAACCGCCGCGACCGCCGCTGCGGGTATCCTTCTTTTCCTCGTTGACGCGCAGGATGTTGCCACGCAGCGTCTTGCCGTTGAGGCCGGCGATGGCGGCGCGCGCCTCGTGCCCTTCCATCTCGACAAAGCCGAAACCGCGGCATTTGCCGGAAAAAACGTCGTGTGCCAGCTTGATCGAGCGCACCCGCCCATGGGCGGCGAACAGCTCGGAAATTTCCTTCTCGGTGGCGTCGACCGGCAGGTTGCCGGCGTAGATCTTCAGCATGTTGGGGCTCCTGTGCGGACCTCTTGTCGAAAGGCCGGCGATGGCCGGCCGGATGAACGTGTGCCGGCTCAGTGCACCTTGCGCGATTTGCCGGCGCGCCGCTCGGCGTCGCGCTGGGGCCGAACGCCGCCGCCGTGGCCGAAACCACCGTGGCGCGGCAGGTTGGGTGTGGCGCCGCGCTTGTGCTGCGCCTGCTCGGGCAGCTTGACCGCGGCGTGGCGCGCGCTCTCCTCGGCGGTGGGCGCGGAACCCGGCTCGAAGCCGGGCACCGTGCTGGAGGGGATCTCGCGGCGCAGCAGCTTCTGGATGTCCTTCAGCAGCGGGCGCTCGTCGCCGCTCACCAGCGAGATCGCTTCGCCCTCGGCGCCGGCGCGGCCGGTACGGCCGATGCGGTGCACGTAATCCTCCGGCACGTTGGGCAACTCGAAGTTGACCACGTGGGGGAGCTGGTCGATGTCGATGCCGCGGGCGGCGATGTCGGTGGCCACCAGCACGCGCACTTGGCCGGCCTTGAAGTCGGCCAGGGCGCGGGTGCGGGCGTTCTGCGACTTGTTGCCGTGGATCGCCGCGCTGCCGATGCCGCTGCGCTCGAGCTGCTCGGACAGACGGTTGGCGCCATGCTTGGTGCGGGTGAAGACCAGCACCTGGCGCCAGTCGCCCTGCTTCACCAGGTGCGCCAGCAGGGCGGTCTTGCGGCCCTTGTCCACCGGGTGCACGCGCTGCGCCACCAGCTCGGCGGCGGTGTTGCGCGGCGCCACTTCCACCGTCGCCGGGTTGTGCTGCAGGCCCTCGGCCAGGCTGCGGATCTCGGGGTTGAAGGTGGCGGAGAACAGCAGGTTCTGGCGCTGCTTGGGCAGCGCCGCGAGCACCTTGCGGATGTCGCGGATGAAGCCCATGTCGAGCATGCGGTCGGCCTCGTCCAGCACCAGCGTATCGATACGCCTGAGGTCGACGGTCTTCTGCTGCAGGTGGTCGAGCAGGCGGCCGGGGGTGGCGACCACGATGTCGACGCCGCGGCGCAGCAGGTCGATCTGCGGATTGATGCCGACGCCGCCGAAGATGACGGCGGTGCGCAACTTCAGGTGGCGGCCGTAGGTGCGCACCGACTCCGCCACCTGGGCGGCCAGCTCGCGCGTCGGCACCAGCACCAGCACGCGCGGCCCCGGCGCGCCGGTGGTGGAGAGCAGCTGCAGGATCGGCAGGGTGAAGGCGGCGGTCTTGCCGGTGCCGGTCTGCGCCGCGGCCAGCACGTCGCGCCGCTGCAGCACCACCGGGATGGCCTGCCGCTGGATCGGCGTCGGCTCGGTGTAGCCCTCTTCGGCGATGGCACGCAACAGCTCGGGCCCGAGGCCCAGCTCGGAAAACGACATTACGAATACTCCTGAACGCCGCCACACCGCGCCAGGCGCGGAACCGGTTCAGGCAGTGATGAAAATGAAGGGGCGCATGCCACGATGACATCGCCGCGTTTGCTGTACAGCCGGAAGACTGCAGGGGGCGCAACCGGAGCGCCACGTCAAACGCCCGGTAGTTTACAGCATCGTGACGCTGCGCGCAGGCACGTGCCGGATGGGGTTATGCTCTACGCCCCCACTTCAACAATAAGCAGGAGCCGACATGAGCACCGTGCGCACTCTGGGTTTGTTGCTGGGCACCACGCTGGCCGTGGCCGCTTGTTCGCAGAAGTCACCCGGGCAGAGCCAGCCGGCTCCAGCCGCTCCGCCCGCCCAAGTACCGGCGCCTGCCGCGGCACCAGCGGCCGCACCGGCAGCGGCCGCTCCCGCCGGCATCACCCGGCAGAAAGCGCCGGAGGGCACCACGGTAAGCTTCGTCGGCGTCGCCAACGGCGACACCGTGACCAGCCCGTTCAAGGTCGGCTTCGCAGTGACCGGTGCCAAGATCGCTCCCGCCGGCACGCTCGACGCCGGCACCGGCCACTTCCACCTGATCATCGACTCCGACCTGCCGCCGCAGGACGGGCCGCTGCCCGCCAGCGACAAGGTCAAGCACTACGGCAAGGGCCAGACCGAAGACACCATCACGCTGCCGCCGGGTCCGCACACCTTGCAGATCGAGTTGGCTGACGGCGCGCATGTGCCGTTCGACCCGCCGGTGGTGTCGGACAAGATCACCGTCACTGTGAAGTAAGACCACGGGTCAGCGGAGCGGCGGCAGCGCCGCTCCGCCATGGGCCACTCGGCGCCCAGCGTTCGCTGCACGCAGTTCCCCTCTCCCGCCCCGCGGGAGAGGGTGGCCCGCAGGGCCGGGAGAGGGCCTTCAGGTTCGCGGAAAGCCCCTCTCCCCCACCCCCTCTCCCGCAGGCGGGAGAGGGGAACTAATCGTTGACCATTGTTGGGGGGAAAGCGGTGCAGATCGAAGACAGCGTGTTCGTCGTCACGGGCGGAGCATCCGGGCTGGGCGCCGGCACCGTCCGGCACATGGTGCGCATGGGCGGCAAGGTCCTGATCGCGGATCTCAACGAGATCGCCGGCCAGGCGCTGATCAACGAGCTCGGCTCGTCGGTGCGTTTCGTCCGTACCGACGTCACGGTCGAAGCCGATGCGCGGGCGGCGATCGCCGCCGCGGTGGAATCCTTCGGCGCCCTGCACGTGCTGATCAACTGCGCGGGCATCGCCACCGGCGAAAAGGTGCTCGGCAAGGACGGACCGCACAACCTCGCCAGCTTCGCCCGCTGCCTCAACATCAACGTGGTCGGCAGCTTCAACTTCATCCGCCTGGCGGCGCAGCAGATGGCCTCGCAGGCCGCCAACGAGGACAGCGAGCGCGGCGTGATCGTCAATACCGCGTCGATCGCCGCCTTCGACGGCCAGATCGGCCAGGCCGCCTACGCCGCGTCCAAGGGTGCGGTGGTCGGCATGACCCTGCCGATCGCCCGCGAGCTGGCGCGCCACGGCATCCGCTGCATCACGGTCGCCCCCGGCATCTTCGAAACGCCGATGATGGGCGGGCTGCCGCAGGACGTGCAGGATGCCCTGGGGCGCAGCGTGCCGTTTCCCTCGCGCCTCGGCCGCGCCGCCGAATACGCCGCGCTGGTGCAGCACATCGTCGAGAACCCGATGCTCAACGGCGAGACCATCCGTCTGGACGGCGCCTTGCGCATGGCGCCCAAGTGAACGCAGCGCGGCCGGCCCGCGCTGCGTAAACAAGTGAAAACCTGGGGCGGATGTGGCCCGGCGCGGCGCTATGATCTCCGCCGGGGCAGGCAGTGCGCTGCGGTTCGCCTGCGCCTTGCTCAGACCACTCAGGAGGCATCATGAAGCGCGCTCTGCTGCTGGCGTCCGCCGCCGCGGCCACGCTGTCCCTGCTGCCGGCCACCAGCCGCGCCGGCTTTTCCGTGGACGTGAACATCGGGCCGCCGGCGCCGGTGGTGGTGGAGACACCGCCCCCGCGTCCCGGCTACATCTGGTCACCCGGCTACTGGCGTTGGGAGGAGGGCCGCCACGTCTGGTTCAACGGCTACTGGGTGCCCGAGCGGCCGGGCTCCCGCTGGGTGCCCGACCGCTGGGATCACCGCGGCCGCCGCTACCACTACGAACCTGGGCACTTCGAGCGCTAAAGCGCCGGGGCAGACAACTGCCGCCGCTCAGCGGTGATGCCCCCAGCCGCCGCCGCCCGCGCGCGGAGCCGGCGCCGGGTGCCAGCCGCCGCCACCGCCGCCATGGAAGGCGGGAGCCGGCGCCGGCCGATATTGCGCCGCCGGCTGGAACTGCGGTGCGGAGCGGTACTGCTGCGCCGCCGGACGGAACTGCGGCGCGGGTCGGTACTGCGAAGCGGCCGCTGGCCGATAGGCCGCGGCAGGCGCGCCGTAGTTCATGTGATAGGGACTGGTGGGCCGCGCGGTCGGTGCCGGCTGCGGCCGTGGCGCAAACCCCTGCCCGCCGCGCCAGGCCGGCTGCGCAGCGGGTGCCGCCCCATGCCAGCCGCCGCCCGCGAAGCGGTTGGCGGAGGCGTTCATCGGCTGCGCGCCACCCTGGGAGCCGACCGCACCCGGCGGATGCGGCTGCGGATAGGGACCGGGGTTGCCGCCGCTGCCGGGATTACCGCCGCCGTTCCAGCCGCCGCCCGGATTGCCGCCACCATGCCAGCCACCACCGCCACCCCCGTTCCAGCCGCCGCCGGGGCCGCCGTGCCAGCCGCCATGACCGTAATAGCTGTTGTAGACCACCGCCGGCGGCGGGCAGTAGGGATGGTAGTTGGAATAGAAGAAACCGAAGGCGAAGAACGGCAGCAGCGGCACCCAGGGGTCGATCGCCACCACCGGATACGGCGTGTAGACATATACCGGCGCCGGGTACACGGGGGCCGGGTACGCCACTGCCGCAGGTTCGTCGTAGACCGCCGGGGGCGGGGTGTCCACCACCGTCACCGGTTCGGGTTCGCCGCCTCCCACCACGCTGGGCGCAACCTCGCCGGCCAGCGGAGGATTGGCGAGCGCCGGATCGGCCGGCGCCAACTGCGCGACGGCGCCGTCGTTGCAATCGACGATCGCGGGCGTCACGTCGTTGGCGTCGGCCGACCCTCCAACCAGGACCACCAGGCGGCGTTCGATGTGCTGGCCGGAGGCGCCATTGGCGACCAGGTCCACGGTATTGCGGCCGGCGTGCAGGCCCTTGCTCAGGGTGACGGTCGGCCAGTGCTCGCTGACTGCGTCCTGCGGCACGCCCTGGCCGTCGACGTACAGGCTGACCTGGGTGATCTGGAACGGCGGGTTGGCGAACTGGAAGTAGACGCTGGTGGCCGCCGCCGCGTCGGTGCAGCTCAAGCCGGCCGGCGGCGGGTTGAGGCTGGCGACGATGCTCTGGTCCGCCGCCAGCCCGGGCAGCGGCAGGGCCGCCAGCAGCGGGGCTGCGGCCAGCACGGCCGCCACGGCGCGCCCCAGCCCCGCGGCACCGCCCCCGAAATCCTGCAATCCTCTGAGTGAATTGGCGTTCATGCGGCCTCCTTCGGCCAGTGCCGGGAGTTATAGCAAAAGCAAACTTGCTGCACGCTGAACGACGGGCGGGACCCCTTTACGCGATTTTTACGCCCCGCTTCCCCCCTTCCTCTCGATTTCCTACGGCCTGCTGCCGCCTAATGCGCAAGCCGGAAAGCGGCGCGCCGATTGACCGCGATCAATGAAGGTTCCGCCCCTTGCTGGCATGTTTCCACCCACAGTACAGGAAAAGGATCGAAGCCCATGCTGACCACCCTGCTGCTGCTTGCGCTCGGCGTGGCCGCCTTCGGCGCCTTCGCCGCCTATGTCGCATTCTGCGACCGCGTTTGAACGCCCCCGGGAATTGCCATGACCTTTGACTATGTGCTCGGCGGCCTCGCGGTCGTCTTCATGCTGGTTTATCTCGTCTACGCACTGCTGAAGCCGGAAAAATTTTGAAGCGGTTAGGAGTGAGGTCGGGCGCTTCGCACCCTGTGAGGGGTGAGGAGAAAAGCTTGTCCCCTCGCAGCGCCCGCAGGGCGCGACCTCACTCCTCACTCCTCACGGATCGCCAAATAAAACCTCTACTGCCGAGATCGCGCCAATGACCATCAACGGCTGGGTGCAAATCCTGCTCTATTTCATCCTGCTCACGGCGCTGACGCGGCCGCTGGGCGGTTACCTGCTCCGCGTGTTCGAGGGCCAGGCCACGCTGCTCGGCCGCGTGCTCGGCCCGCTTGAGCGCGGCTTCTACCGCATGGCCGGCGTCAGGCCGGAGACGGACCAGCACTGGACGAGCTACACGCTGGCGATGCTGGCGTTCAACCTGGTGTGCTTCGTCGCCCTGTATTTCCTGCAGCTTTACCAGAATCACCTGCCGCTGAACCCGCAGGGCCAGTCCGGCCTGACGCCCGACCTGGCGTTCAACACCGCGGTGAGCTTCGTCACCAATACCAACTGGCAGAGCTATGGCGGCGAGACCACCATGAGCTATCTGACCCAGATGCTCGGGCTCACTGTCCACAACTTCGTCTCGGCGGCCACCGGCATCGCGCTGGCGGTAGCGCTGGTGCGCGGCTTCTCGCGCCGCTCGGCCAAGGCCATCGGCAACTTCTGGGTGGACCTGACGCGCTGTACCTTGTACGTGCTGCTGCCGATCTCGATCCTGGCGGCGCTGTTCCTGGTCTGGCAGGGCATGCCGCAGAATCTGCACGCCTACACCCAGCTGGCGACGCTGGAGGGCGGCAAGCAGACCATCGCCCAGGGCCCGGTCGCCTCGCAGATCGCCATCAAGATGCTGGGCACCAACGGCGGCGGCTTCTTCAACGCCAACGCCGCGCACCCGTTCGAGAATCCGACGGCGGTGTCCGACTTCTTCCAGGTCATCCTGATCTTCCTGATCCCGGCCGCGCTGACCAACCTGCTGGGCCGCATGGTGAAGAGCGAGCTGCAGGGCTGGGCGATCTACTCGGCCATGGCGGTGCTTTTTTTCGCCGGCGTCGCCGTCTGCTACTGGGCCGAGAGCCAGGGCAACCCGCAGTTCGCCGCGCTGGGCATCGACCAGCACGCCAGCGGCCTGCAGGCCGGCGGCAACATGGAAGGCAAGGAGGCGCGCTTCGGCATCGCCCGCTCGGCGCTGTTCGCCACCATCACCACCGACGCCTCCTGCGGCGCGGTCGACAGCATGCATGACAGCTTCACCCCGCTGGGCGGCATGGTGCCGCTGGTCAACATCCTGCTGGGCGAGGTGATCTTCGGCGGCGTCGGCGCCGGCCTCTACGGCATGCTGGCCTTCGCCATCGCCGCGGTGTTCATCGCCGGGCTGATGGTGGGGCGCACGCCGGAGTACCTCGGCAAGAAGATCGAGGCCCGCGAGGTGAAGATGATCATGCTGGCGCTGCTGTGCCTGCCGGTGGCCAACGTCGGCATGACCGCGATCGCCGCGGTGCTGCCGCAGGGGCTGGCCGGCCTGTCCAACGCCGGGCCGCATGGCTTCAGCGAGCTGTTCTACGCCTACACCTCCGCCACCGGCAACAACGGCAGCGCCTTTGCCGGCCTGTCCGCCAACACGCCGTTCTACAACATCACGCTGGCGATCTCGATGCTGATCGGCCGCTTCGCCTTCATCGTGCCGATGATGGCGGTGGCCGGCTCGCTGGCGGCGAAGAAGCACACCCCGGCCTCGGCCGGCACCTTCCCCACCGACGGCGGCCTGTTCATCGCCCTGCTGGTGGGCGTGGTGATTATCGTCGGCGGCCTCACCTACTTCCCCGCCCTGGCACTCGGCCCGGTGGTCGAGCACCTGGCGATGCTTGCGGGCACTCTTTACTGACGTCCTGTTCAAGACCGGTCCATCCCCGGGCCGGACTTCTCAAACAAGCGGACATCCCTATGACCACACATAAACCCACTCCCAGCATGTTCGACCGTGCCCTGATCGTCCCGGCGATCAAGGACTCGTTCCGCAAGCTCGATCCGCGCACGCTGGCGCGCAACCCGGTGATCTTCATCACCGCGGTGGTGTCGCTGGTGGCCACCGTGCTGTTCCTGCGCGACCTCCTCGGCGGTCGCCACCAGCACCTCCTGTTCAACGCCCAGGTCATCATCTGGCTGTGGTTCACCGTGCTGTTCGCCAACTTCGCCGAGGCCATCGCCGAAGGGCGCGGCAAGGCGCAGGCGGCCAGCTTGCGCAAGACCAAGACCGAGACCGTCGCCAAGCGGGTCAAGAGCGCCGACAGCCGGGACTACCAGAACGTGGCGGCGCCGCAGCTCAAGCCCGGCGACCTGGTGCTGGTGGAAACCGGCGACATCATCCCGAGCGACGGCGAGATCGTGGACGGCGTGGCGACGGTGGACGAGTCGGCCATCACCGGCGAGTCGGCGCCGGTGATCCGCGAGTCCGGCGGCGACCGCTCCGCCGTCACCGGCGGCACCCGCGTGCTGTCGGACCAGATCGTGGTGCGCATCACCGCCGCCGCCGGCTCCACCTTCCTCGACCGCATGATCGCGCTGGTGGAAGGCGCGGCGCGGCAGAAGACGCCCAACGAGATCGCGCTCAACATCCTGCTGGCCGGCATGTCGCTGATCTTCATCTTCGCCACCGCCACCATTCCCAGCTTCGCCCACTACGCCGGCGGCAGCATCTCGGTGATCGTGCTGGTGGCGCTGTTCGTCACCCTCATCCCCACCACCATCGGCGCCCTGCTGTCGGCGATCGGCATCGCCGGCATGAACCGCCTGGTGCGCTTCAACGTGCTGGCCATGTCGGGCCGCGCGGTGGAGGCGGCCGGCGACGTCGACACCCTGCTGCTGGACAAGACCGGCACCATCACGCTGGGCAACCGCCAGGCCGCCGAGTTCATTCCGCTGCAGGGCGTGGACGAGAAGGAGCTGGCGGACGCCGCCCAGCTCGCCAGCCTGTCGGACGAGACGCCCGAGGGCCGTTCGGTGGTGGTGCTGGCCAAGGAGAAGTACGGCCTGCGCGGCCGCGAGGTGGGCGGCCACAACGCGCGCTTCGTCGCCTTCACCGCGCAGAGCCGCATGTCCGGCGTGGACCTGGACGGCAACATCATCCGCAAGGGCGCGGTGGACGCGATCGTCGAGCACGTGCAGAACGCCGCCCCCGGCAACGCCCACGGCGAGCAGTTCAGCGCCATCGCCGAACGGGCGGCGCTGAAGGAGCTGAAGGAGGCGGCGGACAAGATCGCGCGCGCCGGCGGCACCCCGCTGGCGGTGGCCAAGGACGGCCGTGTGCTGGGCCTGATCTACCTGAAGGACGTGGTCAAGGGCGGCATCCGCGAGCGCTTCGCCGAGCTGCGCCGCATGGGCATCCGCACCGTCATGATCACCGGCGACAACCCGCTCACCGCGGCGGCCATCGCCGCCGAGGCGGGCGTCGACGACTTCCTGGCCCAGGCCAAGCCGGAGGACAAGCTGGCGCTGATCCGCAAGGAGCAGGCCGACGGCAAGCTGGTGGCGATGTGCGGCGACGGCACCAACGATGCCCCGGCGCTGGCGCAGGCCGACGTCGGCGTGGCGATGCAGACCGGCACGGTGGCGGCGCGCGAGGCCGGCAACATGGTCGACCTCGACTCCGATCCGACCAAGCTGATCGAGATCGTGGGCATCGGCAAGCAGCTCCTGATGACGCGCGGCGCGCTGACCACGTTCTCGATCTCCAACGACGTGGCCAAGTACTTCGCCATCATCCCGGCCATGTTCGCCGCCATCTACCCGCAGCTCAACACGCTCAACATCATGCGCCTGGCCACCCCGCAGAGCGCGATCCTGTCGGCGATCATCTTCAACGCGCTGATCATCGTCGCCCTCATCCCGCTGGCGCTGCGCGGCGTGCGCTATCGCCCCATCGGCGCCGGCCCGCTGCTCGCCCGCAACCTGCTGGTCTACGGCCTGGGCGGCGTGGTCGCCCCCTTCGTCGGCATCAAGGCCATCGACCTCATCGTCAGCGCCGCCGGCCTGGCCTGAGCGTATCACCGGAGATTCCCCATGCTCGCCCATTTCCGTCCCGCCATCGTCCTGTTCGTGCTGTTCACCGCGCTGACCGGGCTGGCCTATCCGCTGGCCATCACCGGCATCGCCCAGGCGCTGTTCCCCCACCAGGCCAACGGCAGCCTGATCGAACAGGACGGCAAGGTGATCGGCTCCGCCCTGATCGGGCAGAACTTCACCAGCGACAAGTACTTCCACGGCCGGCCGTCCGCCACCACCGACACCGACCCGAACGACGCCACCAAGACCGTCCCGGCGCCGTACAACGCCGCCAACTCCTCCGGCTCCAACGCCGGGCCGACGGCGAAGTCGCTGCTCGACCGGGTCAAGGACGACACCGCCAAGCTGAAGGCCGAAAATCCGAACGCGCCGGTGCCGGTCGACCTGGTCACCACTTCCGGCAGCGGCCTCGACCCGCACGTCTCGCCGGCCGCCGCCGAGTTCCAGGTGCCGCGGGTGGCCAAGGCGCGCGGCCTGGGCGAGGACGCGGTGCGCGCACTGGTGGCGGCGCATACCCAGCCGCGCACGCTCGGCTTCATCGGCGAGCCGGTGGTCAACGTGCTGGAGCTGAACCTGGCGCTGGATGCCTCCGCCAGGCAGGCCGCGGCGGCCGGGGGGCGTTGAGATGGACACCGCCATGCTGCACACCGGACATGATCACGACCAGGACGAACCTCCGCCATTCCGCTGGTCCGCCGCCAGGGTGCTGCTGCTCGCCTGCGCCTACGCCGGACCCTTCGTGCTGCTGTGCCTGAAGCTGCGCGGCGAGATGCAGGACGGCACGCTGTCCCTGGACGGCAGCACCGTCCTGATGCGTTTCGTGGTGGTGGGGCTGTTCGCCCTGCTGCTGGGCCGCTGGTGCATGCACTGGATGAGGGCAGGCCGCCGCCCGGCGCGCTGATTCCGGGGCCTTGCGGGAGCCCCCCTGCCCGACGCCAGGTCGCGGCGCCCGCCCAGCTTGTAATCCGGGCAGGCCCGCGCTGGCTTAAGATACGGTCCGTGCTTTGCCCGAACCACGCTCCGGATGCCCGAATCCACACCCGCTGACCAGCGCCCCTCGCCCGAAGCGCTGCTTGCCGAGGCGCAGAAGGAGAAGCGCGGCAGGCTCAAAATCTTCCTCGGCGCGGCTCCCGGCGTCGGCAAGACCTACGAGATGCTGCTCGCCGCGCGCAAGAAGAAGGCGGACGGAGTGGACGTCTGCGTCGGTGTGGTGGAGACCCACGGCCGCAAGGAGACCGAGGCGCTGCTGGAAGGCCTGGAAGTGCTGCCGCGCAAGGCGGTGGACTACAAGGGCCGCGTGCTGCAGGAAATGGATATCGACGCCGTCCTCAAGCGGCGGCCGGCGCTGGTGCTGGTGGACGAGCTGGCGCACACCAACGCCGAGGGCTCACGCCATCCCAAGCGCTACCAGGACGTGGAGGAGCTGCTGGCGGCCGGTATCCACGTCTACTCCACCCTCAACATCCAGCACATCGAGAGCCTCAACGACGTGGTGGCGCGCATCACCCACGTGCGGGTGCGCGAAACGGTGCCGGACGACATCTTCGACACCGCCGACGACGTCGAGATCATCGACCTCACCCCGGACGAGCTGATCCAGCGCCTGCAGGAAGGCAAGGTCTACGCCGAGCAGCAGGCGCAGCGGGCGCTCAAGAACTACTTCAAGACCGGCAACCTCACCGCCCTGCGCGAGCTGGCGCTGCGCCGCACCGCCGAGCGGGTCGACGAGCAGATGCGCCAGTACATGCGGACGCACGCCATCCGCGGGCCCTGGGCCGCCGGCGAGCGGGTGCTGGTGTGCATCAACGAGTCGCCCGGCGCCGCCGGCCTGGTGCGCGCCGCCAAGCGCGTAGCCGACCGCCTCGACGCCGACTGGTTCGCGGTGTACTTCGAGACGCCGCGCACGCAGCAGCTGACGCCGGCCGAGCACGAGCGGGTGGCGCAGACGCTGCAACTCGCCAAGCAGCTCGGCGCCGAGACCTTCACCCTGCCCGGCGGCCGCCGCATCGCCGAGGACGCGCTTCGCTTCGCCCACGACAGCAACATCACCCAGATCCTGGTCGGCAAGTCGGTGCGCAGCTGGTGGTTCGAGCTGCTGCACGGCTCGGTGGTGCACGACCTGGTCAAGCACGCTGGCGGCATCAACGTCCACGTGCTGGCGGAGGAGGTGCTGAACAAGGAGGCGGCGGGCGGCGCGCCCGAGACCGGCCTGGCGCCGAAACACACCCTGCGCCTGGCGCCGCTCAAGCTCGGCTTCCAGGCCGACGGCTCCGCCTACGGCTACACCGTGATCGCGGTGGCGGCCGCCACCCTGTTCGGGCGCGGCATCGTGGCGCTGGTGGACCTGCCCAACGTGTCGCTGGTGTACCTGGCGGCGGTGTTGTGGAGCGCGGCCCGCTACGGCCTGGGGCCGTCGCTGTTCGCCTCGGTGCTGTCCACGCTGTGCTACAACTTTTTCTTCATCGAGCCGGTCTACACCTTCACCATCGCCGACCCCGGCCAGCTGCTGGCGCTGACCTTCTTCTGCGTGGCGGCGGCGCTGACCAGCACGCTGACCGTGCGCGAGCGGCAGTTCGCCGAGACCGCGCGCGAGCAGGCGCGCACCACCGCCGAGCTGTTCGCTTTCAGCCGCAAGCTGGCCGGCGTGCGCAAGCTCGACACCCTGCTCGGCACCACGGCCGCGCAGGTGGCCACCATGCTCAAGGTGGAGGTGATGCTGCTCACCCCGGACAGCGCCAGCGGCGCCCTGCGCCAGATGGCGGCGGTGCCGGCCGACGCCAAGCTGGACGAGGCCGAGCTCGCCGCCGCCACCTGGTGCTGGGAGCACACCCAACCCACCGGGCGCGGCACCGACACCCTGCCCGGCGGCAAGCGCCTGTTCCTGCCGCTGCGCACCGGCCAGGGCAAGGTGGGCGTGATCGGCGTCAGCCGCGCCGCCGGCAACTTCCTCCTCACGCCCCTGGAGCGCCGCCTGCTCGACGCCCTCGGCGACCTCGCCGCCATCGCCATCGAGCGCATCCGGCTGGCCAAGGACGTGGACCAGGCGCGCATGCTGGCGGAGACCGAGAAGCTGCGTTCGGCCCTGCTGACCTCGATCTCGCACGACCTGCGCACGCCGCTGGCGCTGATCATCGGCGCGGTGTCGAGCCTGAAGTCCTACGGCCCGCTCTACGACGAGGCGACGCGCACCGAGATGCTCAACACCGCCATCGACGAGGCCGAGCGCCTCAACCGCTACGTCGCCAACCTGCTCGACATGACCCAGCTCGACGCCGGCGCGCTCAAGCCCAAGCGCGAGCCCTGCGATCTGCACGACCTGGTCGGCGCGGCGCTGCGACGCTGCGCCAAGCAGCTGGCGCAGCACAAGATCAAGGTCAGCATCCCCAACAACCTGCCGATGCTGCTGCTCGACGACGTGCTGATGGAGCAGGTGCTGGCCAACCTGCTCGACAACGCCGCCAAGTACACGCCGGCCGGTTCCACCATCGAGGTCGGCGCGGCGCACTACCGCTTCAGCCTGGTGGTGTCGGTGCGCGACGAGGGGCCGGGCATCCCCGAGGCCGACCTGCAGAAAGTGTTCGACAAGTTCTTCCGCGCCCGCGAGGGCGGCGACCGCGGCCGCGGCGGCACCGGCCTCGGCCTCGCCATCTGCCGCGGCTTCGTCGAGGCGATGGGCGGCCGCATCTACGCCCGCAACCGCACCGACCCGGTGGGCGCCGAATTCGTCATCGAGTTCTCGCCCGAGGTGATCGCCGAGCGGCCCCGCACGGAGGTTGCATGAGCGCGCCGACACGGTGTCAGCCCGAAGGGCTGTGGGGCGGGCCGCGCGAGCGGCCCGCGCTGAGGGCAGGAGCCCGAGGCCGGGCTGTTGGCGAGGCAGGATGCCGAGCCTACAGCGGGGCGCGCATGGTCTCACGGCCGACCATGACTGGACTTACCGTCAAAAGCACACCAGTGAGCGCGCCGACACGGAAGGTACACCAGTGAGCCCCGCCGGCGCGCGCATCCTGGTGGTGGACGACGAGCCGGCGATCCGCCGCCTGCTGCGCAGCACGCTTGGCGTGCAGGACTTCACCGTGCTGGAGGCCGCCGGCGTGGCCGAGGCGCTCGACGTGCTGGGGCGCGAGAAGGTCGACCTGGTGATCCTCGACCTGGGCCTGCCCGACGGCGACGGCTTCGAGGTGATCCACAAGCTGCGCCCGCAGTCGCAGGTGCCGATCATCGTGCTGTCCAGCCGCGACGACGAGGGCGGCAAGGTGCGGGCGCTCGACGCCGGCGCCGACGACTACGTGACCAAGCCGTTCGGGGTGGAAGAGCTGGTGGCGCGCATCCGTGCGGCGCTGCGCCACCGGGTGCAGGCGCAGGGCGGCAGGCCGGTGTTCCAGAGCGACGGCCTGACCGTGGACCTGGTGCACCGGCGCATCGCCCGCGACGGCGCCGAGGTGAAGCTGTCGCCCAAGGAGTACGACATCCTGCAGCAGCTGGTGATCCACGCCGGCAAGGTGCTGACCCACCGCCACCTGCTGCGCGAGGTGTGGGGCTCGGACAGCGACGACGACGTCGCCTATCTGCGCGTCTATATCCGCCAGTTGCGCGGCAAGCTGGAACCCGATCCCGCGCGGCCGACGCTGATCCTGACCGAGCCGGGCGTGGGCTACCGGCTGCGGGTGAGCTGAGCACGCCGATGCCGCGCCTGCACGGGATCTGCAAGGCCGCGATACTGGGCGCGCTGGTCCTCGCCGCCGGCTGCTCCGCCGGCGACAAGGGCGCCGCGGCCACCGATGCGCCGCAACCGCAAGCCTCACTGGTACGCAACACGCGGTACGGCGCGGTGCTGGGCACCGCGGTGGCGGACGGCGCGGCCTACGCCTGGCTGGGCATCCCCTACGCCAAGCCGCCGCTGGGAAGCCTGCGCTGGAGCCCGCCGGCGGACCCCGATCCCTGGCCGGAACCGCGCTTCGCGCTGGCGCCGGGCAGCCCCTGCAGCCAGATCGGCAGCCTCTACGGACCGCCGGCGCAGGGCCAGCCCTGGGGCAGCGGCAACGCCGACTGGTTCGGCGCGCCGGTGGGCCGCGAGGACTGCCTGTATCTCAACATCTGGCGCCCGGCCGGCGACGTCGCCGGGCTGCCGGTACTGGTGTTCATCCACGGCGGCAGCAACATCTACGGCTACTCCGGCGACCCGATGTACGACGGCGCCGCCTTCGCCAGCCAGGCCAACGCGGTGGTGGTGAGCATGAACTACCGCCTGGGCGTGTTCGGCTGGCTGGTGCACAGCGCGCTGCACACGGGCGACCCGGTGGCGGACTCGGGCAATTACGGCACGCTCGACCTGATCAAGGCGCTGCAGTTCGTGCACGACAACATCGCCGCCTTCGGCGGCGATCCCGGCAAGGTCACGCTGATGGGGCATTCGGCCGGCGCCATCAACCTGTTCAGCCTGATGGCGTCGCCGCGCGCCGCCGGCCTGTTCCACCGGGCGATCTCGCTCAGCGGCATGCTGCTCACCAGCACCCAGGACAACGGCAGCGCCTACGCCCAGCAGCTGCTGCAGCAGCTGGCGATCCGGGACGGCTACGCCGCCGACAGCAATGGCGCGCAGCATTACCTGGCCGCCCAGACCCCGGCCTGGATCAGCAGCTACCTGCGCTCGAAGGCGGACACCGAGCTGCTGGTGGCCGCCACCGCGGCCGGCGCGCCGCCGCTGGTGTTCAATGACGGCACCGTGGTCGCCGCCCAGCCCGAGGCGGCGCTGGCCAGCCTGCCCTTCCTCGACGGCGAAACCGCGGAGGAGGGCAAGCTGCTGGCGGAGAACGCCTTCAAGGTCAGCGACGCGCAGCGCTTCCGCCTGATGCTGCAGTCCGACCCGGACACGCCCTCGACCCTGCACCTGGGCGACCTGGTGAAGCCGGTGTTCCTGCCCGGCGTCAGCCCGGCGCTGTACGACGCCTATACCGGGGTCTACACCGCCGGCGCCCACGCCGTGTTCGCCTCCTCGCTGCACACGGTGGCGGCACACCAGCCGAAGACCTATGCCTATTCCTTCGACTGGGCGCGGCAGCCGCAGCCATGGAACGTGGTCTACGGCGCCTGCCACTTGATGGACGTGCCGTTCATCTTCGGCAATTTCCACGGCAACCTGTTCTCGGAAGGATTCGGCGGCGCCAACGCCTCCGGCCGCGCCGCGCTGTCCACGGCGATGATGCAAAGCATCGCCGCCTTCATGCGCAGTGGCGATCCCAATACACCGGCGCTCGGCACCGCCTGGGCTCCGTATGGCAGCGCCGCCCGCCGCCTGCACTTCGACGCCACGCCGCAGGCGGCGCAGATCACCATGCAGTGATGACCCGCCGGGTAATTGCCCCGGCGCCGGGGCTGCACCAGCATCGCCGGGATCCCGTCCGGAAGCGGGTGCATGTTGCCCGTGCCACTGTTGTCGCTGCGCGTCGACGGCGCGCAGATCCGTTATGCCGAGGCCTGCGAGCCGGTGCTGCAGCAGCAGGTGCTGCAGCAGCAGGTGCTGCAGGCCCTGCAGGACTGGCTGGCAAGACCCGCGGGGTAGACCCGCCGTCCGTCGGCGGCGGACGGCATGCCGTCGCCACAGGTCCGCACAACGGCCCCGTTCATCGAGGACTTGCCGGCGTTCCCGCCTACAAGCCGCTATCCAGTACATGGGCCGTCCGGTCCGGCACGCACACGGACGCCCGTCTGGCCGCCAGGGTGGCGGCCGGCGTGGAGGCGTGCAAAAGAGTAGTGCTCGATCATGACTGACGAAACGGAAGACGTCGGCGATCTGCAGAAGGTGGCCCTGCTCGACCTGGGCAAGCGGGTCGCGAGCGGCACGTTCGTCTACTTCGTCATCTGGCTCACCATCAGCTTCGCCTGCGGGCTGCAGCACGCGCATCGCCTGCTGGTGCTGGTCAACGCCCTGCTGTTCCTGCTGGTGGCGCTGCTGCGCACGGCCCTGCTGCGCGGGCTGCCGGCGCTGGCGGAGAACCTGTTCCCGCTGGCGCGCGCCGGCCTGATCGGCATCATCCTGCTCAGCGCGCTGCACTGGGGCGTGCTGACCGCCATGAGCATCCACTTGGCGAGCCTGGCGGGAATCAGGATGCCGATGGTGATAGTCGCCTGCGGCATCGCCGGCGCCGCCGCCGGCACCATGGCGGTGAGCCCGGTGCTGCGCTACCTGTTCCCAGGCGCCCTGCTGATCACGCCGCTGGTGGCGGTGCTGCTGGACTTCAGTGCGGCGAACGCGCTGATCGCGGCACTGAGCTGCATCTATGTGATCTACGTCGGCACCGCATCGAAGGTGGTGAACACCGACTACTGGAACGCGCTCACCAACCGCCTGCTGCTGGAGCAGCGCGCCCGGCAACTGGAGGAGCTGAGCATCACCGACGCCCTCACCGGCCTGCGCAACCGCCTGTACTTCGACGCCCACTTCGACGCCGAATGGCGGCGCGCCTGCCGCCAGCGCCAGCCGGTGGCGATCCTGCTGGTCGACCTCGACCACTTCAAACGCGTCAACGACAGCTACGGCCACGCCTTCGGCGACCAGTGCCTGAAAGCGGCGGCGCGCGCCGCCCAGGCCGAGATCCAGCGCACCGGCGACGTGCTGGCGCGCTACGGCGGCGAGGAGTTCATCGCGGTGCTGGGCAACACCGACGGCCGCGGCGCCGCCGCGGTGGCCGAGCGCCTGCGCGCCAGGGTGGCCGGGTTGCAGCTGCAGCACGGCGGCCAGCCGGTCTCGCTGACCTGCAGCATCGGCCTGGCCAGCGTGGTGCCGGCCACGCCGGAGCACGGCTTCCGCCTGATCAACAGCGCCGACCAGGCGCTGTACCAGGCCAAGCGCCTGGGCCGCAACCGGGTGGAGACGTACAGCGCGGAGGCGGCCCCCGCCAGCGCATAGAACCTGCTTCCAAAATAAGCAGCGAACGCAGGTATCTCGCCTCCCCCCTGGGAGAGGCCGCGCCGTGAGGCGCGGGTGAGGGCGCTCCGCATCAGCCGCAGTCGAATCCTTCCGGCCGTGCCGCCCTCACCCCTGCCCCTCTCCCAAAGGGAGAGGGATACTGATTTTGTGCCGACGCATTTGTGGAACATCACACTTGCCCGGCCGCCGTCGCCGCACTACACTGCGCCGGCATCTCTTGCCTTCACCCTTATGAACCCGATTCAGCAGCTCGTCCTGGTTGTCGTTGTGCTCGTCGCCGTCAGCGACGCGCCGTAGGGGACGCTGCACTCATCGAAAACCCCCGCCGGCGCGAAGCCGGCGGGGGTTTCTTGTTTTCCCACGCCGGTTTCCACGCAGCGGGTCCACCACCCAAGGACTCGACATGGACATCACCGGTGCAGAACTGATCATCCGCTTCCTGGAACGGCAGGGCGTCGGCACGCTCGCCGGCATTCCCGGCGGCACCGTGCTGCCGATCTACCACGCCCTGGCGGACTCCGGCCTGCGCCACGTGCTGGCGCGGCACGAGCAGGGCGCGGGCTTCATCGCCCAGGGCCTGGCACGCGTGCAGGGCCGCGCCGGCGTGTGCCTGGCGACCTCCGGGCCGGGCCTGACCAACCTGGTGACGGCGATCGCCGACGCCAAGGCCGACTCGGTGCCGCTGGTGTGCCTGGCCGGGCAGGTGCCGCGGGCGCTGATCGGCACCGACGCCTTCCAGGAGGTACGCACCACGCGCATCGTCGACTCCGTCACCAAGGCCTGCTTCGAGGTACGCAGCGCGGCCGACCTGGCCGACCTGCTGCCGGAAGCCTTCCGCATCGCCGAGAGCGGCCGCCCCGGCCCGGTGCTGCTGGACATCCCGAAGGACGTGCAGGCCGAGCGGATCGCGGCCTCGCGCGTGCCGGACCCGGTGCCGCGCGATGCCCCCGCACCGCCCGAGCCGGCGGCGATCGCGCAGGCGGTGCGGATGATCGAAGCGGCGCAACGGCCGGTGCTGTACCTGGGCGGCGGCGTGACCCTGGCGCGCGCGCAGGCCGCCGCGCTGGCGCTGGCGGAGCGCGCCGCGCTGCCCACCGTCACCACCCTGATGGCGCTGGGCACGCTGCCGCCGCAGCATCCGCTGGCGCTGGGCATGCTGGGCATGCACGGCGCGCGCTGCACCAACCAGGCGCTGGAGGAATGCGACCTGCTGATCGCGGTGGGGGCGCGCTTCGACGACCGTGCCACCGGGCGCGCCGACCGCTTCTGCCCGCGCGCGCAGGTGATCCACATCGACGCCGACCGCCGCGAGCTGGGCAAGCTGCGCGCGCCGCAGCTCGCGATCGAGGCCGACGCCGGCGCGGCGCTGCGGGCGCTGGCGGCGACGGTGAAGCCGGCGCTGCGGCTGGACTGGCTGGCACGCGTGCAGCAGCTGCGCATCGAGCTGCCGCTGCGCATGCCCGGGCTCGACGACGTGGGCCAGCCGTACGGCCTGATCCGTGCGGTGTCGCGGCTGGTGCGCCCCGACACCGCCATCACGGCGGACGTGGGCCAACACCAGATGTGGGTGGCGCAGAGCTATCCGTTCGAACGGCCCGAGCGCTGGCTCAACTCGGGCGGCCTCGGCACCATGGGCTTCGGCCTGCCGGCCGCCATCGGCGCCGCGCTGGCGCTGCCGGAGGCCGGCGCGGTGTGCTTCAGCGGCGACGGCAGCCTGCTGATGAACGTGCAGGAGCTGGCCACCCTGGCAGAGCTGGAGTTGAACGTGAAGCTGGTGGTGCTGGACAACGCGGCGCTGGGCCTGGTGCGGCAGCAGCAGGAGCTGTTCTACCAGAGCCGCCACATCGCTTCGCTGTACGCCCGGCCGGCGCCGTTGTGCGCGGTGGCCGAGGCCTTCGGCGTGCCGGCCTGCGACCTGGGCGCGACGGCCGATCCGGCAGCGCTGCTGGCCGAGGCGTTCGCGCGACCGGGGCCGGTGCTGATCCGCGCCCCCATCGCCGCCGAGGCGATGGTGCTGCCGATGGTGGCGCCGGGCGCGGCGAATACCGAGACGATTGAGTGAGCGCCCGTCCTGGCGGGGATCGGGTCAGCGGGAAATCAGGTCGGCGGCTTCAGCGGGATCGAGGCGTCCTTGGTCTGGGCGTCCTGCTTGGCCAGGATGGCGGCAAGCTCGTCGGGCTCGACATAGCCCGGGTAGATCTCGCCGTCGGGCAGCACCAGCATCGGCGTGCCGCGGATGCCGAGGTCGAGACCGAGCTGGTACTCGCGCGCCACGGGGTTGTCGCACTGCTTCTGCGGCACGCTGTCGCCGTGCTTGGCCTTGGTGAAGGCGCTCTGGCGGTCGGCCGCGCACCACACCGATACCGCCTTGTGGTACGACGGCGTATTGAGCCCGGTGCGCGGGAAGAAGGCATAGCGCAGCTCGATGCCCTTGTCGTTGTACTCCGCGATCTGGCTGTGCATCTTGCGGCAGTAAGGGCAGTCGATGTCGGTGAACACGGTCACCACGTACTTGGGCGCCATCGGCGGCCGCGGGCCGAACGCGATCATGTTGGCGTCGCCCAGGTCCTTCAGCGCCAGCAGGCGGTCGGCGCGGCGGTGCTGCTCGGTGATCTGCTCGCCGGTATCGATGCTGACCAGGTCGCCCTGCAGCAGGTACTTGCCGTCGGCGGTGACGTAGGCGAAGTCGTGGCCGTGCTTCACCTCGAACAGGCCGGAGGCCTGCGCGGAGTGGATGTCCGAAGGGTCGACGCCAAGGGCCTTGGCCACCTTGGCCTTGATCGCCTCGGCATCGTCGGCGGCCGACGGGGCGCCCGCACAGACGGCGAGGCAGAGCCCCAGGAGGGTGGAGAACGTGCGTTTCATGGGAAATCCGGGCGTGAAGCTACGAACTGTAGGTAACTAGTATGACAAAAACCCCGGGGGCCGGTTCGGGCTGGCCCGCGGGGACCATTGCGGCATCAGGCTTAAGACGTGCGGGGCCGGCCTTACCCTCCCGCGGCAACCGTGCGCGTTCCCGGAAGCGCCGGCCCGGCCGTCACCGGCTTCAACTCCGTGGATGATGCTGGGCGTGCAGTTGCTTCAGGCGGGCCCGCGCCACGTGGGTGTAGATCTGGGTGGTCGACAGGTCGGCGTGCCCCAGCAGCATCTGCACCGCGCGCAGGTCGGCGCCGCGCTCCAGCAGGTGGGTGGCGAAGGCGTGGCGCAGGGTGTGCGGCGACAGCGCGGTGCCGATGCCGGCGGCACCGGCATGGCGCTTGATCAGCAGCCAGAAGTTCTGCCGCGTCATCGGCTCGCCGCGGCGGCTGAGGAACACCGCATCGCCGGCAGCGGCGCCGCAGAACTCCGGACGCCCCTGCCGCAGCCACTCGCGCACCGCCTGCATCGCCGGTTCGCCCATCGGCACCATGCGCTCGCGGCCGCCCTTGCCGACCAGGCGCACCACGCCGTGCTCCAGGTTCAACTCGTCGCGCCGCAGCTTGACCAGCTCCGACACGCGCAGGCCGGAGGCGTACATCAACTCCAGCATGGCGCGGTCGCGCAGGCCCAGCGCGCCGTCGGCGGCGGCCGGCGCGGCGAGCAGGCGGTCAACCTCGTCCATCCCCAGCGTCCTGGGCAGGGACCGCCCCAGGCGCGGCAGTTCGAGATGGGCCGCAGGGTCGTCGCTACGCACCCGTTCGCGCACCAGCCAGCCGTAGTAGCGGCGGCACACGGTGATGAAGCGCGCCTGCGAGCGGGGGCCGAACGGGGCGCGCCGGCCCTTGCCGGCCGGCCGCAGCCGGTGCGCCAGGTAGTCGCGCAGGTCGGCGGTGCCGGCGGCATCCAGCGCACGGCCCTGGCCGCGCAGCCAGCGCGCCAGTAGTGCCAAGTCGGAGCGGTAGGACGCCAGGCTGTTCTGCGCCAGGCCATGCTCGAGCCACAGCATGTCGGCGAAGCGTTCGATGCCGGCATTGTCAGCCGGGTCCAGCGGGGTCGGCGGAGGGCGCTTCATGACCCTTCTATGATCCTAGAAACGGCAGTTGGCCGCGAGAGAAGCCGCAAATTGGTTGAGGTCATCACAGATTTGTGAAGGTGTGGGGTCCACCACCTGGGTGAATGCTTCTCTCGCTGGATCGGCGCTCGGCGCCCCTCGCGGGTCTGGCTTGGCCTTCGCGAAACCCATGGAACCACCATGGGTTTCGCTCCAGGCCGGCGCCATCCCTCGCTGCGGGATCGCCGAGCGCCGATCCCCAACTGCCGTTTCTAGGATAATACCCGCCGCAACCATGATCTCCCGTGTCCTCAGAACGCTCGGCGGCGTCCACGCCATGGCGATGTTCGTCATCGTCCTGCTGCTGCTGTTCTGCCCGCTGCTGCTGGCCGCCCCCAGCCTGCGGCTGCGCCGCGCCATCGGCCGGCTGGGCGTGCGCGCCTGGCTCGCGGCGAGCTTCATCCCGTTCCGCATCCGCGGCCTCGAGCGCCTGCCGCCGGGCCCGTGCATCGCGGTGTGCAACCACGCCAGCTACCTCGACGGCATCCTGGTGACGGCGGCGCTGCCGGCGCGCTTCACCTTCCTGGTGCAGCATCGCGCGGCGGACTGGCCCTACATCGGCCCGATCATCAAGCGCATGGGCGTGACCTTCGTCAACCGGGGGTCGGTGCGCGGCGCGGCGCAAGCCACGCTCGAACTGATCGGCCGCATACAGCAGGGCGAGTCCTTCGCCATCTTCCCGGAAGGCACCTTCCGCGCCCCGGCCATGCTGCTGCCGTTCCATTCCGGCGCCTTCATGGTGGCGGCGCGCGCCGAAGTCCCGGTGGCGCCGCTGGCGCTGCGCGGCAGCCGCGACTTGCTGGGCGAGGGCCAGAGGCTGTTCCGCTGGTCGCCGCTGACGCTGCAGGTGCTCGACCCGCTGCAGGCGGACGGCGCCGACCGCGACGCGGTGCAGAACTTGCGCGACGCCGCGCGCGCCGCCATCCTCCAGCATTGCGGCGAAGCCGACGGCCTGCACCAGCCGATACCGGCCTGGCGCGGATAAGCGAGACGACAGTTCCAGCGATGGCCTCACCTCCACAGCAGCGCGGTCGCGACATCCAGCCCCGGCGGGCCGAGGCGCCGCACGACCTGGCGCCGACGCCGCGGCAGCGCTACCAGGCCGACCTGGGCCAGCCCGGCTTCGTCCACGACCCGGCGCAGGCGCTGGCGGTGGAAGCCCTGCAGCGCGTCTATGACGAGCTGATCCAGAACCCGCCGCGGCGCCGCTTCGGCAGCTCGCGCCTGAGCTATCCGCGGGTGCCGGGCCTGTACATGTGGGGCGGCGTGGGACGCGGCAAGACCTACCTGATGGACGTGTTCTTCGACGCCCTGCCGTTCAGCCGCAAGCGCCGCACCCACTTCCACCGCTTCATGCTGGACGTGCACGAGCGGCGCCAGCGCTATCCCGACCAGCAGGACCCGCTGCTGCGCGTGGCCGAGGAGATCGCCGGGGAAACGCGGGTGCTGTGCTTCGACGAGTTCTACGTCTCCGACATCGCCGACGCCATGATCCTCGGCCGCCTGTTCGAGGCGCTGTTCAAGCAGGGCCTGACCCTGGTGGCGACCTCCAACGTGGCCCCCGACCTGCTCTACCGGGACGGCCTGCAGCGCGAGCGCTTTCTGCCGGCGATCGACCGCCTCAAGCAGAGCTGCGCCGTGCTCAACGTCGACGGCGGCACCGACTACCGCCTGCGCGCACTGCACGGCGTGCAGCTCTACCTGTGGCCGAGCGACAATGCCGCCGTCGCCACGCTCGACCAGCGCTTCCGCGCACTGGCACCGCACGGCCACTGCGAACGCGTGGACCTCAACGTCAACGACCGCTCCATCGCCGCGCGCTGCGTCGCCGAGGGCGCCGCCTGGTTCGAGTTCCACGAGCTCTGCGACGGCCCGCGCGGCGCCGCCGACTACATCGAACTGGCCCGCACCCACCACACCGTCATCGTCTCCGGCGTGCCGCAGCTCGACAGCGACCACGAGGACGCCGCCCGCCGCTTCGTCAACATGGTGGACGAGTTCTACGACCGCGGCGTCAAGCTGCTGCTGGCAGCCGCGGTGCCGCTGGACCGGCTCTACGCCGGCAGCCGCCTCAAGTTCGAGTTCCAGCGCACGGTGTCGCGGCTGACCGAGATGCAGTCGGAGGAATACCTGGCCAGGCCGCACCTGACCTGATTGCAGGTTGGGCAAGGCGTGGCGTACTCAACTCCGACCCAAATTGGCAGCTTGCGGCCGTCACGTTGAACCGTGAGTCAGGCCGCTGCGCCGCGGGACAGCCAGCGTAGGTCCGAACCGCCGAAGGCGTTTCGGACGCATGTCACTCATCCCCAGCGACCGCAGCCGAAGCATCGCCGCACCAACGGATCAACAGGTCATTGCCATACCGCTGCAGCAGTTTGACGGTGAAGAAACCACGTGCCGCCCGGCACGCAGGCTCGCCTATGGTTGGGCATCTCCGCTGACCCTCCGAACTGGCCTCAGGCCCCAAGCGTATCGCGGGGGGCAAACGTTTGAAATGCGTCCGAAACGCCTTCGGCGGTTCGGACCTACACGGACTGGTCAAAGAGTGACGCTCTCTCATCAGATGCCGACACCTCAGACCAGTTCCAACCGGACCTTCCGTCCTACAATCGCTGCTGCGCGCGAGAGGGTCGCCAGCGTTACGCTGTCATTATCGGGATCAAGCAGGCGATCGAGTTGCGCGCGACTGGTATCCATCCGTCGCGCCATTTCCATCTTCGTCAGCTTTCGCGCCTTCATGGCTTCCTGCAGTTGCCACGACAGAACGCGCTTGATCGCAGTGTTCTGCACCTCCTCGTAGATGCCCTCCTCCTTGAGGAAGTCATCGAAGGAGCTGCCGATATGGGGGTTTGCTTTCTTTGCCATGACGTTTACCTGCTCTCAGTGCTGACTATCTCTGCGGCGCTTCTGGGCCAGGTCAATATCCTCCGGTGATGTCTTCTGCGTTTTCTTGATGAAGCCATGAATCAGGAGCATACGACCATCGGCTACCGAGAAAAGAACGCGCGCGATACGGTTACGTGGAAGAGCGCTACGCACTTCCCATAAACCACCACCCAAGGGACGGCACGTTGGCATCCCTACAGGCCAACCGAATTCGACCGTTGCGATGTCATTGCCGATGATCCGACGCTCTTCGGCCGGAAGCGACTTGAGCCAATCCCGCACCGGCTCCGCCCCGCTCGCTGTTCGGTAGAAAACGGCGTGAACCTTCTTGAGATCGACCAAGCCGTACCTCCCTGCCTGCAAGAATGTATCAAAAAAGGTACATTGTCAAGGGATATGACCCCAGGGCATCTCCCCACGAAACAGCTCCGCGCTCCGTTCTTCGGTAACGCCCGCTGACACGCCGTGGCTCCGCCGCGAGGGGCCCGACCTTCGCTCAAGTCCGAATGGTTGTAGCGCAACCTCCGGGCCGTTCCGGCTGGACTCAGCCCGGCGCCTCCGACAGCACCGCCGCCATCTCCTGCTCGATCCGCTCCAGGTTGGGGATCAGCGCCTCCTGGCTCGCCACCTTGACGCGCGACAGCACCAGGCCCGGGCTGTCCTGCGGCCGCAATTCGGCCGGGCGCAGGGCGGCGCGGTTGAGGGTGACCAGGTGCGGATACCCTTCGGCGAGCAGGCCGTAGCGGCCCGCCGACAGCCGCGTGCTGACGGCGTTGATGATGGCGATGCGGGTGCGGCGGCCGGGCAGGTCGGCGCCGCCGTTGTTGAGCAGCTCGAAGCGCGCCACCGGCAGCTCCAGGCCCTGCCAGCTGAGCAGGCCGGCGAACCACGCCGGCGACCCCGACAGCGGACGCAGGTTCTGCATCGCCACCACCTCGGCCACCGCCAGGTTGGGCAGCAGCAGGGTGTCGCTCTGCAGCGCCACCAGCACGGCGTAGAGCTGCTGCGGCACGGCGTCGTTCACGCGGCCTCCCCGTGCGCCTGCCGGATCATGTCACGCACCTCGGCCAGCAGCTGGTCCTCCTGGTAGGGCTTGATCAGGTAGCGGTCCACGCCCAGGCTGCGGGCGCGCTCGCGGTGCTTTTCGCCGGAGCGGGAGGTGATCATGATGATCGGCACCTTGGCGATGCGCGGGTTGTTGCGGACGAAGGCGGCGACCTCGAAGCCGTCGGCGCGCGGCATCTCGATGTCGAGCAGGATGGTCGAGGGCGACTCGGTCTGCAGCATGGCGATGGCGTCGAGGCCGTCCTTGGCGGTGACCACGCGGTAACCGTTGCGGCCGAGCAGGCGCTCGGCGACCCGGCGCATGGTGATGGAGTCGTCCACCACCATCACCGTGCTGACGACGCGCTCCGCCGCCGCGGTGGCGGCGTCGCCGCGGCCGGCCGCCTCGGCCAGCAGGGCGCGGCGGGTGCGCTCGGAGATCAGCGCGGCGACGTCGAGGATCAGCACCACGCGGCCGTCGGCCAGGATGGTGGCGCCGGCCACGCCGGGCACGCTGCTGACCTGCGGGCCGACCGCCTTGGACACCACTTCGCGGTTGCCGAGCAGGCTGTCGACGATCAGCGCCACGCGCCGCTCGCCGGTGCCCAGGCCCTCGCCCAGGCGCACCAGGATCGCGGTGTAGGTGCGCGCCTCCTGCGGCGGCGCGTGCGCCACGCCCACGAAGTCGCCCAGGTGGCGCACGCGGTAGCCGCGGCCGCCGTAGGCGAACAGCGGCCCGTCGTCGCGCACGTAGTCGGCCAGCTCGGCGCGCGGCACCCGGGCGATGCCCTCGATGCTGGGCAGCGGGATGGCATAGCTGTCCGGGCCCACGGTCACCAGCAGCGCCTGCGACACCGCCAGGGTCAGCGGCAGGCGCAGCTGGAAGCGGGTGCCCTTGCCCGACTCGGAGCGCAGCTCCAGCGTGCCGGCGAGCTGCTTCACCTCGCTCGCCACCACGTCCATGCCGATGCCGCGGCCGGCGTCCTGGGTCAGGCGCTTGGCGGTGGAGAAGCCGGGTTCGAAGATGAACCGCGCGAGGTCGTCGTCCGACAGGTTGGCCCCCGCCGCCATCAGGCCGCGCTGCACCGCCTTGTCGCGGATCGCGGCGTAGTCGAGGCCGCGGCCGTCGTCGGCCAGGTCGACCAGCAGCTGCGCGCCCTCGCGCGCCAGCCGCAGGTTGATGGTGCCGACCACCGCCTTGCCGGCGAGCGCGCGCGCGGCCGGGTCCTCGATGCCGTGCACCACCGCGTTGCGCAGCAGGTGCTCCAGCGGCGCGGTGATGCGCTCCAGCACGTGGCGGTCCAGCTCCGCCTCCACGCCCTGGAACTGGATCTCGACCTGCTTGCCGTTCTCCTGCGCGGTCTGCCGCACCACGCGCAGCAGGCGCTGCACCTGGCGGGAGAAGGGCACCATCAGCGTGCCCATCAGGCCCTGCTGCACCTCGCTGGTGACGCGGCTCTGCTGCAGCAGCAGCGCGTCGGCCTCGCTCACCGCCTCGTCCATGGTGGTCTGCAGCGAGGTCAGGTCGGAGATCGACTCGGCCAACGCGCGCGACAGCTCCTGCATGCGCGAGTAGCGGTCCATCTCCAGCGGGTCGAATTCCTGGCCGTAGCGGTCGCCGCCGCCCTGGGTGAAGCCGCGGCCGCGGGCGGCGATCTGCGCCTCGGTCTCGATGTCGAGCATGCGCAGCTGCTCGCGGATGCGCACCACGGTGTGCGACATCTCGCCGAGCTGGTTGCGCAGGCTGGTGTTGCGTTCCTCCAGGCGCGAGCGGTAGATCGAGATCTCGCCCGCCTCGTTGAGCATCGAGTCCAGCTCTTCCACCGGCACGCGCGCGGTTTCGCGGCGCGCCAGGGCGAAGCCGGCGAGGTCCTCCTCCGGCCGCCAGAACAGCTCCGGCGCCCACTGCGCCCCTGCAGCTGCCGCGGCGGCGGGTACCGGGGCCGCGGCCGGCTGAGGCGCCGGCAGCTCCGCCGCGGGCAGCTCCAGCGGGCTGACCAGCAGCTCGGCCTGGCCGCGCTGCACTTGGTCGTGCATGCCCTGCAGCCGGTCCAGCTCGGCCCGCATACGCTCGAACGCGGCCGGCTGGGGGAACTCGCCGCTGGCGATAAGGGCGTTGACGCGCGTCTCCAGCTCGTGGGCGGCGTCCGCCATGGCGTCGAGCCCGGCCATGCGCGCGCCGCCCTTGAGCGTGTGCAGGGCGCGCTGCACGTCGCGCACCGGCTCGGTGTCGTCGCCGTTCTGCCAGCCCTCGAAGCCGGTATCGAGCTGCTCCAGCAGCTCGGTCGCCTCGGCCGAGAAGATGTCGGTGATCTCTTCGTCCAGGTTGTGGGCCGGAGCCTCGACGTGCGCCGCCACGGGCGGCGGTGGCGCGGCCGGCGGCGGCACTTCGAACGGCTCCGGCGCCGGCGGCGCGTAGACGATGGGTTCGGCCGGCACTGTCGCCAGCGATTCGAGCGGCGCCGGTTCGGGTGCCGGCACCGGCGGCGCAGGTTCGACCGGCGGCAGCTCGAACTCCGGCAATTCCAGCACCGGCAGCGGCGGCAGGACCGCCCGCGGTGGCGGCTCGGGCGCCGCTACGGGCACGACCGGTGGCGCGACCGGCGCCGGCGCGGCCAGGGCGGCTTCGATGGCCGCCAGGGCGCGCCGCTCGTCGAGCGGCTGGCTGCGGCGCAGCTCGTCGAGCATGCGCTGCAGCTCGTCGACGCCGCTGGTAAGCGCGCGGTACAGCAATGCGATCTGTGGCTGCGCCTCCTCCACCACCAGGTTTTCCATGCGGTGCGCCACCGTGCCGATGGCGGTCGCGCCGGCGGTGCGGGCACTGCCCTTGAGCGTGTGCAGGGCGCGCCGCACCTCGTTGGCCGCCTCGCCATAGGCGTGGTCGCTGTGCCACACCTCGAGGTAATGGCCGATGTTGCCGAGCAGCTCCTCGGCCTCGCCGCCGAAGATCTCGAGCAGCTCGTCGTCGATCCCGCTCTCGGCCGCGGGCGGCGCCGACACCGCCGGCGGGAGTGGCGCGGGCGGCGGCGGGGG
>JARLJS010000189.1 GCA_031291075.1 Nevskia sp. | reverse complement strand
GTCAGCGTGTTGGTGGGCTCGGCGTCCTCTGGGTCCGGTGGCCAGCTGGTGTTGTCCGGCGGGTTCACATCGGCTGCGGCTGTGGGTGGCGACGTTGTTGTGGGGACGGGTGTAGGCGCGCCCCTCGGCGGCAGTGGGGCCCTGAGGGTGACCACTGCCAATGTGGGCTCATCGGGGTCCAGCGGCCACATCATGCTGAGCACGGGCTCATCAGCTTCGGGTAACAGCGGCGCGATTCAGGTGCTGAGTGGCGTGGCCACCTCGGGTAGAGCCGGCTCTGTAAGCGTCATCGTTGGTTCATCCACATCCACCAGCTCGACGCTGGCGTTGGTGGGTGGGAGTACGAATGACGCGTCGGCTGTGGGCGGCTCCGTGTTGGTGGCAGGCGGCGCTGCGGGCGGCACGGGGCTGGGAGGCAGCGTGGTGGTGTCAAGCGGCGGCTCTGCATCCGCAGGCTCGGGCACGGTGACGGTCGTGACCGCCAATGTGGCTTCAGGGGGCGTGTCGGGTGTGATGGTGTTGAGCAGCGGTACCTCCGCGCAGGGCAACAGCGGGTATGTGTTTGTGGGCTCAGGTCAGGCGACAGGGGGCCGTGGAGGCGGCGTGAGCGTAGTGGTGGGTACGGGCTCCTCTGGCGGTGGGAGCGGCCTGGTGCTGTCAGGCGGCGCCACGTTGGGCGGAGGAGCGGGGGGCTTGGTGACAATCACGTCAGGCGCAAGCTCCAGCTCGGGAAGCGGCGTGGTGTCAGTGGCGTCGTCAGGCGTGACCTCCGCGGGCGTGTCGGGCGGCGTGTCCCTGGTGTCGGGCGGCTCGGTGTCTGGCAACAGCGGCGCGGTGGTTGTGGGATCGGGCGCGGCGACGGGCGGGCGTGGGGGCGGGGTGAGCCTGGTTGTGGGCACGGGCTCAAGCGGGGCGGGTGGCGCACTGACGCTGTCTGCAGGGCTGGCTGTGGGCGTGGGCGTGGGTGGCGTGACGAGCATTGCGAGCGGCGGCAGCAGCAGCTCGGGCTCGGGCTCAGTGAGTGTGTTGACGGCGAGTGTGGGCAGTGGGGGCGTGTCGGGGACGGTGCGTGTGGGTACGGGGGCGTCGGTGAGTGGGAACACGGGGGGCGTGTTGTTTGGGTCCGGTCCGTCTACGGGCGGGTCTGGCGGAGGCGTGAGTGTGTTGGTGGGCGGTGCGGGTAGTGGCGTGGGGGGCGGCCTGGTGCTGTCGGCGGGGTCGACATCGTCAGCGGCGGCGGGCGGTGCCGTGTCGGTGACGTCTGGTGCTGGCCTCGGGGGCTCTGGGTCTGTGGCAGTGTCCAGTGGCGTCGTTGCGAGCAGTGGCGCGTCTGGGCAGGTGACGATGAACACGGGGGCCGCTGGCGCGGGGAACACTGGGGCTGTGGTGCTTGGCTCGGGGCCCGCCACTGGTGGCCGGGGAGGCGCCGTCAGCGTGTTGGTGGGCTCGGCGTCCTCTGGGTCCGGTGGCCAGCTGGTGTTGTCCGGCGGGTTCACATCGGCTGCGGCTGTGGGTGGCGACGTTGTTGTGGGGACGGGTGTAGGCGCGCCCCTCGGCGGCAGTGGGGCC
>JARLJS010000023.1 GCA_031291075.1 Nevskia sp. | reverse complement strand
TTTTTTTTTTTTTTGTTTTTTTTTTTGTTTTGGAGGGGCCGGGGCCCCCCCCCCCCCCCCCGGGCCGCGGGGGGGGGGGGCCCCCGGGGACCGGGTTCGTTCCGAACCCGAATGTGTACTCCCGCTGTATGCCTTCAGAGGTTTGCACCGTGCTCTGCCGGTCAAGGGTGCGCTGCGCCGGCTTCCGCTCCGTTCGACGCCTGCATGCAGCCGCAGCCGACGAGCCGGTGCCCGCCGCCCTGGACCGTCCTGCGACTCGGTGCCTTGAGGGGTCGGCAAACAGCGCTCGCCCCGAGTGCTGGCACCACGCAGGAGATTCTCATGAATAGCTATGAACAGAAGCAGGAAGCGCGGCGCGAACGGCTGCTGGCCCGTGCGGCGAAACTGCGGGCCGCGGCGCAGCGGCTGACGCAGCGCGCGAGTCAGCGAGCGGCAATGATTCCGGTGGGTCAGCCGATCTTGATCGGGCATCACAGCGAGCGGCGGGATCGCAACTTCCGCAATCGCATCAGCCGGGCATTCGAGAAGGCGGTGGAGCTGGACAACCTGGCTCATGCGGCGGCGGCGCGTGCCGATGGCGTCGGGCGCAGCGGGGTTTCCTCGGATGACCCGGATGCCATCGCCAAGCTGCGGGAGCAGGTCGGCAAGCTGGAGCAGGTGCAGGAAAGGATGAAAGCGGCCAACCGGGCGCTGCGGCGTGGCGACGATGACGCCCTCCGTGCTCAGGGTCTCAGCGATGCGCAGATTTGTGCGCACCGCTTCTGTTGTCAGCCAGCTCAACAGCAAGCGTGGATAGCGCCCAAACGGCACGCCGTCGTAGCCAGCGACAATGTTCAGTTCGAAATCGCCATTGCTGCGCGTGAACAGGCGCGACTTAGGGTCCTTGTAGGGCATGGTCGCCAGCACCAGGGCGCGCGCCATGAAGCCAAGGGCGCCCGCCTTACGTGCGTCCTCCGACTCGATTGCAAGGTGCGCTTCAATGGCATCCCGGACCCAGGCTGGCGGTTCGCTTCTGCGGTAGTCGAGAACCAGCTGGTTCGTGCCTCTGCTCGCTTTTTGAGCTGCTTTGGCGATTGGCGCTTTTGGCATAGGTTTGTAAGCCCCTCTCAGTGACAGCATTTTGCACCAAATGAAAGAACTGCCCTAAGCAGTTGCCGCTCCCGTCGGTGCGGAATCCATTGCAGTGGCGAGCTGTCCCTGCTGGAACGCAAGTTATCAAACGTCCTGCTCCTCAACGCATACGATGAACTGCTGACGCTGCGTGAACACCGCCTGCCCGTGCCGGTGCTGTCGGCTCTCGTTGGGTTCGATTCGAATGACACGGCGGTGCTCAGGCGCGCGCTGACTAGCCTGGTCACCACTCCGATTGAGTTCAACCTTCTGGAAGACGGCAATTCTAAGGAGCGGCAGTACCGGGTGACGGGAATGATCTCGCGCGGCGAGATCCGTAAAGGTGTGTGCACCTAGGCACTGAATTTGCCGTAGGTCTTGCCGAGCTGGAAGCTGGGATTGATCGTGTCGTGGCTGCCGCCGTAGGCGTCCACGTCGCCTTCGTCGATCCGGTCCTTGGTGACGATGTCGACGACACCGGCGGTGCGCAGCCCGTATTCCGCCGGAAGTGCGCCGGTATTGAGGGTGATGCTCTTGGCGAAGCGCGGATCGAACACCTGACCGAAGCCGGATTCGCCGTCCGGCAGGATGATGCCGTTGATACGGTACTGCAGGTCGTTGTGGTCGCCGCGCACGTGCACCTGTCCGAAGGAGTCGTTGGCCACGCCGGGTGCCTGCAGCAGTACGTGGTTGAAGCTGGTGTGGTCGCCCTCGGGCAGCTGTTCGATGGCCTTGGCGGTGAAGCTGTACCGGCTGCTGCCGGTGGAGGGCGACAGCTGGTTGCGTGCCCGTTCGAAGCGCTGGGCGGTGACCGTGATGGTCTCCAGCTGGGTTGCGCCGAGCGTCAGCGCCGTGCGGCTGGCTGCGCCGCCGCTCACCTCGACATCGGCGGCGGCCAGATCGTCGTCCTTGGCGGCGGTGACGTGGTAGCTGCCGGGAGTGACGCCGGCGATGCTGAAGCGGCCCGCTGAATCCGTGGTGGTGCGGGCGACGATCTTGCCGGCGGCATTGGACAGCTCGATCCGGACCCCAGCTATGGGTTTCTGGTCGTTGCCGATGACGGTGCCTTGCACGCTGCCGGAGCTGTCCAGGGCGGCGAGCTGGGAGTCGGCGGCCAGGGTGTAGAGCGGGAATGCGGCTGCGACGCCGCCGGCCAGGACGGCCAGTAACTGACGACGCGCGGTGTGTTTGAACGAACGCATGAAAAAATATCCTCTTGAGCTTGATCTGCGGGCGCGGCAGGTGCGCCATGAAAGTTTTGTTCTATGGGTCAGGCGTGGGTGGCCGGCGGTCCGGTGTGGTAGGGACGCGCAAAGCGGAACGCCGGGGCAGCAGGACGCGTGCCCGCCGGCGGCGGCGAAGGAAGGAAAGATCGCTGTGCCAGTAGCTGGATCACCGCCGGCGGGCCGGCGGAGGCGTGGGCGGTGGCGCAGAGCTGGCACGGCTTGGCCTTCGCCTCCAGTTCGTGATCGGTGGCGTGGATCACCAGGGTGCACTGCCCCAGTGCCAGCCAGAGGATGGCGAGGAGTTGAATGAACGTGCGGTGCTTCATGGTCGTGGCTCAGAAGCGGTCGAGCCGCGCGGCGGCGGACCCTTGACCACCTCGGCAAATGCCTCGGGCCGCAGCCACTTGCGATAAGCCTGCCGCACCTGGGCTGCGCTCAAATCGGCGTAGTGACGGGCCGCGACCGTCAACTGGTCCAGCGGCAGGTCGTTCTCAGCGTAGTACAGCCAGGAGGACGCGATTTGCCCGGTATCGTCGTTCTGCAGCGGAATCCGACGCAGCACCATGGCCTTGGCGCGGGACAGTTCCGTGTCGCTCATGGGCGCAGCCTGCATTTGGCGAAGATCGTTGAGGACGATAGTTCGCGCCTTGTCGACGTTATCGGCGTCAGAGCCATACCTCACGGTGTAGGTGCTGCGTGAGCGCGCAAAGTGGAACCTGGAGTCCACCGTATACACCAGGCCGCTGCGTGCACGCAGGTCGCGGTACAGGCGGGAGGCATAGAAACCCTCTCCCAGTAACTGATTGCCGAGCTGCAAGGCATAGTGGTCGGGATCGTGCAAGTTGACGCCGACGTTCTCGGCCAGCACCACACTGTCCTGCAAACTGCTGCTATCGGGTACCAGCGCCTGCGAGGTGGCATTCGCCGGCACCGTCGACAGATCCACATCCGGCTTTGGCCCTGACGCCTTCCAATCGCCGAAATACTTGGCCACCACGCGCTCGGCTTCTGCCGGTTCGACTTTGCCGATGACGACGACTGTGGTCAGATCGGGGCGGAACACGTGCTGATAGTAGGCGTGCACATCGTCGAGCGTGAGCGCCGAGATCGTCTGAGGGGTTGCCTGCCGCAGGCCGGGATCGTCCGCCGGCAACAGCGCCTTGCTCACCGCGCGATGGAACAGATAGTCGGGCGCCTGCAGCCGGCCGGCCACCGCCTGTGCGAGCTCGCTGCGCACCACTTTGAAAGCGGCTTCCGGTAGCTGCGGTCGCAGTTCGTTGTCGGCCACCAACTGCACGGCACGTTCGAACTGGTTGGCCGGAGCCTGCACATTGAAGCGGGTGCCTGCCCGTTCGACTGCAGCGATGTCGTCGAGCGCGGTCTGGAACGCCACGCGATCGAGCCCCCCTCCGCCATAGCTGAACAGGCGATTGAGCACCTCGCTGACACCGTCCTTGCCCTGTGGTTCCTCGAGGTCGGAGTTGCTGTGAACGCCGCCGTAGAGCGAAACGGTGTCACTGACCGCATCCCGTTGCACGATCAGGCGCAAGCCGTTCGGCAATACGGTGTCAACGGGATTCAATGAAGACTGCGGCACCACCACGCGCGACAGGGCCTGCTCGGCCCAGTCCGGCAGCTTCACCGGTTTGGTCGGTGCGCTGGCGAGTGATTCGGCCCCACCGTAGCCTTTGCTCGAGATCGGGTTACCGGAGAGCTGCGGCGTCAGGATCGCGCTGATCGCATGCTCCGGGTCGAGGAGTTCCCGCGCAACGCGGTTGACATCCGCGGCCGTCACGGCTTCAAAGGCCGCCTTCATCGCGTCCGGGGAATCCAGGTTCTGAAACGCCAAGGCCGTGGACCAGGCATTGGCGAGGCCGGGAACCGAGTTTTTCTGCCGCTCCAGCTGCGCGATTTCCTGCCGCCTGGCTGCTTCCACCATTTCCAGGGGAACACCCGATTCGCGCGTGGCAGCCAGCCGCTGGTTCATTTCCTTGAGCAGCGCTTCGGCATCAGCGCCCTTGGCGAATTCGCCCAGTGCAAAGCCCAGGCCGGCGTCCGGCATGGTATCGGCCTCAAAGCCGGCGGAGAGTGCCTTGCCTTCCGGCGCCAGGGCGTCGAGACTGCCGCGGCGGCTGTCCAGCGCATCGGCGAGGATGGTGGCGGCCGCGTAATCGGGCGAACTGTAACCGGGCATGCGGTACGCCACCACGGCATGTCCGTAGGGCTGATCGGTAGTCAGGTGCAGAGTGATGGGCGTGATAGGCTGCAGCTTGATTGTGGGCCGCAGCGGCAGTGTCTTCTTCGGAATCGAACCGAACAGCTGCTTGATGTCGGCCAGCATCGCGTCAGGATCGACGTCGCCGACCACCACCAGAATCGCGTTGTTGGGGGCGTACCACTGCCGATAAAACGACTTCAGCCGTGCGGCGGAGGTCTTGTCGAAGGATGGGCGGGTGCCGAGCGCGTCGTGCGCGTAAGGCGTGCCCTTGAACATCGCCGCCAGCAAGTGGGAATAGAACACGTACTCCGGATTGGAAAGGTCGCGCGATACCTCCTGTTCGATCGCTCCGCGCTCCTTGGCCCAACCGGCCTCGCTCACGTCGAGCCTGCGCATGCGCAGCGCTTCGACGCGCAGGGCGACGTCGAGATCCGCCGCCGGCGCGGTAAACAGAAACTGCGTGACCGTCTGGGTGGTGTCGGCATTGAAGTCGCCGCCGATCTGCGCGCCGATTTCAGACAGTTGATCGCGCGAAAGGCCCGGACCGCCGCGGAACATCATGTGTTCCAGCGCGTGGGCGGTACCGGGGAAGTCTTCAGGCGCCTCGTTGGAACCGACCCTGTAGTTGACCACAGTGCTCACCACCGGAGCCAGCGTGTTGCGCACCAGCACCACGCGCAGGCCGTTGTCGAGCGTGGCGCGGAGTACGCTGGTGCGCACTTCAGCTGGGGCAGACGGCGCGTCGCCACTGCTCTTGGCAGCGCCAGCGTCGCTCTGCGCCTCCAAAGTGAGCACGAACAAGAACGCACCAAGCCACGCGACCGGGCTGCCCATCATCGATCTTTGTAAGAACATTTCGTTGGGGCCTCTCGCAGGCCATCCCTAGCTAGTGCTTTTGCTTTTTATCGGACAGGATCTCGCCGCTGATCGGATCGATGGCCAGGCCGACGGCGCTGTCGCCTGGCCCTTCCTCGGACAGCGTCACCGCATGGTCACCCGCATGCGCGGCATTGACGCGGCTGCGATTGGCGTAGCCCTGATCGGTCAGCTTCTCCTGCGACCAGGACAGCGACGGCCCGTCGCCGACGCCGGGCATGGCGTCCAAGGGAGGATTCGCGGATGCCGCAAACGGCGCGGCAGCCAACAACAGCACTTCGCCAACTTTCATGACTTTCAAGATACGCATTTCGATTCTCCGGTATTGCAACTGTAGTTGACCAATCGCCTTCTTTACCCGCCCTTCGATATCAGCCGGGCATCGCGAAGCCTGTAAAGAATGCCGCCGTCGCTTCGCTCCACCAACTCGAACCGACCTTCCAGCACCATCGGGTCGTAACCCATTTCGACGCCCTTGTCCGCGTAGACTTCCACCGCCGACGACGGGCCGCCGGGAGGATGGAAGTAGCAACTCGGCGGAACGGCGGACAACAGGAAATGCGTCTGCTTTTCCTTGACGCCCAGGGGCATCATGAATCCGGCGAGGCGGATCGTCTTTTCTTTGAGCGCCTGCACCATATTGGGAAAATGCGCTTCGACCTGGTCACGCTCCATCTTCACGTCCGCAGTCATCAGCAGATCCCAGGACGTCACGCCGGTCAGATTCAGGCCGCCCAGCCATTCGTTGGTCTGTGGGGGCGTCACGTCCAGGATAAAATCCCGCTGGACGCCATCGGCCGACACGGTGACACGGTCCTTGCCCAACTGGCTCGCCAGCATGTGAAATTCCAGGTAACCGTCGCGATCGGTGCGATCCGCCATCAGCAGATAGCGGTTCCCCTTCTGGGAGCGGATCGTGACCGGGACGTTCTTGATGGGGGTCTGTCCCTCGGTTTGCACTTGGAGACTCATGTAAACCATGTCGCCCGGATAGGCCGGCACCATGAGTATGTCCTTGCCGGGCTCCTGGAATTCCGAGATGACTTCGATCGCCGGCGCCGAGTTGTCTTCGACGAGCTTGCCGTTGCGGTAGTGCATTCCCGCCTTGTTCTTCGCCGGGGGCCAGTGTCGGGGGGGCTGGCTGAAGTCCGGCAACCCCTCCACCGAGAGACGCGCTGCCGGGGGCGCTACTGGTCGCGTCGAGGACGGATCGGCGGTCTGCACAGCAGCTGCCGGAGGTGCCGTCGCAGTTGTCGCCTGTTTGCCGCAGGCTGCGATGAGCACTGTCGAGAATACTACTGCTATCCCGTCTCTCTTCATCGCTATCCCGCCGAAAGAGTTGCCGCAATATCGGTGCGGTAAGCGCGCCACGCCGGGATCAGGGCGGCGGTCGTGCCGACCACCAGCGGCAGCAGTAGGATCGGCAATTCTGCCGGCAGGACGATCAACCCGCTCAGGTCGATGCCCCGCGCAGTGTTGGCCAGCCGTCCGATCGTTTCGACCGCGGCATGCCCCAGCAGTAGTCCGAGCAAGGTTCCCGCTACGCTTAAGGCGATTGCCTGTATCCATAGAATTGCCACGACGCGTCCCGGCGAAGCGCCGAGGCAACGCAGCACCGCCAGGTCGTATTGGCGGGTTTCCATGGCGTTGTAGAGGGCGACGAAGGCGGACAGCACAGCGGTCAGGATCAGCACGCCGGCGAGCGCCCGCAGAGTATCGAAGCCCAGCCCGAGGAGTTGCAGCAGGCGCGCCGTCTCGAACGCCGGCACCGCCGCCTGCAATTTCGACTGGGAGTTGACCATGCGCGGCAGGGAAATCGCGGCCAGCGGCGAACGGTAGCGGACCAGCAGCGCAGTGATCTCCTGGGACGGATTGTAGCCGCCCCCTGCTGCGCCGGGCATTGCCGGCGCTTCGGCCTCGTCATGGTCGTCGGCGTCGTGATGATGCTGGGCATGGATTTCCCAGACGCTGTCCAGGCTGGTCAGGATCAGCCGGTCGAGCACGGTTCCGGTGGGCTCGAGCACCCCGACGACCCGGTAAGGATGGTCGGCATGGGCATGCCCCCCTGCAGTCAGGCCGTGTACTCCGACGAAGGGCTGGTCCAGCTTCAGTCCGGCTTTCGAGACCTCGGAGCCGATCACTGCTTCCATCGGCTTCTGCCACAGGCGTCCGCTGCCGAGCTTGCCTTGATAGTGCTGCACCAGGGCGGTGGTGGTGCCCACGATCCTGAATCCCTTGGTGTTGTCGCCGAGTGACAGCGGAATCGCCTGCGCCACCATCGGGTTTTGTGCCCAGCGGTTGGCTTCGTCGAGCGGGATGTTGCCGGTTGGAATGTCGAGGTGGTAGACGGTGGACAGGATCAGCTGCAAAGGACTGCCCTTGGCGCCGATCACCATGTCGATGCCGTCGGCATCGCGCTCCAGACGCCCGGAGATTTCGGTGCTGATCAGCAGCAGCGCGGTGATGATGGCCACGCCGAGGGTCAGCAGGATCAGGTGCAGGCTGTTGGCGAGCTTGTGGTGGCGCAGGTCAGCCATACCGAGGGTCAGCAGATTCATGCACCCGTCCCCAGGTCGATGCGACGCTCAATGGCGGACTTGGCGCGGGCATCATGGGTGGCCACCAGCAGCACCGCATTGCACTCCTGCGCCTGCGCCTGCAGCAGTTCCAGTACCAGCCGCGCGTTGGCATCGTCCAGGCTGGAGGTCGGCTCGTCGGTAAGAATCAGCTGTGGGCGGTTGACGATGGCGCGGGCGATGGCGACGCGTTGCGCTTGGCCCTGGCTGAGCTGGGCCGGCAGGGCGCTCGCCTTATGCTCGACGCCAACCCTGGCGAGCGCGCCGCGCGCTGCAGGTTCGTCCGTGGGCAGGCCGGCGCAATACTGCGCCGCGGTCAGGTTCTCCAGCACGGTCAGCGAGGGAATCAAGTGAAGGCGCTGGAACACGATGCCGATGTGACGTCCGCGAAAGCGGTCAAGCTGGGCGCCGGTCAGTGCCGTCACCTCGGTTTCCCCCAGGCGGACACTCCCGGAATCGGGCGTAAGCAGGCCCGCCGCCACGTGCAGCAACGTGGTCTTGCCGCAGCCGGAAGGCCCCAGCAACAGGCAGTGTTCGCCGGCGTTTAACCGGACGGTAGGAAACTGGAGTTGCGCAGCCTGCGGATAGCGGATTTCTACCCGCTCAAGCGCGAGCAAGACTTCGCTCCGCTGGGCCGGAACCCGGCGATGAAGGCACCACCACCCGCGCCAAACGGGGCGCCAGGCGGTGATGGGCTTGGATAAACATATGACGATCCTCGGAAAAGCGGCGTGAACCGGTTACCGCTGGGCGCGGCGCCGGAAGGGACAGGCCGGATCAGGCGAGGGTCAAAGGGGGGCCGCGGGTGTTGGGCCGGTTGAACGGACGGCGGTCGACCGTGAAGACGACCGGGGTCGTTTGCGGTGTCTCATGAGGGACAACCTGCCTCTGCAACAAGATCGGCGCGGGTGGCACCGGCGAGGCATGGGCGAATGTACAGATTTCGCAGTGGTGTGTGCCGTGCTCGACGAAATCGTGCCGGGTGGCATGCGCCAATGCCAACATCTGGCCGATGACGAAGGCCAGCGTGAGCAGGAACCGCAATGTGCGCCCCGATTTCATCCAGCATTTCTAGCATGATGCAGCGCAGCAGGCAACCGAATTGCTTACTGCCGGTGCGCAATATAGGATACCCCCCTATCTTATCTGCCATGCAGGCGCGATGTCCCACACCGTCCGCGAAAAGCACAAGCTCCTGGCCCGGGTGCGCCGCATCCGCGGCCAGGTCGAGGCGATCGAGCGTGCCCTGGAGGAAGAGGCGGACTGCGAGCGGGTGATGCATCTGATCGCGGCGATTCGCGGCGCGACTTCGGGCCTGATGGCGGAAGTGATGGAAGACCACGTGCGCACCCACCTGGTGGACGCCGCGCGCAGGCGCACCGACGACGCGGATGCCTCGGAGCAGCTGATCGAGGTGATCCGCACTTACCTCAGGTGAGACAAAGCCATGAGCGAATCCACCGCTGAAGCCGCATTGCAGGGGCATCGCCATTTTTTCCTCGGCGCGGACCACCGGCGCAGCGAGCGCAGGACCTGGGCGGTGATTGTCCTGTGCGGCGCGATGATGGCCGCGGAAATCGTCGGCGGCCTTCTGTTCGGCTCGATCGCCCTGGTGGCGGACGGCCTGCACATGAGCACCCATGCCGGCGCCCTGCTGCTGGCGGCACTGGCCTACAGTTATGCGCGGCGCCACGCGGACGATGCCCGCTTCAGCTTCGGCACCGGCAAGCTCGGCGATCTGGCGGGATTTTCCAGCGCCATCGTGCTGGCCATGATCGCGTTGCTGATCGGCTACGAATCGGTGTCGCGCCTGCTGCAGCCTGTGACGATCCACTTCGCCGAAGCGATTCCCATCGCGGGCCTGGGCCTGATCGTGAACATCGCCAGCGCACTGCTGCTGAGCGGCGGCCATGATCATCACCATGGTGACCGCGACCATGATCACGATGGTGACCACGACCATGACCACGACGACGACCACGATCATGATCATGGCCACGATCATCACAGCGGCGCTCATCGCGACAACAACATGCGTGCTGCGATCATCCATGTCGCGGCCGATGCGGCGGTGTCGGTTCTGGTGATCGTCGGCCTGGTGCTGGCGCGCAGCTTCGGCTGGCTGTGGATGGACCCGCTGGCCGGCATCGCCGGCGCCGTCGTCATCGCCAGCTGGTCGTACGGCCTGGTCCGCGACACCTCCGCGATCCTGCTCGACATGACGCCCGACCGCCGGCTGGCGGAGAACCTGCGCCAGGCGATCGAAAGCGAGGGCGACCGCCTGGATGACCTCCACCTCTGGCGGGTGGGGCCGGGCCACCTCGCGGCGATCATCTCGGTGGCGACCGACGCGCAAAGGTCCCCCGATTACTACCGGGCGAGGCTGGCGCGCTTCGGCATCCTGTCGCACCTCACGGTGGAAGTCGTGCCGTGGCATGCGCAGTGATGTAAGCCGTGAGTGAAGCCGGCTCGTGCGCTTCGCCCGACTCTGTCATCATTCCCGTGAACCTGAAATAAAGCACATAAATGACCGCGATCGCCGTCAGCCTGGCGACTTTCGTGATGACGCTGCTTGGCGGTCTGTTTGCCCTGCGCTTCAGGGGGTTCTGTCGCAATAAGGAGCTGAGGTCGAGCAGAGTTGGGTTGATGAGCGCGATCAGAAAGCCAGCGAGTGGAATTGATCGGCTGCGGACGCAGCTGGTCCGTTGGAACTGACCAGCTGCCCTTTGCGAATCATGTGCAT
>JARLJS010000188.1 GCA_031291075.1 Nevskia sp. | reverse complement strand
GTGTTGTACGGCTCGATGATGTCGAGGTTCTGATAAACGGCGTCCGCGGTGCCGGCGTACCAGTTCTCGTCGCCCATGCGCTGGGAAGCGGGCAGGATGACGAAGCTCTCGTTACGTTCGGGGCGCAGGAAGTTACAGCCGCCCTGCATGTGGCGGATCAGGCTGTGCGCCTTGTACTGGGTGGCCACCCCGATGCGGCGGATGCCCGAGTTCAGCGCGTTGGAGAGCGCGAAGTCGATGATGCGCGACTTGCCGCCGAAGTAGACGGCGGGCTTGGCGCGCCGGTCCGTCAGCTCCTGCAGGCGGCTGCCGCGTCCGCCGGCCAGCACGTAGGCCATGGCCGAACGCGCGATGGGGGCGCTCGCCGAGGTGTATCGGGTGCTGGCGCTCATGGTCCCATCCTTCCCAGATTGCGTTTATTGCTGGTGTAGCAAGACCACTCCGCCCGCCTCAAGCCGCTCCCTGCCCTGGAACCAGCCAAATCGCTCCGAGCGGCGGCAGGGTCAGCTCGGCGGAGGCCGGCTGGCCGTGCGCCGCCACCGCCTCGGCCACAATCGTCCCGCCGTTGCCCACATCCGAGCCGCCGTAGCAGGCCGCGTCGGTGTTGAGCACCTCCCGCCAGGGCCCGGCCGACGGCAGGCCGATGCGGTAGCCCTGCCGGGGCACGGGGGTGAGGTTGATCGCGACCACCAGCGGCGGCGCGCCATCGGCGAGCCGCAGCCAGGCGAACACCGACTGCGCCGCATCGTCCACCACCAGCCAGCGGAAGCCCATGTCCTCGCAGTCGCGCGCGTGGGCCGCCGGAAGCTCGCGGTAGCGGCGGTTGAGGTCGCCCACCAGCGCCTGCACGCCACGGTGGCGGGCCTGATCCAGCAGGTACCACTGCAACTGGCCGGTGGCGTCCCACTCGTTTTCCTGGCCGAACTCCTGGCCCATGAACAGCAGCTTCTTGCCGGGATAGGCCCACATCAGCGCGTAGAGCGCGCGCAGGTTGGCGAAGCGCTGCCAGTCGTCGCCCGGCATCCGCCCGAGGATGGAGCGTTTGCCGTGCACCACCTCGTCATGCGACAGCGGCAGGACGAAATTTTCCGCGTGCGCGTAGATCAG
>JARLJS010000187.1 GCA_031291075.1 Nevskia sp. | reverse complement strand
CGGCGCGGATGCCGCCGCGGACGGTGGCGCCCCTTCGGCCGGGGCGGACTCGGCCGCGGCCGGCGGGCTGCCCAGCAGCGGCTGCAGCGGCACGGTGAAGGTGGGATTGCCCTTGTCGACGTCGACCAGCACCTTGCCGGTCGAGGCGTAGATCTCGCTCATGGTCTCCAGGTACAGCCGCTTGCGCGTGACCTGCGGCGACTTGCGGTATTCCTGCAACAGCGCACTGAAGCGGGCCGTGTCGCCCTCGGCCCGGGCGATGGCCTGGTCGCGGTAGGCCTGCGCCTCGGTCGCGCTGCGCGCGGCATCGGCCCGCGCCTTGGGCAGCACCCCGGCGGCGTAGGCCTGCGCCTCGTTGCGCGCGCGTTTCTGGTCCTCGGTCGCCTTGATCGTGTCGTAGAAGGCCGCCTGCACGGCTTCCGGCGGCTCCGGCTTGGTCAGGCTGAGGTCGGTGACCTGCAGGCCGCAGTGGTAGGTGTCCAGCGTGCGCTGCAGCACCTCGCGGACGCGGTTGGCGATCGCATTCTGCTGGTCGCCCAGCACCTGATCGATGGTGTAGCCGGCGATCACCTGCTGCAGCGCGCTACGCGCGGCGTACTGCAGGGTGTCGTTGGGACGGTCGACGTTGAAGATGTTGTCTTCCGCCGAGGAGACGCGGAATTGCACGCTCAGGCCGACGTCGAGCAGGTTCTGGTCCTTGGTCAGCAGCTCGCTCTGCACCGCCGCCTGGTGGGGCGTGGTGACGTTGATGCGCTTGACGTGCTCGAACGGCGGCGGCAGATGCCAGTGCAGGCCGGGGCCGACCGTGCGGGCATAGGCGCCAAGACGGATCACCACGCCGCGGTCCTGCTCGTCGACGGTGTAGAAACCGGCCAGCAGCCACAGCAGCACGAGCAGCGCCGCGCCGAGCAGCACCGACACGCCGCCCGGCCCTTTGCCGCCGCGCCCACCCCAACGCGCCCGGAAGCGCTTGAGCAGCTCGTTCAGATCAGGTTGTGCATCGCCGCGCTTGCCGCCGGGGCCCTGGCTCCAGGGGTCGCGGTTGTTGCTACCACCCGGTTCGTTCCAGGCCATTGATGCTCCGCTAGGGGTCTGTCGGACGCGCGGGGACGGCAGGATCCCCGGACGTTGGTGAATTAAAACGGGATTTTAGGAAGCGGCCGCGGAAGCGGCAACCGCGCGGGGCGGCGGTGCCACGCCGGCCTCGCGACACAACCGCTCCAGGCGCGAGTATGGCAGACGCACCGTCAGCCGCAGGCCGCCGTCGCTTTCCACCCGCTCAGAGCGCACCGCGTGAAGCGCGAACAGCTGCGCGCGCAGCCGGGCCGCACTCGGCGGCAGCAATAGTTCGTCCTCCACCAGGTCCGGGTAGAGGCAGCTGGCGATGGCACTGCGCAAGAGATCCAGGCCTTCCCCGGTGCGGGCGGACAGGAACACGCGCGCCGGCCGGCCGGATTCGTCGCGCTCGACCCGCGCCGCTTCGGCCTCGGCACCGTCCTGGCGCAGGTCGATCTTGTTGTACACCATCAGCCGCGGCACCTCGTGCGCACCGATCTCGCGCAGCACCGCTTCCACCTGCTCGATGCGCGCGTTGCGCTCGGAGTCGGCGGCGTCGACCACGTGCAGCAGCAGGTCGGCCTCGCGCGATTCCTCCAGGGTGGCGCGGAAGGCCGCGATCAGGTCATGCGGCAGGTCGCGGATGAACCCCACCGTATCCGCCAGCACCGCGGTCTCGCCGGTGGGCAGCGCGACCTTGCGCACGGTGGTGTCGAGGGTGGCGAACAGCAGGTTGGAGGCGAAGCTGTCGTCACCGGTGAGGACGTTGAACAAGGTCGACTTGCCGGCGTTGGTGTAGCCGACCAGCGACACCGTGGGAATCTCGCTGCGCGCCCGCGCCTGGCGGTTCTGCGCGCGCCGTGCCCGCACTTCCTCCAGATGGCGCTTGAGGGTGGCGATGCGCCCGCGCACCAGGCGGCGGTCGGTCTCGAGCTGGGTCTCGCCGGGACCGCGCAGGCCGATGCCGCCCTTCTGCCGCTCCAGGTGGGTCCAGCCGCGCACCAGGCGGGTCGCCAGGTGCTGCATCTGCGCCAGCTCCACCTGCAGCTTGCCTTCGTGGGAACGGGCGCGGCGGGCAAAGATGTCGAGGATCAGGCCGGCGCGGTCGAGCACGCGGCATTGCAGCCGCTTCTCCAGGTTGCGCTCCTGGCTGGGAGACAGATCGTGGTTGAAGATCGCCAGCTCGGCGCCGGCGGACTGCACCGCCGCGGCGACCTCGTCGACCTTGCCGCTGCCGGCGTACAGGCCCGCGTCGGGCCGGTCGCGGCTGCCGCCGATCACGGCCACCACCTCGGCGCCGGCGGAGCGTGCCAGTTCCAGGAATTCAGCCCGGTCGGCCTCGAAGTCGGTGCCGGGGAACTCCAGGTGCACGAGCACCGCTTTCTGCGTGCCGGCCGCGCTGGCGGCCGGAGCGGCGTAGGGAGGTGGATTCGTGCTCAGCGTCTTGACCCGCGCGGCTCAGGCGTCCGGCTGTGCCTCGTCCGCATCGGACTCGGCGATGCGCACGGCGCGCGCCGGGACGATGGTCGAGATCGCGTGCTTGTACACCATCTGGCTGACGGTGTTCTTCAGCAGCACCACGAACTGGTCGAACGACTCGATCTGACCCTGGAGCTTGATGCCGTTGACCAGGTAGATAGAGACCGGGATGCGCTCTTTGCGCAGGGCGTTGAGGAACGGCTCCTGCAGAGTCTGTCCTTTAGACATCTTATGATCCTTTATCAATATTTTTTGACAACCACAGTACACCCGCCAATACGCAGGAAGTGTACCACGCGAGCACCCTTTCCGCCCTATTCAGGGTCGGGCCGATCCAGCCAGATTCAAGACCTCGGCGGCGGCATTCGGTTCCCCGGGATCGAGCCAATGCCAGCCGGACTCGCCGCGCAGCCAGGTCAGCTGTCTCTTGGCGTACTGCCGGGTGGCGGCCAGCCCCTGCTCGATCGCCCGGTCCAGGCCGTATTCGCCGTCCAGGTGGCGCCAAAGCTGGCGGTAGCCGACGGCGCGCATCGACGGCAGGTCCGGGTGGAGGTCGCCGCGCCGGCGCAGGCGGGCCACCTCGTCGACGAACCCCAGTTCGATCATGGCCAGGAACCGTCGCTCGATGCGCTGGTGCAGCTCGGGACGGGACGGGGGACAGACCGCCACGCGCACAACCTGGTCTGTCCAGCCCTCAGCCGGCCGCCGCTTGAAACGGTGACTGGCCGGTTCGCCGCTGAGCTCGCAGATCTCCAACGCACGCTGGATGCGCTGCGCGTCGTTGGGATGCAGGCGCGCCGCGGTTTCCGGGTCGACCTCCGCCAGGCGCCGGTGCAGTGCCTCCCAGCCGTGTGCCGCCGCTTCCGCCTCCAGCCTGGCGCGCAGTTCCGGATCGGCCGGCGGCAGGTCGCTCAAGCCCTGCAGCAGGGCCCGGAAGTACAGCATGGTGCCGCCGACCAGCAGCGGCCAGCGACCGCGCCCACGGATTTCGCCAATGACGCGGCGGGCATCCTCGGCGAAACGGGCGGCCGAATACGTCTCGGCGGGATCCAGCAGGTCGAGCAGGTGGTGCGGCACCAGCGTCCGCGTCGTCGCGTCCGGCTTGGCGGTGCCGATATCCATGCCGCGGTAGACCTGCGCCGAATCGACGCTGACGATCTCGGCCTGCCCGTGCAGCCGTTCCCACAGCTGCAACGCCAGCGCCGACTTGCCCGCCGCGGTGGGGCCGGCGATGGCCAGCACCGGTGGCTGGCTTAGCGTTGCGGGCGGCAGCGGCCGGGTCCGTTCGAAATCCGTCACCGCGCCCGCCGCCGGTCCGGAGCCGGGGAGCTCGTTGTCAGGCATACGGCCATCAGCGCCCCCTCAGGAACAGACGGTCCAGGTCTTCCGCCTTGACCTGCACCCAGGTCGGTCGGCCGTGATTGCATTGACCGGACAGTTCGGTGTGCTCCATGTCGCGCAGCAACGCGTCCATTTCCGCCAGCGAGAGGCGGCGGTTGGCCTTGATCGCGCCGCGGCAGGCCATGTCGGCGAGGATGCGATGTTGCGCGTCCAGCACCTCGCCGAAGTGCGAGCTGCTCTCGGCGTCCTCGCCGCACAGGCTGCGCAGCAAGGCCGCCAGATCGGCCCCCATCAGCAGCGGCGGCACCGCGCGCAGTGCCACCGACTCGGGCCCGGAGCGGTCGATCACCAGGCCCAGCCGCGAGAGTTCCTCCCGCCGGCTGTCCAGATGCTCGGCGCCGGCCTCGCCCACCCGCACCAGTTCAGGGACGAGCAGGGCTTGTGCCGGAATGCCGCCGGATTCGAGCTGGCGCTTGCTGCGTTCGTACAGCACCCGCTCGTGGGCGGCGTGGGCGTCGACCAGCACCAGGCCTTGCCGGTTCTCGGCCAGGATGAACACGCCGTGCAGTTGCGCCAGCGCGCGCCCCAGGGGCTGCTCCGCCACCACCACGGGGCCCTCGGAAGCCGCGGCGGCGGCATACAACGGCCAGGGACTGGCCGCCGGCGCCGGCTCGGCAACCCCGCTGAAGGCCGCGGCAAAGCCGGAGCCCGATGGCCGCGGCGCCGCGTAGCGCAGCGCTTGCTGCACCGGCCCGGGCCCGTCCGGCACCGCCAGTTCGACCACGTGATGCTGCTGGGGATCGGGACGGATGCGCCGCAGCAGCTGGTGCACGCAGCCGAACAGGAAGTCGTGCACCTGCGCCGACTGGCGAAAGCGCACCTCGCTCTTGGCGGGGTGCACGTTGACGTCGACGCCGGCGGGGTCCAGTTCCAGGAACAGCACGAAGGCGGGATAACGCGTGGAATGCAGCACGTCGGCGTAGGCGCGGCGCAGGGCGTGACCGAGCAGCTTGTCGCGCACCACGCGGCCATTGACATACAGGAACTGCAGGTCGGGCTGCGCCCGGGCGAAAGCCGGCAGCGCCACCCAGCCCCAAAGGCGCATACCCAGGCGCGCCTCGTCCACGCACAGGGCGTTGGCCAGGAACTCCTCGCCGCAGACCTGCGCGACCCGGGCCGCGCGCGCCGCCTCATCCTGCGCGGGCGGCAGGTCCAGCACGCGGCGACCGTTATGGCGCAACGTCAGGCGCAGGTCGAAGCGGGTGAGCGCCAGGCGCCGCACCAGTTGGTCGATGTGACGGAACTCGGTGGACTCGGCGCGCATGAACTTGCGCCGTGCCGGCGTATTGAAGAACAGGTCGCGCACCTCCACCGTCGTGCCCGCCGGATGCGCCGCCGCCAGGGGCGGCCCCGCGTCCGGCACGCCGGCACCGCCGACACGCCAGCCATGCGCTTCGTCCGCGGTGCGGGAGATGAGGGCGAAGCGCGACACCGACAGGATGCTGGGCAGCGCCTCGCCGCGGAAGCCGAAGCTGGCCACCCGCTCCAGGTCGTCCAGGCTTGCGATCTTGCTGGTGGCGTGACGCTGCAGCGCCAACGACAGTTCCCCACGCGGGATACCGCCGCCATCGTCGCGCACCCGGAGCAGGCCGAGCCCACCCTGCTCCGCGTCGATCTCGATCTGCCCGGCGCCGGCGTCGAGCGCGTTCTCCACCAGCTCCTTCACCACCGCGGCGGGGCGCTCCACCACCTCGCCGGCCGCGATCTGGTTGACGAGTTGTTCGGGAAGAAGCTGTATGGCCAGGGAATCTCTCCACCACGAAAGCGTCAGCATAAAGGAAGGCCCGGGCGTTTCGCGCCCGGGCCTAAACCGCCGAAGAATCCGTTGGAAGCCTAGTCGTCCCCTGCTCCGCCGTCGCGCTCGTAGCTGACCGGCAGCGTCTTGCCGCGCCGGCGATGCGGCGCGGGCGCGTCGGAGGTCCGCACCGACGACGCCACCTGCTGCTGTTGCAGCGGGCGGTAGCGCGAGAAGTAGCCCTTGATGCCGTCGAAGATGGCGTCGGCGAAGCGGCCCTGGTACTCCGGGCTGCGCAGCATCTGCTCCTCGCGCGGGTTGCTGAGGAAGGCGGTCTCCACCAGCACCGAGGGGATGTCCGGCGACTTCAGCACCATGAAGCCGGCCTGCTGCACCACCGGCTTCTGCAGCTCGTTGATGCGCCCCAGCGATTGCAGCAGGCGACTGGCGAGGTCGAAGCTGGCGTCCATCGTCGCCGACTGCGAGATATCGAGCAGCACCGCAGCCAGGCGGTCGTCCTTGTCGTGGATGTCGACGCCGCCCACCAGGTCGGCCGCGTTCTCGCGGTTGGCCAGCCAGCGCGACTGCTCGGTGGTGGCGCCGTGCTCGGACAGGGCATACACCGCGGTACCGCTCATGTCGCTGTCGCGGTAGGAGTTGCAATGGATCGACACGAACAGGTCGGCCTGTGCGTCGCGCGCCTTGACGGTGCGCTCACGCAGGCCGACGTAGTAGTCGCCGTCGCGGGTCAGCACCGCGTGCATGCCGGGCTGGGCGTCGATGCGCCGCGCCAGCAGCCGCGCAATCGCCAGGGTGACGTTCTTTTCCTGCACGCCGCTGTGGCCTTGCGTACCGGGATCGTCGCCGCCGTGGCCGGCGTCGACCGCGACCACGATCGGCTTGGCCGGCAGCGGAGCAGCCTCGCGCGCGGCCGGAGCAGGCGCGGCGACCGGGGTTGCGGCAACGGCGGTGGGAACCGCGCGTTCGGCCGGTGCCGGCGGTGTGGCGGCCGGGACCGGTGCCGCCGGCGCGGGAGCCGGGGCCGGCTTGACGGCG
>JARLJS010000186.1 GCA_031291075.1 Nevskia sp. | reverse complement strand
AGCCCCAGGATGTGATGAGCCGACATCGAGGTGCCAAACACTGCCGTCGATATGGACTCTTGGGCAGTATCAGCCTGTTATCCCCGGAGTACCTTTTATCCGTTGAGCGATGGCCCTTCCATACAGAACCACCGGATCACTTAGACCTACTTTCGTACCTGCTCGACTTGTTTGTCTTGCAGTCAAGCGACCTTATGCCTATGCACTCACTGCGCGATTTCCGACCGCGCTGAGGTCACCTTCGCACTCCTCCGTTACTCTTTGGGAGGAGACCGCCCCAGTCAAACTACCCACCATACAATGTCCCTGCCCGGGATATACCGGACGAGGTTAGAACTTCGAGTTTATCAGGGTGGTATTTCAAGGTTGGCTCCATCAGAACTAGCGTCCTGACTTCAAAGCCTCCCACCTATCCTACACAAATAAACTCAAAATCCAGTGTAAAGTTGTAGTGAAGGTTCACGGGGTCTTTCCGTCTTGCCGCGGGAACACTGCATCGTCACAGCGATTTCAATTTCACTGAGCCTCGGAAGGAGACAGTGGGGCTATCGTTACTCCATTCGTGCAGGTCGGAACTTACCCGACAAGGAATTTCGCTACCTTAGGACCGTTATAGTTACGGCCGCCGTTTACTGGGGCTTCGATCAAGAGCTTCGCCTTGCGGCTGACCCCATCACTTAACCTTCCAGCACCGGGCAGGAGTCACACCCTATACGTCCACTTTCGTGTTTGCAGAGTGCTGTGTTTTTGATAAACAGTCGCAACCCCCTCTTCACTGCGGCCCTCATCGGCTTTAACACCTACCGAGGGCGTACCTTATCCCGAAGTTACGGTACAAATTTGCCGAGTTCCTTCTCCCGAGTTCTCTCAAACGCCTTAGGATACTCTCCTCGCCCACCTGTGTCGGTTTGGGGTACGGATTCCTTTCGCCTGAAGCTTAGAGACTTTTCTTGGAAGCTGGGTATCAACCACTTCGGTCCAATAGGACCTCGTCATCACGCCTCAGCTAAGCCTCCCGGATTTGCCTGGGTGGCACGCCTAAACGCTTAAACCACCATCCAACAGGTGGCTGGCCTAACCTTCTCCGTCATCCCATCGCAGCTAAGGAAGTACAGGAATATTAGCCTGTTCGTCATCGACTACGCCTTTCGGCCTCGCCTTAGATTCCGACTCACCCTGCGCCGAAAATCGTTGCGCAGGAACCCTTGGGCTTACGGCGTGCGGGTTTTTCACCCGCATTGTCGTTACTCATGTCAGCATTCGCACTTCTGATACCTCCAGCAGACCTTACGATCCACCTTCACAGGCTTACAGAACGCTCCTCTACCACGCATATTGCTATGCATCCGCAGCTTCGGTATACGGCTTAGCCCCGTTACATCTTCCGCGCGGGCCGACTCGACCAGTGAGCTATTACGCTTTCTTTAAATGATGGCTGCTTCTAAGCCAACATCCTGGCTGTCTGTGACTTCCCACATCGTTTACCACTTAGCCGTAATTTTGGGACCTTAGCTGGCGGTCTGGGTTGTTTCCCTCTTCACGATGAAATTTAGCTCCCACCGTGTGTCTCCCGCGATTGAACTTCAGGGTATTCGGAGTTTGCATCGGTTTGGTAAGGACTTATGTCCCCCCTAGCCGAAACAGTGCTCTACCCCCCTGAGTTAGACGCGAGGCGCTACCTCAATAGCTTTCGAGGAGAACCAGCTATCACCCGCCTTGATTAGCCTTTCACTCCTATCCACACCTCATCTCCGACTTTTTCAACAGGCGTGAGTTCGGGCCTCCATTGTGTGTTACCACAACTTCACCCTGGACATGGATAGATCGACGGGTTTCGGGTCTACAGCCTGCAACTAAGCGCCCTATTCAGACTCGGTTTCCCTACGCCTTCCCTACACGGTTAGGCTCGCTACAGACTAGTAAGTCGCTGACCCATTATACAAAAGGTACGCCGTCACCCTTGCGGGCTCCGACTGCTTGTACGCATCCGGTTTCAGGTTCTATTTCACTCCCCTCACAGGGGTTCTTTTCGCCTTTCCCTCACGGTACTGGTTCACTATCGGTCGGCAACGAGTATTTAGCCTTGGAGGATGGTCCCCCCATGTTCAGACAAGGTTTCACGTGCCTCGCCTTACTCGATTTCATCAGCTTGGCCTTTCGCATACGGGGCTATCACCCGCTATGGCCGGACTTTCCAGACCGTTCTGCTAGGTTTAACTGACTTAAGGGCTGCTCCGCGTTCGCTCGCCACTACTAGCGGAATCTCGGTTGATTTCTTTTCCTGCGGGTACTTAGATGTTTCAGTTCTCCGCGTTAGCTTCCCTTGCGGGATACGGCCGAAGCCGTGGGTTGCCCCATTCAGAGATCCTCGGATCAAAGCTTGTTTGCCAGCTCCCCGAGGCTTATCGCAGGCTACTACGTCTTTCATCGCCTGTTGCCGCCAAGGCATCCACCAGATGCGCTTGGTCGCTTGACCATATAACCTCAAGCATTCTTTCGATACATCGATTGAACACACGAAGTCATGGTTTTCAGACCATAACAACTACAACAATTTTTCGCCGTTAAGCACCTATGGCATTGAGAACATTACAAATTCAAAAGAAATTGTAACGCTTTGCTATACAGTGTTTAACTACAACCCGAATTGTTAAAGAACAGAACCTTCGGCAGCCACCCTTGTTCAGGGCGCCCCCTTGGATTCAACACAGCAATCTTTCCGAGCAGACAAAATGACTGTGTTGAATCCTGCGCGCGGTGGTGGAGCCAGACGGGATCGAACCGACGACCTCCTGCTTGCAAAGCAGGCGCTCTCCCAACTGAGCTATGGCCCCATGGACCGATAGGCTGACAGGGATGCCGTCTTGCCGACCCGACGTTTGAGTGACCCCCGGATGGTGGGTCTGGGAGGAGTTGAACCTCCGACCTCACCCTTATCAGGGGTGCGCTCTAACCACCTGAGCTACAGACCCTAACGCGCGGGCAGAGTGCCGGATTCGACGGCGACTCTTTGGTTCAAGCAAGTGACTTGTATGGATGCTCCCGAGGCGTATTGAAAGCGTCTCGAAAGGAGGTGATCCAGCCGCAGGTTCCCCTACGGCTACCTTGTTACGACTTCACCCCAGTCATTGACCACACCGTGGACGGCGTCCCCCTTACGGTTAGACTACCGGCTTCTGGTGCAGCCAACTCCCATGGTGTGACGGGCGGTGTGTACAAGGCCCGGGAACGTATTCACCGCGACAAGTGCTGATCCGCGATTACTAGCGATTCCGACTTCATGGAGTCGAGTTGCAGACTCCAATCCGGACTACGATCGGCTTTCTGGGATTAGCTCCCCCTCGCGGGTTGGCAACCCTCTGTACCGACCATTGTAGTACGTGTGTAGCCCTGGTCATAAGGGCCATGATGACTTGACGTCATCCCCACCTTCCTCCGGTTTGTCACCGGCGGTCCCCTTAGAGTGCCCAACTGAATGATGGCAACTAAGGGCAAGGGTTGCGCTCGTTGCGGGACTTAACCCAACATCTCACGACACGAGCTGACGACAGCCATGCAGCACCTGTGTTCGAGTTCCCGAAGGCACATCCGCATCTCTGCAGACTTCTCGACATGTCAAGACCAGGTAAGGTTCTTCGCGTTGCATCGAATTAAACCACATACTCCACCGCTTGTGCGGGCCCCCGTCAATTCCTTTGAGTTTCAACCTTGCGGCCGTACTCCCCAGGCGGAGAACTTAGCGCGTTAGCTTCGACACCGACTCGCTAAGCGAACCGACGTCAAGTTCTCATCGTTTACGGCGTGGACTACCAGGGTATCTAATCCTGTTTGCTACCCACGCTTTCGTGCCTCAGCGTCAGAACAGGCCCAGGAGGTTGCCTTCGCCATCGGTGTTCTTCCAGATATCTACGCATTTCACCGCTACACCTGGAGTTCCGCCTCCCTCTACCGTTCTCTAGCCTGCCAGTATCGACTGCAATTCCCAGGTTAAGCCCAGGGCTTTCACAACCGACTTAACAAACCGCCTACGCACGCTTTACGCCCAGTAAATCCGATTAACGCTTGCACCCTCTGTATTACCGCGGCTGCTGGCACAGAGTTAGCCGGTGCTTATTCTGTCGGTACCGTCAAGACTCCACGTATTAGGTGAAGTTTTTTCTTCCCAACTTAAAGTGCTTTACAACCCGAAGGACTTCTTCACACACGCGGCATTGCTGGATCAGGCTTTCGCCCATTGTCCAATATTCCCCACTGCTGCCTCCCGTAGGAGTCCGGACCGTGTCTCAGTTCCGGTGTGGCTGATCATCCTCTCAGACCAGCTACGGATCGTCGCCTTGGTGGGCCATTACCCCACCAACTAGCTAATCCGACGTAGGCTCCTCCAAAAGCGTGAGGTCTTGCGATCCCCCACTTTACTCTTTCGAGATCATGCGGTATTAATCCGGGTTTCCCCGGGCTATCCCCCACTTAAGGGCAGATTCCTACGTATTGCTCACCCGTCCGCCACTAGGGTATTGCTACCCTCGTTCGACTTGCATGTGTTAGGCATGCCGCCAGCGTTCAATCTGAGCCAGGATCAAACTCTCCAATTAAATTTAAAACTTAATCTAAAAGGATCGCAGCTCAACGCTTAAGGAAAAGCGTCTTCGCTGCCTAAGAGTTATCAAACGAGGCTCAACTACAACTTAGGCTCACGTTGATACTCCGTAATGCTGTAGCTTTCGCCACGCACCCGGGAGCACCCACACAAATCACTTGCTTCTTTTTAAAGATCAGGCTGTTCGGAGCCGCGTTTTGTTTCGCGTTTCCGTCAGCAGGGAGGCGCATTATAGGGGGGTTTTCAGGGGTGTCAACACTCCGCAATAAACTTTTTTCAAAATTTTCGTCTCGTCGGCCTGAAACCCAATTAAATCAAGGGCCTTCGGGTCAAAATGGACGCCGCGGGACTCCTCAGGCGGCTTCCGCCACCACCCGGACCCGCGCAAAGCGGCGGTTTCCGATCTGGAGCAGGTAGGACCTGCCAGGGTGGAGCAGAAAACCGCGGTCTTCCACCCGTTCGGAATCGACCCGCACCGCCTTCTGCTCGATCAGGCGGTTGCCCTCGCCGTTGCTGGCGACCAGCCCGGCCTCCTTCAAGGCCCGCGCCAGTGGCAGCCCGGCGGCCGGGGCCGCCAGGGTGAATTCCGGGATGTTGTCGGGCAGGGCGCCAAGCGAGAACTGGGCGATGAAGGCCTGCCTGGCCTGCTCGCCGCTGCCGGGCCCGTGGAAGCGGTCCACGATCTCCATCCCCAGGGCCATCTTGATGTCGCGCGGATTGGCGCCCTCCTCGGCGGAGGCGCGCAGGCGCCCGATTTCCGCCAGTGACTTGAAGCTGAGCAGGTCGTAGTACCGCCACATCAGCGTATCGGAGACCTTCATCAGCTTGCCGAACATCTCCTGCGGCGGGTCGTTGAGGGCGACGTAGTTGTTCAGCGACTTGCTCATCTTCTGCACGCCGTCCAGGCCCTCCAGGATCGGCACGGTCATGATGCACTGCGGTCGCTGGCCGTGGATTTGCTGCAGGTGCCGGCCGACCAGCAGGTTGAATTTCTGGTCGGTGCCACCCAGTTCCACGTCCGCCTTCAGCGCCACCGAGTCGTAGCCTTGCAGGAGCGGGTAGAGGAACTCGTGGATGGCGATCGGCTGCCCCTCCTTGTAGCGCTTGGAGAAGTCGTCGCGCTCCAGCATCCGCGCCACGGTGTGCTGGGCGGCCAGTCGCAGCATGCCCTCGGTGCCCAGCTTGTCGAGCCAGCGGGAATTGAAATCGATGGTGGTGAGCTGCGGATCGAGGATCTTGAACACCTGTTCCTTGTAGGTGTGGGCGTTCTCCTCCACCTGCTCGCGGGTGAGCGGCTTGCGGGTCTCGTTCTTGCCGGTGGGGTCGCCGATCATGCCGGTGAAGTCGCCGATCAGGAAGATCGCCTCGTGGCCAGCCTCCTGGAAGGCGCGCAGCTTGTTCAGCAGCAGGGTATGGCCCAAGTGCAGGTCCTTGGCGGTGGGGTCGAAACCGGCCTTGATGCGCAGCCTGACCCCGGACGCGGCGGCCGCGCTCAGGCGCTGGCGCAGCTCCTCGTGTGGAATGATTTCCTGGGTGCCGCGTTCGATTTCTTCAAAAGCTTGGGTCATAACCGTGTTCTTGAATGGGCGGGTGACTCGTAACAGGCGATTTTTTTACAAAATTCCGGCCGCAGGGGATTGCCAAGCGGTAAGAATTATGTTTTCGTTACAGCTAGTCGCGACCGCTTCGACGATACCAACGAGAGCCATGTGGCCGCGCGAGTCCGCAACGAGAGATTGCGGGTGCATTGAAAACTTCGGAAGTCGTATGTCGAATTATATCCCTGCTGAGAGGGGTGCCCCCTCTTCGGCCCGCCGAATCGTAACAATTTGCTGTGCTCTCGCGGCCGCCGCGGCGGTATTCGTCTATTACAATCGTGATGACGCCCTGGACCGCGAGTCCGCCGGAGCCGAACAGGCCGTGGCCGCGCCGGCCAGCGACTACCCGGTGACCCGCTTCACCCCGGTGATCGATTCGGCGGTGAACGAGGCGCTGAGCGTGCCGCCACCGTCGGAATGGACCACGGTGGCGATCAAGTCCGGCCAGAACCTGTCCAACATCTTTGACGAGGTGCACCTGCCGCCGGAGGACTGGATGGCCATCGTCAAGCTTGGCGACTGCGCCCAGCTCAAGCACCTCAAGGCCGGCGAGCAGATGCGCCTGCACATCGCAGACGGCGAGCTGCAGGAGCTGGTGTACCCGCTCGACGAGGTGCGTACCCTCAGCGTGCGCCGCAACGACGACGGCTTCGAGAGCGCCGTCCTCACCGCCAACGTCGAGCGGCGTACCGCCGAAGCCACCGGCAGCATCGAGAATTCGCTGTTCCTGGACGCGCACAGGTCCGGCCTCAACGACCGCATGATCCTGGAGTTCGCCGACCTGTTCGGCTACGACATCGACTTTGCCCAGGACCTGCAGGAAGGCGACCGCTTCTCGGTGGTCTACGAGCAGCTCTACAAGGACGGCAAGAAGCTCCGCGACGGCGACATCCTGGCCGCCGAGTTCATCAACAACGGCCACACCTACCGCGCAGTGCGCTTCGTCACCGGCGACGGCAGCAAGGCCTACTACACCCCGCAGGGCCAGTCGCTGCGCAAGGCCTTCATCCGCACCCCGGTGGACTTCATCCGCATCAGCTCCACCTTCACGCTGCATCGCTGGCACCCGATCCTGCACCGCATGCGCGCCCACATGGGCACCGACTATGCCGCGCCCACCGGCACGCCGGTGCACGCCTCGGGCAACGGCCACGTCGAGTTCATCGGGCGCAAGGGCGGCTACGGCAACGTGATGGTGCTGCGCCACGGCCCGCAGTACGAGACGGTCTACGGTCACCTTTCCCGCTTCCAGAAGGGCCTGCACGTCGGCAGCCCGGTGCAACAGGGCCAGGTCATCGCGTACGTCGGCATGACCGGCCTGGCCACCGGCCCGCATCTGCACTACGAATTCCGCGTCAACGGCATGCCGGTGAACCCGGAAAAGGTGATGTTGCCGCGCAGCATGCCGCTTGATGCCAAGGTGCTGGCGAAATTCCGCGCCACCGCGGCGCCGCTGCTGGCCTCGCTCGATTCCATCGACGCCCACGCCAGCCTCGCCAGCGCCGCCGGCACCAGCCAGTCCACGACTTCCGGCACGCCCTGAGCTGACCGAACCAAGCGTCATGCTCGTCCTCGGCCTGATGTCGGGAACGAGCATGGACGGCATCGACGCCGTCCTGGCCGAATTCGAGGAGGGCCGCTTCGCCGGCCTGCGCGCCACCCACGGCGCCGCCTACCCAGAACCGCTGCGCCGGCGCCTGCTGGAACTGGCCCGCAGCGACGATTCCAGCCTCAGCCTGCGGGAGCTGGCGTCACTGGACACCGCCGTCGCCGATCAGTTCGCGGCCGCCGCCCTGGACCTGCTGGCTCGCGCCGGGATCGAGCCCGCCGCCATAGCCGCCATCGGCAGCCACGGCCAGACCATCTTCCACGACACCGCCGGCGAACCCTGGGCCACCCTGCAGATCGGCGATCCCAACCGCATCGCCGCCCGCTCCGGCATCGCCACCGTGGGCGACTTCCGCCGCAAGGACATGGCCCTGGGCGGCCAGGGCGCACCGCTGGTGCCGGCGTTCCACCATGCCTTGTTCGCCAGCGCCGACGAACCGCGCTGCGTGGTCAACATCGGCGGCATCGCCAACCTGACCCTGCTGCCGGGACCCGACCCCTTGCTGGTCCGCGGTTTCGACAGCGGCCCCGGCAACGGCCTGATGAACGAATGGAGCGAGCGCCACCTCGGCCGCCCCTACGATGCCAACGGCACCTTCGCCGCCAGTGGCCGCAGCGACGAAGGCCTGCTGCAGGCGCTGCTGTCCGACCCGTATTTCGCGCAGCCGCCGCCCAAGAGCACCGGTCGCAGCTATTTCCAACTCGCCTGGGCCGAGCGCCGCTTCCCGCGGCTGGACACGCTCGCCCCCGCCGACGTGCAGGCGACCCTGGCCGAGCTCACCGCGCGCAGCATCGCCGCCGGGGTGCTGGCGCACGCCCCGGCCACACGCCGGGTGCTGGTCTGCGGCGGCGGCGCCCACAACCGCCACCTGATGGACCGGCTGCGCGCCGCCTTGCCCGGCCTGGCGGTGCAGGCCAGCGACGAGCACGGGCTGGACGCGGACTGGGTGGAAGCCGCCGCCTTCGCCTGGCTGGCGATGCGGACAGTGGCCGGGCTGCCGGGGAACCTGCCCGCGGTGACGGGCGCGGCGCGGGCTACGGTGTTAGGGGGAATCTACCGTCCGTGAGGTCGCACCGCTGCGCGGTGCTGTAAGGTCGGCGGCTGCGCCGCCTGTGAGGTCGCTCGCTACGCTCGCTGTGAGGAAAAAGCCTTGCCCCTCACAGGCCCGCAGGGCCGACCTCACTCCTCACAGGGCGCGCGGCGCCCGACCTCACACCGAGAACGAGCTGCCGCAGCCGCAAGTCGTGGTCGCGTTCGGATTGCGGATCACGAACTGGGCGCCGTTGACGTCGTCCTTGTAGTCGATCTCGGCGCCGCTGAGGTACTGCAGGCTCATCGGGTCGACCAGCAGGGTGACGCCGCCGTTCTGCACCTGCAGATCGCCCTCCTCGAGGTTTTCGTCGAAGGTGAAGCCGTACTTGAAGCCGGAGCAGCCGCCGCCGGAGACGAACACGCGCAGCTTCAGCGCCGGGTTGCTCTCCTCGTCCAGCAGCGTGCGCACCTTGGCCGCCGCGGCATCGGTAAAGATCACTTCGGGCTGTTCCGTCACCACCGCTTCACTCATATCCATGACATCCGACTCCAAATTACCCGCCCATCAGGTCGCCTTGGCGCGGCGACCGTCCTGAAGTTCCAGCGCCGGGGACGGCGCCTTGGCCTCACCCGGCTTCTGGTGGGTCAGCGCCGCCACCGGATCGCTGCCCTCGTACAGCAGCTGGCCGTTGATCATGGCACCAGACTCCATCTGCAGCACCTTGTAGTACACGTTGCCGGTCACCCGCGCCTTGGCCGCCAGCGACAGGCGCTCGGTGGCACGCACATCGCCGATCACCGTGCCGTTGAGCATGATGTTGGGGACGCGCACGTCGCCTTCAACCGAGCCGGTCTCGCTCACCGACAGCGACGCCGACTTGTCGGCGCCGAGGGTGGTGACGCTGCCCTTGATCTTGCCGTCCACGTGCAGGCCGCCGGAAAAGCGCACGTCGCCCAGCACCTCCGTCTGCCGGCCGATCAAAGTGTCCACGGTGGCGCTCTTGCTGCTGCTGCCGCCGCCCGAACCTCCGAGAAAACCTTTCATGATGGCCGCGCCTCCTGGATGATCTTGGTCCAGTCGTAGTCGTCGTCGATCCGCGGCATGTCCTCGCCCTGCAGCGTCACGGTGGCGCGCAAGGGCTTGAACCCGTCTGGGAAACGGAAGCTACCGCTGAATTCCTCGAAATACTTGAACGAAAATAGCAGATTTTTGTGTCCGTCACTGGCGAGATCGGCTAATTTCAAGGTCTGCTTGGTGCCGCCCTGGTAACCCTCGAAGCTGACAGAAACGTCACCATCGACCCGGTTGTCGTGCCGCACCGACTGGATCAGCACCAGGTCGTACTTGTAGGTGCCGGGCTGGGCATTCTTGCCCTGCGGGTAGTAGATCTTGAACTCGAACACGCGCACCCCCGCCTGAGACTCGGACGGCGACACAATGCCGCGGTAGAACGCCAGCTGCTCGCGCAGATCGGCCGATTCCGCCTGCAGCGAGGCGAGCGACTGCTTGACCGCGCTACAGGCGCCGTCGTCGATCTGCTGCGAGCGGCTCAGGTACGCCAGCTGGTCCTTCGCCGACTGGCTTTCCGCCAGCGCCGCGCGCAACTGCTGCGACAGCCGGCGATTGTCCTCGCGCAGCTGGTCGCGCTCCAGGTGCGTCTTCTCGAACTCCGATACGGTGGTGGCGCGGGTGTAGCTGTACAGGCCCCAGCCGGCCAGCAGCAGCGCCGCGCTGCCACCGCCGATCAGCGCCCAGCGGCGCCAGGGCCGGTGCGCGGCGACGACGATCCGGTGGCGGATGTTCACGGAGCCGCCGGCGGTGCATCCAACCCCGTGCGCTCGTCACAGCCGAACATCAGGTTGAAGCATTGCAGGGCCTGGCCGGCCGCACCCTTCACCAGGTTGTCGATCACCGACAGCACCACCACGGTATCGCCGCCGCCGGGCCGGTGCACGGCCACGCGGCAGGTGTTGGAGGCGCGCACCGAGCGCGTCTCCGGCTCGCTGCCGGCGGGCATCACATCGACGAAGGGCTCGCCGCGGTAGCGATCCTGGTAAAGCGCCTGCAAGTCGAGGTCACGGCGGGTCAGCCGGGCATAGATCGTCGCCTGCATGCCGCGGTTCATCGGGATCAGGTGCGGGATGAAGGTCAGGCCGACCGGTCCGCCGGCCGCGGCGCTCAGCTCCTGCTCGATCTCCGGCTGGTGGCGGTGCCCGGCCACGCCGTAGGACTTGAGCGTGTCGGACGCCTCGCAGAACATCGAGCCGAGCTTGAGCTCGCGCCCGGCGCCGCTCACGCCGGACTTGCAGTCGGCGATCAGCGCGCCGCGGTCGACCGCCTCCGCCTGCAGCAGCGGCAGCAGGCCGAGCGAGACGGCGGTGGGATAGCAGCCGGGGTTGCCGACCACGCGCGCCTTGGCGATGTCATGCCGATGCAGTTCCGGCAGGCCGTAGACGGCCTCCGCCAGCAGTTCCGGGCAGGCGTGCTCGTGCTGGTACCAGCGCCGGTACACCGCCGGGTCTTTCAGGCGGAAGTCGGCCGACAGGTCGATCACGCGCACGCCGCGCGCCACCAGCGCCGGCGCCATGCTCATGGCGGTGCCGTGCGGCGTGGCGAAGAACACGGCCTGGCAGCCGGCCAGGGCTTCCGGATCGGGCGCCGTGTAGCTCACGTCGCAATAGCCGCGCAGCTGCTGGAACAGGCTGTCGGCGCGCTTGCCCGCTTCCTGGCGCGAGGTCAGGACCTTGACGCGGGCCTGCGGGTGCCGCGCCAGCAGGCGCAGCAGCTCGGCGCCGGTATAGCCGGTGCCGCCGACGATTCCAACCTCGATCAGACTACTCACTGGCGGACTCAGGGCAATGCGGGGAATGGATGATAATGCGTGTGGATAAGCCTTGGAAATTCACATGCTCTGGGTGAAAGCGTTTCACATCGTGTTCGTGGTGAGCTGGTTCGCCGGCCTGTTCTACCTGCCGCGGCTGTTCGTCTACCACTGCGACACCGCCGACGCGGCCGGCCACCAGCGCTTCTGCGTGATGGAGCGCAAGCTCTACGGCATCAGCCTGATCGCCATGCTCGGCACCTGGATCTTCGGGCTGTGGCTGCTGTGGCTGGAGCCAGGGCTGCTGCACGCCGCCTGGATGCACGCCAAGCTGGCGCTGGTGCTGCTGCTGTCGGGCTACCAGGGCTGGCTGAAAGTGAACCTGCGCCGTTTCGCCGCCCGCCAGAACCGCTACAACGGGCGCTTCTGGCGCTTCGCCAACGAGGTGCCGGCGCTGTTCCTGATCGCGATCGTCATCCTGGTGGTGGTGCGGCCGTTTTGATGGGAGGCGGGGAAGCAAAATCGAGCGGCGCAGGCGTATCAGGTTTTTTGCTGTTGCTGTTGCGCCTCCCGCCTCCCGCCTCCCGCCTCCCGAAGAAGCTGTTGCGCCTCCCGTCTTTCGCCTCCCGCCTCCCGTAGTTCCACCCCGAGCAGCGGCGCGAGCTGGTTCAGCGCCTCGCGATAGACCTCGCGCTTGAACGCCACCACCTCGCGCAACGGCAGCCAGTAGTCCACCCAGCGCCAGCCATCGAATTCCGGGTGGGGTGTGGCGTTGAAATGGACCAGGCATTCGTCGCAGTTGATGCGCAGCATGAACCATTTCTGCTTCTGCCCGACGCATACCGGATGGCGGCCGCGGCGGATCATGCGATTGGGCAGGCGATAGCGCAGCCAGTCGCGGGTGACGCCGAGCACCTTGACGTGCTCCGGCTTGAGGCCCAGTTCCTCCTCCAGCTCGCGGTACAGCGCCTGCTCCGGCGATTCGTTGCGCTGGATGCCGCCTTGCGGGAACTGCCACGCGTCCTGGCGGATGCGCTTGGCCCATAGCACCTGGGTCGAGGCATTGGCCAGGATGATCCCGACGTTGGATCGATACCCGTCCGCGTCAATCACTGGGATATCACGAATTCCGGCAAGAGAGTGATTCTTTCACAGCCCCGCAGAGTACGGCAAACTGCGCGGCACCATGACCAATCTGGCGATTTTCGACCTCGACCACACCCTGCTGGACGGCGATAGCGACTACCTCTGGGGCCAATTCCTGGTGGAACAGGGCCGCGTCGACGGGGAAAGCTACGAGCGGCAGAACCGCGTGTTCTACCAGCAGTACCAGGCCGGCACCCTCGACATCGACGCGTTCGCCAGCTTCTCGCTGGCGCCGCTCGCCGCCCACGAGCCGGACGAACTGTACGCCCTGCGCCGGCGCTTCCTGCGCGAGAAGATCGAGCCGTGCGTGGCGGCCGGGGCGGCGGGCCTGCTGGAGCGGCACCGCGGCGGCGGCGACACCCTGATCATCACCACCGCCACCAACCGCTTCATCACCGAGCCGATCGCCGAGCTGCTGGGCGTGCCGCACCTGCTGGCCACCGACCCCGAGATGCGCGACGGCCGCTACACCGGCCGCATCACCGGTCACGCCAATTTCCGCGAGGGTAAGGTGCTGCGGTTACGCCAGTGGCTGGAGCACGGCCAGGTGCAGTACGCCCACACCACCTGCTACAGCGATTCGCACAACGATCTGCCGTTGCTGAACTTCGCCGACACGGCGGTGGCAGTGGATCCCGACCCGGTGCTGCGAACGGAAGCCGAACGCCGCTGCTGGTCCATCATCACCTTGCGATGATGAACTCTCGCAGCACCGCCAGGTGCTGCGGATGCTCCCGGCGCAGATCTTCCTCGGTGGCGAACTGGTGGTCGGCGTAGTCGAACCCGGGCGTTACCACCTCGGCGATCAACGCGTGGCCGGCGCCGTCCACCAGCTGCGAAGCCTTCCAGCAGCCACCAGCGACAGCCAGGAAGCGCTCTTTGCCGGCGGACGCATCCAGGCGCTGGCGGCGCAGCTCGCCGCCGGCGGGCAGCAGCAGGTATTCGACCGGTCCGCCATCGATCAGGAAGTGCAGGATGTCGCTGCGGTTGCGATGCAGGCAGCCGCGCGGCCGCGCACAGTCCAGCAGGTAGTAGATCGAGGTGGCCAGCGCCCGCTCACCCTGCGGCGCGGCATAAGGCCGGGCGGAGGTGTAGATGCGCCTGAAATAGCCGCCTTCCGGGTGCGGCTCCAGCCGCAGCTCGCCGATCCAGTCCCGCGTGGTCACGGCTCCAGGCGTTCGATCCGCCAGCCGCCGCCGTCGCGGACGTAGCGCAGGCGGTCGTGCACCCGGTCGGTGCGGCCCTGCCAGAACTCGACGTGATCCGGGATCACGCAGTAGCCGCCCCAGTGCGCCGGCAGCGGCACCTCCTGCCCCTCGAAGCGGCGGTCGGTGGCGGCGATGCGCGCGTCCAATTCGTCGCGGCTGGCCACCACCCGGCTCTGCCGCGAGGTATAGGAGCCGATCTGCGAACCGCGCGGGCGGACGTGGAAATACCGCTCGGACAGCTCAGGCGGCACCCGCCCCACCCGGCCCTCGACCCGCACCTGGCGCTCCAACCGGTCCCACCAGAAGGTCAGCGCGGCATACGGCCGCGCCGCCAGGTCCTCACCCTTGCGCGACTCGTAGTTGGTGTAGAAGCAGAAACCGCCTTCATACAACCCCTTGAACAGCACAATGCGCAGCGACGGCCGGCCGTCGGCGGAGACCGTGGCCAGGCCCATCGCGGTGGGTTCGACCAGGCCGGCGCCGCCGGCATCCGCCAGCCAGCGCTCGAACTGGGCCAGCGGGTCCGGCAGCAGGTCGGCTTCGTTGAGGGGCGGGTTGAGTTCGTACTGGGGCATGGGCGTGGTGCAAAATGGCGATCCTTCGATCATTTTGCCGGAATCCCGCCATGTCCACTTTCAAAGCCCTGCGCGTCCACCAGGTGGAAAAGACCTTCCAGGCCCGGCTGGAGCCGATCCAGCTGTCCGACCTGAGCGCCGGTGAAGTGGTGATCCGGGTGGCCTATTCCTGCTTGAACTACAAGGACGCGCTGGCGGTGACCGGCAAGAGCCGCATCATGCGCAGCATGCCGCGCGTGGCCGGCATCGACCTGTCCGGCGTGGTGGAGAGTAGCGCCGACCCGCATTATCGTCCCGGCGACAAGGTGCTGGTGACCGGCTGCAACCTCGGCGAACTGCTGGATGGCGGCCTGGCCGAGTTCGCCCGCGTGCCGGCGGAGGCGGTGGTGCCGCTGCCGGCCGGCCTGAGCCTGTTCGAGGCGATGGCCCTCGGCACCGCCGGCTTCACCGCCGGCATGGCGCTGCGCCGCATGCTGGAGAACCACCAGGCGCCGGAGCACGGCCCGATCGCGATCACCGGCCCCACCGGCGGCGTCGGCAGCGTCGCCATCACCCTGTTCAAGCGGCAGGGCTTCACCGTCAGCGCCATCACCGGCAAGACCACGCCGGCAGCGGACGAGTACCTGCGCATGCTCGGCGCCGACGAGATCGTCGACCGCAACAGCCTGGACCTCGGCAGCAAGCCGATGGAGACCGCGCGCTGGGGCGGCGCGGTGGACAACCTCGGCGGCGAAACGCTCACCTACCTCACCCGCACCGTCAAGCCCTGGGGCAACATCGGCAGTGTCGGCCTGGCGCAGGGCCATCAGCTCAACACCACCGTGATGCCGTTCATCCTGCGTGGCGTCAGCCTGCTCGGCATCCACTCGGTGGAAGTGCCGCGTCCCTGGCGCCTGCAGATCTGGGAACGGCTCGCCAGCGACTGGAAGCCGCAGCAGCTGGCGAAGATCGTGACGCGCACGGTGCCGCTGGAAGAGGTGCCGGCGATGTGCGCCGAGCTGATCGCCGGCAAGGCCCTGGGCCGCACCGTGGTGCGCATCGGCGGCGAGCTTTGAGCGCTGTCATGAGCGGTGCCGTCGGCCACACCGGGCACGATCACCACGATCACAGCCACGACGATCACGGCCATCACGCACACGACCGGCCTCATCGCCACGGCCACGATCACGGCCAGCATCATGGCCACGCCCATGGCTCCGGCAACGAGCGCCGCCTGATCTGGGCGGTGGTCCTGATCGGCGTGTTCATGCTGGTCGAAGTGGCGGGCGGCATCCTGGCCCACTCGCTGGCCCTGCTGGCCGACGCCGGCCACATGCTGACCGACACCGCCTCGCTGATGCTGGCGCTGTTCGCGCTGCGCGTGGGCAGGCGCCCGGCCGACGAGGTGTATTCGTACGGCCGCCAGCGCTACGAGGTGCTGGCCGCCTTCGTCAACGGCCTGGTGCTGCTGGCGCTGAGCCTGTGGATCATGTTCGAGTCGGTGCACCGGCTGCTGGCGCCGCCGGTGGTGCAAGGGCGGGTGCTGCTGCTGGTGGCGGGTCTCGGCGTGCTGGCCAACCTCGCCGTCTTCCTGGTGCTGCGCGAGGGCCACGACAACCTCAACATGCGCAGCGCCATGCTGCACGTGCTTGGCGACCTGCTCGCCTCGGTGGCGGCGATGGCGGCCGGCGCGGTCATCATCTTTACCGGCTGGATGCCGATCGACCCGTTGCTGTCGGCGCTGGTGTCGCTGCTGATCCTGCGCGGCGGCTGGCGCGTCACGCGCGAATCGGCCCATATCCTGCTGGAAGGCACGCCGCCGGGCATCGACGTCGCCGAGGTATCGGCCGACGTGCTGGCGCAGGTGCCGGGCGTCAGCGGCGTCCATCACCTGCACGTGTGGTCGCTCACCGATTCGCGGCCGATGATGACGCTGCACGCGGTGCTGCAGGAAGGGACCGACCAGGATGCGGCGCTGGCCGCGATCCAGGCGCGACTGCGTGAGCGCTTCGGGGTGGTCCATGCCACGGTGCAACTGGAACGCGGCGGCTGCGTCGCGGCCGACGAGCACTGCCACGACCACGTTGCGGCCGGGCAGGAGGACGGCCACGCTCACTAGAGCGTCTTTAGTACCCCTCTCCCGCAGGCAAGCGGGAGAGGGGAACCGATCCTTCAGATCGTCTTGAGCAGGATCTTGGCGATGCGGCGCGTCAGATCGGTGTACGGCGGGTAGAACATCGAGGTCATGCCGATCTGCGTGCGCACCACCGCGCGCTCGTGTGAGAACGCCTTGAAGCCGTAGTGGCCATGGGCTTGGCCGATGCCGGAATTGTTGACGCCGCCGAACGGCAGGTTGCCGTGCAGGAACTGCACCACCGTGTTGTTGATGCAGGCGCCGCCGGAGGAGGTGTTGTTCATCACCTTGTCGATCACGGCCTGGGTCTTGCTCCACACGTACAGCGCGAGCGGCTTCTGATCGGCGTTGATGCGGCGGATCACGTCGTCGAGGTCGTCGTAGGCGATGATCGGCAGCAGCGGGCCGAAGATCTCTTCCTGCATGATCTTGGCGTCGGCCGGGATGTTGTCGAGCAGGGTCGGCGCGATGTAGCACGCCGCCTCGTCCACCACGCCGCCGGTGAGCGTGCGCGCACCGCGGCCGACCGCGTCGTCGAGCAGGGCGCGGATGCGCGCGGTATGCCGCTGGTTGACGATACGCGCCAGGTAGGGGCTGTCCATCTGGCCCCTGGGATCGGCGCCGTAGGCGGTGGTCAGCGTCTCCTTGCACAGCCGCACGAACTCGTCCTTGACCGTGGAGTGGACATAGATGTGGTCCGGCGCGATACAGGTCTGGCCGTCGTTGGTGTACTTCGACCACATGATGTTGCGCGCGGCCGTCTTGAGGTCGGCGCTGGCGTCGATGATGGTCGGCGATTTGCCGCCCAGCTCCAGGGTGACGCTGGTCAGGTGCTTGGCCGCAGCCGCCATCACCACCTTGCCGATGGCCGGCGAACCGGTGAAGAAGATGTGGTCGAACGGCAGGTCGAGCAGGGCCTGCGACACGCGGGCATCCCCCTCGAAGATGGCGACCTCGTCCTCGGGGAAGACCTGGCGCACGATCTTGGTCATCAGGGCCGACAGGTGCGGCGTCATCTCCGACGGCTTGAGGATCGCCGTGTTACCGGCGGCGATGGCGGACACCAGCGGACCGAAGGTCAGGTTCACCGGGTAGTTCCACGGCGAAATGATCAGGCAGCGGCCCTTGGGCTGGTACTGCATCCAGGCGCGCAGGCCCACGGTGGCGCGCGACGGCCACACGCGCTGCGGCTTCATCCACTTGCGCAGCTTGCGCAGGGCGTCGTTGGCCTCCGCCACCACGGTGAGGATCTCGGTGAGGTCGATCTCCGCCGGCGGCTTCTTGAAGTCGGCGTAGCCGGCCTCGTAGAACTGCTCGGTGTGGGCGACCACGGTATCCCGGAGCTTCTTGATCCTGGCCTTGCGCTCGTCGAGGGTGGACGTGCGCAGCCGCAGGGCGGTGTCACGTTGGCGATCGAACACCCGGCGGATCTCGGCGTCGACATTCTGCTGGGCGACGGCGGAAGGCAAATAGGAAACGACGGTGCTCATGGCTGGGACCTCCTCGGCAACCTGACGGGCGCACGAACCATGGCGCCGTTATTGAACGTCTGCCCGAGCTTAAGCAAAAAAGCGCTGACGTGCTACCTCGCCCCCGTCAGCCCGGCCAAATATGAACCCCATACTTCCAATAGCCGATCACATTGTTCAACCGCGCATCCTGGTCCGGCGGCATCGCCAGCACCTCGCCCTCGATCTGGGTCTGCAGGTACGGCGCCAGGATCATGCCGCCGCCGCCGGTGATGACGATGGCGTCCATGTCCCAGTCGTCCGCCCACACGCGGCTGGCCTCGATGGCGATGCGGGTGGCGAGCTGGCTGTAGGCCTGCTGCACCAGGGCGGTGAGGTCGTACTTGTGGCCCTTGATCTTGATCACGCCGCGCGCCGCCGCCTCGTACAGGCGGTACAGCTCGACCTGGGTCCCGCTCTTCTCGTGCAGCAGGTTGGAAATGGCGTTATAGGCGACCGAGATGCCGGAGTCGGTGGACAGGCTGCCGCGCTCCGAGTAGCGCGTCTTGTCGCTGATGGAAAAGTCGGTGGTACGGAAGCCGATGTCGATGACGCCGATCTTCTCGGTCAGGAAGCGCTGCTGCAGGGCCTTGCCCTGCCCGTCCAGCATCAGGTTGAACAACGAACCGAACGGCTGCGGGATCACCCGCACCTTCTCGATGTAGAGCGTCTTGTCCTCGCGCGCGCCGTTGGCCTGCACCACCGTGATGTTGTGGCGCTGCTGCAGCATGGTGGTGACGGTGTCCTTGTACTTGCGGAAGAAGCTGATCGGCAGCCCGGTCACCACCCGCAACGGGTCGCCGTGCTCGGCGAACGGCGCCAGCGCCGCCAGGCCCAGGATCTTGGCGTACTTGGCCAGGAACTGCGCGTGGTCCAGGGTGAAGCCACGGCCGCGCGACTGGGCCTCGGCCAGTTCGCCGACGAACACTTCCTCCTCGTCGATGGCGAAGTGCCGGGGCTGTGCCGCCTGCGACGGCAGCAGGGCCTCGGCGAACTGGATCGGGTTGGCCTCGCCGACGATGGACTTGAAAACCTGGAACTGGCGGCCATCCGTGGCTTTGGTGTAGCCGAAGCCGATGTCCACGGCCAAGATGCGCATGCGCAGGCTCCCTGTGTGCTGGGCACGGGTGATTGGGGTCGGCTGGGTTGTAGCACGGGCACGGGACGCGGTCAAAACCCGCGTCGCGGGCCGCTCCGGGGCCTAGCGCGATCCGGCGCCGACGCTTTCCGGGACCGGCTCGGCCAGCAGCGGGTCGAGGGTGCGTTCGAGCGCGGGCAGGTCGTAACTGGTGGCTGCGCCGCGGCCTCCGTCCACGCGCAGCGCGGCGCGGCGGTCGATGACGAAAGTGATGGGCAGGCGCCAGATGCGGCCATAGGCCTCGGCGCCGGCGTCGGCGTACATGGCGGTGGGGAACGGCAGCGTGGCGGCGACCTCGCGCACCCGCGTCAGCAGCTCTGGATCGTCCATGCTCACCGCCACCACGCTCAGGCCTTCGCCGCGATGCCTGCGGTAGTAGTCGGCGAAGGCCGGCAGCTCGGCGCGGCAGGGCACGCACCAGGTGGCCCAGAAGTTCAGCACTACCACCTCCCCACGGTGTTCGGCGAGCACGAAGCGGCCGCCGTCGAGGAGACGGGCCTGCAGCGGCGGCGCCGGCGCGCCCGCCTCGATGCCATGGGCGCGGGCGGCGCCGGCCAGCAACGCCAGCACCAGCGTGGCCGGGAGCCGGGAGAGCAGTCGCGGCATCGGGCTCAGGCCGGGGCGGTCCCGGGATCACCCGGCTGGGAGAGGTGGGCCAGCGTGGCGGCGTTGGCCTCCCAGTTGCGTCCGTCGAAGTCCTCGATGCTGACCTGTTCCAGCGTACCGGGATCGAGGCACAGCAGGTTCACCGAGTAGCCGTCCGGGTTGGAGCGCGGCACGTAGAAGGACTTGATGCCGCAGGTGCCGCAGAACAGATGCTTGGCCACGCCGGTGTTGAAGGTATAGGTCTGCAGGCGGTCGGCGCCCTGCAGCAACCGGAAATCGGCAGCCGGCACGATCAGGTGGACGAAGCCGGTCTTGGTGCACATCGAACAGTTGCAGCGCCGCGCGGTGACGCGCGCCGGGGCCAGCACTTCGAAACGCACGGCGCCGCAGTGGCAGCCGCCGCGATGCATGATCTTGTCCATGAGTTCCCGTTCAGGCCCGCAGGCCGTCGATGCGAGGATGGCGGCGCAGCGCCCTGCCCCGCCACAGGTGGATACCGAACGCCGGCAGGGCCAGCAGGCCGAGCACGATGTGCGACTGCCGGCACCAGTCCCGCGCGCTTTCGCCGCCGACATAGTAAAGCCCGTAGCCGCTGGCGATCAGTAGCAGGGCGCAGGTCAGGAACAGCCCGCCAGCGCTGCGGTTGCGCGCCAACCGCCAGAAGCGCTGGATGTGGCCGGGCAGCAGGCTGCCCAGCAGGACCAGGCTGAGCATGGCTGCCGCGCCGTGCAGCTTCAGCATCCACGGTTCCAGTGGCTGCGGGCTGGGACCGAATTCGCCTTGCGCCATGAACCAGCGGTGCAGCACGAAGTGGGCGAGCCCGCTGGCGAACAGCAGCACCAGCACGGCGTAACTGCAGCGGCGGTGGAAGCGGCTGAGCATGTCCTAGGCCGCCACTGCGGATGCCTGCTGCACCAGCGCCTGCGCGCCGCAGTCCGCCAACAGGCGGTCGCGTAATACGGGCGCGGCGAACAGCACAACCTTGGTGAGTGCATCGGCGTGCAGGCAGTCAGGTGCCAGCATGCTGACGCTGGCGCCATCCAGGCAGGGGCGGCCGCTACGCGGATCTAGCAGCGGCGACACCTCCCGCCCACCGTGGAGGCGCCGCGAGAAATACGTCGCGGACGTGGCCAGCGCCTGGTCACACAGGGTCAGCTGGTGCGCGCCCAGTGCCGGGGCGTCGGGATGGCGCAGCCAGATCCGCCGCGGCGCCGGCCCGGCCGCCCGCATGTCGCCGCCGGCGTTGACCAGCGCCGACTGCACGCCGTCCCGCAACAGGCTGGCGACCGCGCAATCGACGGCATAGCCCTTGGCGATGCCGCCGAGGTCGATGCGCAGCGGCCGCTCGAAGCGGACCCGGCAATCCGGCAGCAGCCGGATTGCCGTCCAGTCCGCCTCGCCGTCCGGCGGCTCCTCCCCGCCGGGCAGGTAGCCCCAGAGTTGCAGGCGCGTGCCGACAGCGACGTCGAAGGCGCCGCCGCTGCGCCGCGACAGGTCCAGGGCGGCCGCCAGCACGCTGTAGGTGGCCCCATCGACCTGCACCGGCCGCTGCAAGGCCTCGCGGTTGAGCAGCGACACGTCGCTGGCGGGGTCGTGGAAGCTCATCCGCTCCTGTACCCGCTGTATCGCCTCGAACGCCGCGTCCGCGGCGGCGTGCAAGCGCGCCGCCGGCCAGTCCGCGGCGGCGCGGATCTCCACCCGCGTGCCGAGCAGCGGCCGCGCGCGGCAGACCTCAGCGGGGGCGGATGGCGATGTCATAGACAGACAGCAGGCGGCGGATGCCGTCGGTGACGTGCTCGCAGGACAGCGTGGCCCCGCTGATGCCCTGGATGTCCTCGCCAAGGTGTAGCGGATCGCCGTGCTGCTTGCCGGTGAACTGCTTGCGCCAGCGCGGGTTGCGCACATCGCCGCCATAGGCCTCGCGGTATTCGAGGATCTCCACCTGGCGCACCTTGCCGTCCTGTCCCAGAGCCACGGCATAGGTGATCAGGTCGTGCTTGCCGATCACGGCATCGACGAAGAAATAGCCGTCGGCCCCCTTCCAGGCGCGCAAAGAGCCGGGGAAGAACTTCACCCCGGCGTCCTTCTCGACCGCCGCCACCTGCTGCGGGCTCAGGCTCAGCGGCAGCGGCGTGAGGGCCTGGTCGCCGAACATCAGCTTCTGCGCCTCCTCCACGCTGAGGTACACCATCGCATGCGCCGGCGCGCATACGGCCACCGCCGCGAACGGCAGCAACAGCAGGCGGCTGGAGGGCGTCATGCGACAGCTCCGGCGGCTTCAGAAGTTGAGGCCCAGACCGAGATCGAAGCGGGTGAAGTCACTGTTGGTTTGGAACGATTGGTAGTCCGCTTTCAGAACCACGTGCGGGTTGAGGTAAAAGTTGGCGCCATAGGTCCAGACGCGGTCATACGGCTGCGGCCAGGGCTTGCCGTCGGCGGCCAGCCCGGTCGGGACCGGGGCGGTGCCGGCGGCGATGTCGTAGCTGGCCCCCATATCGTAGCGTTCCCAGCGGACGAACGGGGCCAGGCGGTAGCCGTTGTGGCGCCATACCGTGTAGGCGCCCTGCAGGTAGTAGCCCCAGAACTTCGACGGGATCGGGTTGGGCGTGCCGGCGTTGGCGATGTTGTAGGCGGCGGTATCGCTGATGGTGCCGCGAGCGTAGACCGCCGACAGGTCGGCCGCGCCCGGCGTCCAGCGCGCATGCGTTTCCCACAGCGTGACCCGCTCGTCCGGCAGGCCCGGCGGGGTGTTCGGCACCGCCGTGTTGCCGGTGAACAGCGCGGCGCCCGCCAGCAGGCCCGGCACCCCCTTGTAGTTGAGCGATACGTACTGCGACAGGTGTTGCGCGTCGGCAAGCTGCAGCTCCTGGTGGGTCGCCTGCATCGGCGCCACGTTGGTGTCCTCCAGCTCCAGCGCGGTGCGGTAAAGAGGATTTTCCGGCGTGAAGTTCCAGTTGCCGAGATTGAGCCCGGTGGTCAATCCCACGTCCCAGCCGATGCCGATCGAGGTATCGCCGTGGAAGCCGAAGCCGCCCTCGCGCCAGGTGCTGGGGATGATCAGGGTTTCGACGAAGTTGCGCTGCACACCGTAGAAGTTGGTGGGCTCGTGGTGCTCGTTGAGCAGGCCGAACGGCATCAGGAACAGGCCGCCCTTCACCGCCGCCCAGTCGGCGAGCTGATGGTCGACGTAGAACTGCTCGACCTCGAACTCGCCCTTGTCGGAGGCCGACGACACGGCGTGCTCGACCTCGAACTCCGAGTTGAACACGGTGCGGTCGTCGAAGTGGTAGCCGATGCCGAACACGGCGCGCGCCAGGTCCGCCTGGCTCAGCGCCGGATCGTGCTGGGGATGGGTGTAGTACACCTCGCCGTAGCCCCACAGGCTCAGGTCGGGAGAGATGCCGCCCTGCTGCGGCGCCGCCGCCACCGCCTGCTGCACCTGCGCCGCCTGCTGCTGCTGCTGGGTCGCCAGCGCCTCGTTCTGCGCCTTGAGCTGCTTGAGCTGTGTTTTCATCTCTTCCAGCTCCTGCGACAGCCGCTCGATCTGCTGCTCCATTTTTTGCGCGGTGGCGGCGTCGATGCCGGCAGGATCGGCGTGGGCGCCGCCGGCGGAGAGCAGCACGGCGGCGATGGCGGTGCGGACGAAAGGTGTCTTCATGGCTGGGTTCATTGCGCGGTGGTGGAAGCGGTGGCGGCGACGGCGGCCTGACATTGTGCCGGCAGGCTCAAGGCGGCGGGATCGGCCGGGTCGTAGCCGTCGGTAAGGGTGCAAAGAAAGGCGACCAGGTCCTCGATCTCGGCCGGGCTCAGCGCCGGGGTGCCGCCGAGGCGGCGGTTGTAGGGCACCTCGGCAGTGTTGACGTTGCCGACGTAGCCGGCGTCGCTACCCTGATCACCGACGTTCACGGTGAAGAGGCCGCCGTACAGCGCCGGCAGGTCGTCGAACTTGGTGACGCTGCCGTCGGCGGCCGTGGGGTACCACTGCTGCGGATCGGTGTCCCGGCGCACGTAGAAACCGACCGCATCCTGCAGGGTGGCGAAGCGGCCATTATGGAAATACGGCGCGGTGAGCGCGATGTCGCGCAGCGTCGGCACCTTGAACTGGCCGCAGTTCGCCGCGGTGTTGAGCCCGCCATTGTCGCGGAACGGGCCGCAGATGCCGAGATCGTAATAGGCGTGCACCCCGTCGCCGCTGTCGACCGGTGTATAGGCCGGCGCACCGCCGTCGGCGTTGGCCGGGATGGCGGCGTTGCGCGGCACCCCCAGGTTGTCGTAGCTGAAATCGGTGAACAGCGGCGGTGTGTTGCCGTCGGCCGAGGTGCTGGAATGGCAGGCGGCACAGTTGCCCTTGGCCGGGTTGTTGAACAGCGCCAGGCCATGCAGTTCCTGTGCGGTCAACTGCGCCTGCCCTTTCTGCCAGAAATCGAACTTGCTGCTGAACGGGTGGAAGCCGGCGTCCTCGGTTTCAAAGGCGGCCAGCGCCAGGCCCATGCGCTGCAACGCGGCCGGCGGATCGTCCAGCACGGCGGCGCCGTACAGCGCCTCGAAGTCCGCCAGGTAAGGGCGCGTGCGCAGCCGCGCCACCACCGCCGCGGCATCGGCGTTGGCCATCTCGAACGCGGTGGTGAATGGCGCCTGCGCCTGCTCGGCCAGGGTCGCGGCGCGGCCGTCGCGGAAGAAGCCGCCGTTCGGGCTGCCGTCGGCATCGAAGTGGAACGCCGGCGCGAACGACAGGTACATCAGCGAAGGCGTGTTGCGGAAGCCCGGCAGACCCATGTTCGGCCCGCCCAGCGGCACCGGCGAACCATGGTCCGGGCCGGCGGCGGTCGGGTCGCCGGCGAAGGCGAAAGCCGCCACATGACAGGTGGCGCAGGATTGGCGGCCGGACACGGACAGGGCGGTATCGGCAAAGATCTGGCGGCCGAGCATCGCCGGCGCCGACAGCGGCTGTCCGCCCCCCGTGCCCCCGCCGCCGCTGCAAGCGGCGAGCAGGCCGCACAAGGCCCCGGCGGCGCAGCGGCGCGACAACCCAGCGTTCGATTTAACAGCCATGGCCCCTTTCTTTCTGTGCGGCGCTGCGGGCGCGCCGCCGTCCATCCAATCCGGATTCGAATATTAATGAGAACTATTCGTATTTACAACAAGTAGTGGGGCCTTACCTGTTTTGCTAATCGCATCGGCGTGCCTTCGCCCCTAAAAAAACTGTTCCGCCGGAGAGCGATCGGACGGATAATCTGCGCCCATGAACCTGCCCTTCACCAAGATGCAGGGCACCGGCAACGACTTTGTCGTGATCGATGCCACCCGGCCACCCCTGCACGCGCTGCTGCGCTCGCCCGATCCTGCCCTGCTGCGGCGTCTGACCGACCGCCGCTTCGGCGTGGGCTGCGACCAGGTGCTGCTGGTGGAACCCGCGCCGGGCCCGGACGCGGATTTCGGCTACCGCATCTTCAACGCCGACGGCTCCGAGGTGGGGCAATGCGGCAACGGCGCGCGCTGCCTGGCGCGTTACGTGCGCGAGCACGGCCTGAGCGACCGCCGGGAATTGCGCGTCAGAACCTCCACCAGCCGGCTCGAGCTGCACCTGCTCGACGACGGCCGCGTCCGCGTCAACATGGGCGCGCCGCGCTTCGAGCCGGCCGAGATCCCGCTGCAGGCCGACGGCGGCCGGCGCGCACCCGAGTACCGGCTGGCGTTGGCGGACGGCACCACCCTGGCCTGCGGCGCGGTGAGCATGGGCAACCCGCACGCGGTGATCGAGGTGGCGGACGTCGAGACGGCGCCGGTGGCGGCGATCGGCGAGGAGCTGCAGCACCACGCCGCCTTCCCCCAGCGCGTCAACGCCGGCTTCGTGCAGTTCCTCGATCCCGGCCGCGCCCTCCTGCGGGTCTACGAGCGCGGTTCGGGCGAGACCCTGGCTTGCGGCAGCGGCGCCTGCGCCGCCATGGCGGTGGGGCGGCTGTGGGGCAAGCTGGAGCGGCGCGCCGAGATCGTGGTGCGGGGCGGCGTGCTGGAACTGGAATGGGATGGCGGCAGCGGGCCGGTCTGGCTGAGCGGTCCGGCCGAGAGCGTATTCGAAGGGAGCCTGGAGTGGCCGAAGTAAGCGATACCGAAGACACCGCCGCCGACGCGGCGGCCGCCGCGGGGATCAGCGAAGCGCAGGTGGTGGCCTATCTGAAGGCTCACCCGCACCTGCTGATCGAGCACCCGCACCTGCTGGAACTGATGGAACTGCGCCACACGGCCGGTTCGGCGGTGTCGCTGATCGAGCGCCAGGTGGAGCTGCTGCGCGGCCGCAACGCGCGGCTCGAGGCGCGCCTCAACCGCCTCATCGACACCGCCCGCGACAACGAAAGCCGTGCCGAGAACGTACTGCGGCTGGCGCGCGCGCTGATCCGCGCGCCTTCGCTGGCGGCTATCGTGGCCGGCCTGCGCAACTCGATGCGTGAGGATTTCGACATTGACGAGGTGTTCGTCGGGCTCAATGCCAGTGCCTACAAGCGCCACGACATCGAGGGCGTGGTGCCGGTCGAGCCGACCGGGCCCATCGCCCGCGCCTACGACAACTTCATCCGCACCCGCCTGATCGAGTGCGGCCCGATCGCCGAGGACCGCGCCCGCCTGCTGTTCCCCAAGGCCGAGCAGCCGGTGCAATCCGCCGCGGTGGTGCCGCTGGAAAAAGAGAAGTACCTCGGCATGCTGGCGCTCGGCTCGCGCGATGCCGAGCGGTTCCAGCCGCGCCAGGGCAAGCTGTTCCTCGAGATGACCGCCGAACTGCTGTCAGCTGCGGTGCGCGCCCGCCTGACGTGATTCCAAAAAAAAGAGCCGGGCAGTCCGCAAATGAACGCGAATAAACGCAAATACAGCGAGGCTGTGGCTTTTCATTTGCGTTTATTCGCGTTCATTTGCGGACTGAACCTTCGCTGACGCCCACAGTGGACCGCCTGCTCGCCGGCTACCTCCAATACCTGCGTGTCGAAAAGCAGGCCTCGCCGCACACCGTCGCCGCGGCGCAGCGCGACTGCGGCGCTTTCCTGCGCTACTGCGCCGAGTGCGGCGTGACGGACGCCGGCCGCGTCGACCTGCACACGGTGCGCGCCTACATCACCCGCCTGCATCGCCAGAACCGGCAGCCGTCCAGCCTGCGCCGCTGCCTGTCGAGCCTGCGCGGGCTGTTCCGTCACGCCCTGCGCCAGGGGTTGGTGCAGCACAACCCGGCCGCCGGCGTTCGCGCGCCCAAGGGCAAGCGCCTGCTGCCCAAGGTGGTGGCGGCCGAGGACCTGATCAACGCCCTGGACCGGGAGGTGGAGGACAGCAGCGTGCGCGACCAGGCCATGGTCGAGCTGTTCTATTCCTCCGGCCTGCGCCTGGCGGAGCTGCATGGCCTGGACCTGCCGCCCGGCAACCGCTTCCCGGACGAGCTGCGCGTGCTCGGCAAGGGCCGCAAGGAACGCATCGTGCCGGTAGGTGCCAAGGCCCGTGCCGCGCTCGACCGCTGGCTATGCCAGCGGTCGCAACACGCGGCAGCCAACGAGCCGGCCCTGTTCGTGGGGCGCGGCGGCCGGCGCCTGTCGCAACGTTCGATCCAGCTGCGACTGGCCGCCTGGGCCCGCGCCGCCGGCCTGCCGGCGCACCTGCACCCACACAAGCTGCGCCATTCCTTCGCCACCCACTTGCTGGAGTCCAGCGGCGACCTGCGCGCGGTGCAGGAGCTGCTCGGTCACGCCAATCTGGCGACCACGCAGATCTATACCCAGCTCGACTGGAAGCGGCTGGCGCAAGTCTACGACCGGGCGCATCCGCGGGCGAGGAAGGCCTGAGGCGCGGACGCAAATGATCGGCGTTCAGCATACCGCTAGAATGCGGCGATGGGACGCAGGAACCAGCATAGCCGCGAACAGCAGCGGCAGATGGCACTCGATGCCGCGGATGCTCTGATCGCCGCGGAGGGACTGACCGGCTTCTCGATGCGCAAGGTGGCGCAGGCCATCGGCTACACCGTCGGCAACCTCTACCTGCTGTTCGACAATCAGGACGATCTGCTGGCGGAGGTATCGCTGCGCACCGCCGATGCCATGCACGAATACCTGGTCACCGCCGCGTCCAAGGCAAGGACGCCGCTGGGACGCCTGCAGGCCATCGCCGCCGGCTACATTGCGTTCGCGCAGCGGCAGCCGTTCCGCTGGCGCCTGATGTTCGAACACCGGCTGCCGCCGGAGCAGTGGGGCCACCCCGGCCTCGAGGCGCGCCAGCGGGCCCTGTTCGAGTTCGTGGAACAGCATCTTGCGCCGCTGCTGCCGCGCGCCACCGCGGCGCAGCTGCGCGCGGCGGCCACCCCGCTGTGGAGCAGCGTGCATGGCCTGTGCGTGCTGACCATCACCGGCAAGCTCGGCTGGAGCGGCCTGAGCGACGTGCGTCCGCTGTCGGACCTGATCGTGCGGGCGTTTGTCAGCGGACTCCGCCGGGACGCGGGCTGAGCGGCTTCAGCGCCGCGCGGGAATGACAGCTGGAGCCGACTGGAACACCGTGTTCAGCGCCGCGCTGAACAATTGGCTGGCGGGGGTGATGGTCTTGCGTTGCCAGGGGATGCGGCCGAAAAACCACAGCCGCCAGAAGCCCAGTGGTTCGTCGGGGTTGCGCCGCAGCAGCGCGCCGAAGGTCTCGACTTCCCCGACGTCGACACCGAGGGCTTCGCGGTAGACCTCGTGGACGAACTTGGAGCAGAAGGTGCGGTGGGATTCGTATCTGAATCCCAAGTGGTACCAGCGTCCCATGCGGGCATCGCAGGCGCGGCGCAGCGCCGCAACTTCCTCGCCGGACAGTTCGCGCGGCAGCCGGCGGACCGCGAACCAATGATGGTCCGAGCGCGCCAGGAACTCCTCCAGGGCGCGGTAGCGGCACACCGGCACCGCGCTCTCCGCCACCACCCAGCCGCGTCGCCGGTCCTCGAACAGGATGCCGACGTGGGAAGCCGGGCAACCGGTGGCCGCCGCCACCCTGCGATACAAAGGGTTGGGGGTGGCGATGAAGACCAGGTCGCCGGACCTGAACACCGGCCCTGCCGCCGTCATGCCTTGACCCCGTATTCCTGCAACAGCTTCTCGGCCCGCGCCTGCGCGATCTGGTTGATCAGCTTCGCGTTCTCGAACTCGTCGCGCATGGTCTTGGCGAGCGTGAAGGTGGAGCCGACCAGGAACAGGGTGCCGAGAATCATGTAGCCCCGCACCCAGATCTCGACCGGCATCACAGCGACGCCAAACACCATGCCGGATAGCGCGAGCGCGAACGAAACCTTGACGAAAAACTGCCATCCGGGCGAGTCGTAGCGCATGGATGTGACGTTGTCCAATTGTGGTTGATTCATGAAGCCTGCTCCTTAATTGTTGACCGACGGACCAACGGAAGCATCGGCCGGTAAGGCCGCGACCCGGCGACGCAAGGCGGCCAGCGCTTCTTCCACGGCGGCATCCGCCGCAAGGCGCGCCACGTCGCGCTCGAACCGATCGTGCCGGTCGAGCAACTCCGCGGCGGCTTCATCCCGGCAGACGGCGATTTCGGCGCGGCGCTCGTAACGGTCCAGTTCCTGGCCGCGCTCGAAGGCGCGGCTATAGGCGTCGTCGGCAGCTCCAGCGCCGCGCAGGGCGCGGCTTGCCGCCTGCTGCACGTCGATCAGCGTCACCCGCTGCCGGGCGCGTTCGAGTTCGCGCTGCAGCCGCTCCGCCTGGGCGCGCAGGCGTTCCACCGTCCGGCCGCTGTGTTCCAGCGGCTGCTCCAGGGCGGTGGCGCCCTGGCGCTGCAACACCGCGCGCTGCACCGCTTCCCGGGTCAGACCCTCCTCCCCGCGCCGGAGCAGGGCTTCGGCCTTGCTTTCCCAGTCGGCCGCCTCCACGTTCATCCGCTCACGGCTGCGCTGCAGCTGCCGCTGGGCTCCCAGCGCCGCCACCAGGCCGCGGTTGGCCGCGGCGAACTCGTTGATCAGATCACGTACCACCTGGTGCGACATCGCCCGTGGATCCTCGATATGGTCCACGGCCTCATGCGCTTCGGCCGTCACCAAGCGGCGAATGCGCGAAAACAGCGTTGCCATGCAATCCCCCCAACGAAATTGAACGGTGTTTATTTGTAAATGAGCGCCGTTTATTTGTCAAGGACACAAAGTTGAAGATGCGCGGGAGTTATTCAGAGGTTCCCTAAGGCCGGTCGCCGCGCAGTTGCAGCACCTTGTTCTGCAGCCCTTCCAGCGTCACCTGCTCCGGCGGGACCGGCGCGTCCACGGTGAGCTCGACGCGGTTCAACACGCCGCGGCGAAACGGCCGCACCATGGCCGAGCCGCCCTCGACGCGCGAGAAAAAACTGCCCCACAGGCCGCTCAGGGCCATCGGCACCACCGGCACCGGCTGGCGCCTGAGGATTTCCAGCATGCCGGCGCGGAAGGGGCGGAATTCGCCGTCCTTGGTCAGCGTGCCTTCGGGGAAGATCATTACAAGATCACCCTCGCGCAAGGCCTGGGCGGCGGCCTCGAAGGCCTTCTCCTTGAGCGTGGGGTCCTCGCGCGACTGCGCGATGGGAATGGCGCGGCCGGCGCGGAACACCCAGCTCAGCAGCGGCACCTTGAAGATGAGATGGTCCATCACGAAGCGCGGCAGCCGCGGCAGCTCGGCGCCGATCACCAGCGCGTCGATATAGGACACGTGGTTGCACACCAGCAGCGCCGGTCCCTGCGCCGGGATGTGCTGCAGGCCGCGGCTGCGCACGCGGTAGAAGGTGTGCAGCAGCACCCACACCAGGAAGCGGATCAGGAACTCCGGCACCAGGCTGAAGATGTACGCCGCCACCACGACGTTGAGCAGTGCCACCGCCACGAACAGCTGGCGGATGCTCAGGCCGAGCCGGTACATGCCGATGGCGAACAGCGCGGAGGCGACGATGAACACCGCGTTGACGATATTGTTGGAGGCGATGACGCGGGCGCGCTGCGCCGGGTCCGAGCGCGTCTGCAGCATGGCGTAGAGCGGCACGATGTAGAAGCCGCCGAACAGCCCGATCAGCGCCAGGTGCAGCAGCACGTGCCAATTCTGCGCCTGGTGCAGGAAGGCGGCGGCATCCACCACGCCGGCGGCCGGCGCCGGGGCGTCCGCCGCCAGCGTCAGTGCGGCCAGGCTCATGCCGAAGGCGCCGAACGGCACCAAGCCGATCTCCACCCTCCCGCCCGACAGCTTTTCGCACAGCAGCGAGCCGGTGCCGATGCCGACCGAGAACACCGTCAGCAGCGCGGTGGTGACGCTTTCGCTGCCGTGCAGCACGTCGCGGGTATAGCCGGGCACCTGGGCCAGGAAGATGGCGCCGTAGAACCAGAACCAGGAGTTGCCGAGAATCGCCAGCCACAGGACGCGCTGGCCACGGATCATGCGCCAGTTGGCTGCGGTCTCCGTGAACAGGTTCCAGTTGACCCGGAGCTGCGGCGCCGCCGCCGGCGAGTGGGGGATGGCACGGCTGGACAGGTAGCCGGCGCCGGCGCAGACCAGTGCCGCCAGCGCGACGTAGGATGCCCCCTGCGAGCGGTCGGCGATCAGCACCCCGCCGAGCAGGGTGCCGACCAGGATCGCCACGTACATGCCGGCTTCGACCAGGCCATTGCCGCCGGTCAGCTCGGCATCGCTCAGGTGCTGCGGCATGATGCTGTACTTGACCGGCCCGAACAGGGTGGCCTGGCAGCCCAGGCCGAACAGCATGGCGAACAGCAGCGGCAGGCTGTGCCAGTAGAAACCGGCGGCGCCCAGCGCCATGATGCCGATCTCCAGCAGCTTGATGCGCCGGATCAGCATCGACTTCTCGTACTTGTCGGCCAGCTGGCCCGAGGTCGCGGAGAGCAGAATATAAGGAGCCATGAACACTGCCCCCGCCAGGTTGACCAGGTCGTTGGATTCCAGCCCGAGCAGCCGCGCGCCCTGGAAGGCGACCATGATGGCGAGAGCGTTCTTGTACAGGTTGTCGTTGAACGCACCCAGGAACATGGCCCAGAAGAAGGGTGCGAAGCGCCGCTGCCGCAGCAGCGCGAACTGGTGCGGCAGCGGCGCGGCCGCAACCTGGGGCTGGGCGGCCGCAGCCGTTTCTCGCACCTCGGTGTTCATGGATCTCCCCGGCCGGACGTCTGCCGGTAGCTTTGCCGCAGCCGCCGCCTTCACGCAAGTCCTCATCCGGGGCGGCCGGCGGCTTGAAAGGCGGCCGTCCCGGCCACATCTACCGTTTACTTTCGGGCCCGCCGGGCGCGGGCCCTAAGCCACTACCGGAGAAATCGCTTGCAACAATTTGAAGGCACCACGATCCTCGCCGTGCGCCGCGACGGACTGGTCTGCATCGGCGGCGACGGCCAGGTGTCGATGGGCAATACCATGGTCAAGGGCAACGCGCGCAAAGTGCGCCGGCTTTACAACGACACGGTGATCGCCGGTTTCGCCGGCGGCACCGCCGACGCCTTCACCCTGTTCGAGCGCTTCGAGGGCAAGCTGCAGAAGCATTCCGGCAACCTCACCCGGGCCGCCGTGGAGATGGCCAAGGACTGGCGCACCGACCGCTACCTGCGCCGCCTGGAGGCGCTGCTGCTGGTGGCCGACAAGGAGGCCTCGCTGATGATCACCGGCACCGGCGACGTGATGGAGCCCGAGCCGCACGGCGTGATGGCGATCGGTTCCGGCGGCCCCTATGCCATGGCCGCGGCGCGCGCGCTGGTGGAAAGCACCCCGCTCGGCGCCAAGGAGATCGTCGAAAAGGCGCTGCACATCGCGGCGGACATCTGCATTTATACCAACCACAACCTGACCATCGAGACGCTGGAGACAGCGTGAGGGGTGAGGCGTGAGGTCGGCTCGCGATACGGTGCCCGGAACGGTGGGTGCGGGAGCGAGCCGAGCGGCCCCTTGCCACCGGTGGGGGCGAGCCATTCCGGCCCCTCCCGCACCCACCTCGCTACGCTCGGGCACCGTGTCGGGGCCGGCCCTTCGGGGCTGTGAGGAGACAAGCCAAAGCCGCTTTTCCTTACAGCGACCCCGGCGCAAGCCGGGGGAGCGGCCTCACAGGCGGCGCTAGCCGCCGACCTCACAGCGAGTCCGCGCCAGCGGCGAGCGACCTTACTACCGAGAGACCCATGAACGATACCGACACCACTCCCCCTTCCCCCGCCAGCCAAACCGCCGCGTCCATGACGCCGCGCCAGATCGTGGAAGAGCTGGACCGCCATATCGTCGGCCAGCAGGCGGCCAAGCGCGCCGTGGCCATCGCCCTGCGCAACCGCTGGCGCCGGCAGCAGGCGCCGGAGACGATCCGCGGCGAGATCACGCCCAAGAACATCCTGATGATCGGCCCCACCGGCGTCGGCAAGACCGAGATCGCGCGGCGGCTGGCCAAGCTGGCGAATGCACCCTTCGTCAAGGTCGAGGCGACCAAGTTCACCGAGGTGGGCTACGTCGGCCGTGACGTCGACTCCATCGTGCGCGAGTTGGCCGACGTGGCGGTGAAGCAGACCCGCGAGCAGGCCATCGCGCGGGTGCAGCCGAAGGCGGCGACCGCCGCCGAGGAGCGCGTGCTCGACGTGCTGCTGCCGCAGCCGCGCGACTTCGGCGAGGCCTCGGCGCAACGCGAATCGGAGAACAGCGCCGCCCGCCAGGTATTCCGCAAGCGCCTGCGCGAGGGCAAGCTGGACGATACCGAGATCGAGATCCGCGTGCAGGCCACGCCGGCGCAGATGCAGATCGTCGGCCCGCCCGGCATGGAAGACATGACCAACCAGCTGCAGAACATGTTCAAGAACCTGGGTGGCGGCCAGCAGAAGACGCGCAAGCTGAAGATCCGCGAGGCGCTCAAGCTGCTGCTGGAGGAAGAGGCCGCCAAGCTGGTGGACGAGGAGGCGATCCGCATCGAGGCGCTGAAGAACGCCGAGGACAACGGCATCGTCTTCATCGACGAGCTGGACAAGGTGTGCAAGCGCAGCGAGTTCGTCGGCGCCGACGTCTCGCGCGAGGGCGTGCAGCGCGACCTGCTGCCGCTGGTGGAGGGCTGCACCATCTCCACCAAGTACGGCACGATCAAGACCGACCACATCCTGTTCATCGCCAGCGGCGCCTTCCACATGTCCAAGCCGAGCGACCTGATCCCGGAGCTGCAGGGCCGCCTGCCGATCCGGGTGGAGCTGGACGCGCTCAAGGCCGAGGACTTCGTGCGCATCCTCAACGAGCCGGAACACTCGCTGACCGAGCAGTACCGCGCGCTGCTGGCCACCGAGGGCGTCACAGTGGAATTTGCCGCCGACGGCCTGAAGCGCATCGCCGAGATCGCCTGGCAGGTCAACGAGCGCACCGAGAACATCGGCGCGCGCCGCCTGCACACGGTGCTGGAGCGCCTGATGGAGGACATCGCCTACGCCGCACCCGACCAGGCCGGCAGCACGCTCACCATCGACGCCACCTACGTCGACGACAAGCTGAAGTCGCTGGCGAGCGACGAGGACCTGAGCCGGTATATCTTGTGAGGAGTGAGGGGTGAGGTCGCCCGCTGCGCGGGCTGTGAAGGGACAAGCAAAGCACCAGGAGGCGGCCCCGCGTCTTTTTTGCTTGTCTCCTCACCCCTCACTCCTCACCCCTCACGCTATTATGATGTCCCCATGAGCGACCCAGCCCCCACCCGCCTGCGCCTGCACCGCAACTCGCGCCTGCTGGAGGTGGCTTATGCCGACGGCAGCTGCTACCAGCTGCCGTGCGAGTACCTGCGGGTCTACTCGCCGTCCGCCGAGGTGCGCGGGCACGGCGGCGGCGAGCCGACGCTGGTGGGGGGCAAGCGCAACGTCAACATCGCTGCCATCGAGCCGGTGGGCCGCTACGCGGTGCGCCTGCGCTTCGACGACGGCCACGACACCGGCCTGTACTCCTGGGACATCCTGCGCGAGCTGGGTGCCAACCAGGAGGCCTGGTGGGCGCGCTACCTGGAACGGCTGACCGAACACGGCATGTCGCGCGACTCCGACGTCGCCACGCTGTCGGCCCTGCCGAAGAAATACACGCCGAAGGGGTGAGGAGTGAAGAGTGAGGTCGCCCGCTTCGCGGGCTGTGAGGGGACAAGCAAAAGCGTTGCGCGGGCCCTGGTGCTTTTGCTTGTCCCCTCACCCCTCACAGCTGCCCCGGCGCAAGCTGGGGCAGCGACCTCACTCCTCACCATAGGAGAGACGCCATGATCCGCGAAGTCCTGAGGATGGGCGACCCGCGCCTGCTGCAGCGCTCGGAGCCGTTGCAGCGGTTCGGCACGCCGGAGCTGGCCGCGCTGCTGCAGGACATGCGGGACACCATGGCGGCGCTCAACGGCGCCGGGCTGGCGGCGCCGCAGATCGGGGTGCCGCTGCGGGTGGTGATCTTCGGGGTGGAGCACAATCCGCGCTACCCCGACGCCGAGGCAGTGCCTTTCACCGTGCTGTGCAACCCGGAGCTGACGCCGCTGGGCACGGAGCTGGAGGAAGGCTGGGAAGGCTGCCTCAGCGTGCCGGGCATGCGCGGCCTGGTGCCGCGCCACATGCATCTGAGGTACACCGGTTTCGACCAGCACGGCAACCGCATCGAACGCGAGGCGTCCGGCTTCCATGCGCGCGTGGTGCAGCACGAGTGTGACCACCTGGACGGCATCCTCTACCCGATGCGCATCCGCGACCTGCGCCAGTTCGGCTTTACCGCGGTGCTTTTTCCCGGCGAAGAGGTCGCCGACGACTAGGCCTGGCTAGCCCGGGGCCCCCGGCGGCAGCGCCCGTTCCATCGGCTCGGCCCGATGGAACAGCCAGCCCTGCGCGTGGCGCACACCCAGTGAACGCAGCGCCTCCAGCGTGACCTGGTCCTCCACCCCCTCGGCGATGATCTCCAGGCCGAGGCGGCTGCCGATCTTGCAGATCGATTCGACGATGGCCTGGTTGATGACGTCACCGGTGAGATTGCTGGTGAACGACTGGTCGACCTTGAGGCCGTTGGCGCGCAGGGACTTGAGGTAGCCGAACGAGGTGAAGCCGGTGCCGAAGTCGTCCAGCAGGATCTTGTAACCCAGGCGGTGCATGCTGGCGATGAAGTCGCGCGCCGCCTCGGTCTCGCTCAGCGCCGCCGTCTCGGTGATCTCGAAGCGCACCCGCTCGGGCGGGGTGCGGTGCCGCTCCAGCTCACGCAGCAGGAAACCGGTGAAGCCGGGGTCGGACACGCTGGTGCCGGACAGGTTGATGGAGAGATAGCCGAAATCGGGCACCACCGGCTGGCGCTGCATGCGGTCGAGCTTGTCCAGCGCCTGGCGCACCACGCTGCGCTCGATCTTGTCCATCAGGCCGAAGCGCTGCGCGGCGGGCAGGAACAGGTTGGGCGCAACCACGGTGCCATCGGTCTCGTTGAGGCGCACCAGCACCTCGTAGCAGGGCGCGTGGCCGCCGTTGAGCGGCACGATACGCTGGGCATAGAGGCCGATGCGGTTCTCGTCCAGCGCCTGCTCGATGCGCGGCACCCAGTCCATGTCGCTGCGCGTGCGCGACACTTCGAGGTCGCTGGCGCGGTAGAACTGGGCGCGGTTGCCGCCTAGGCGCTTGGCGACGTGGCAGGCGGTGTCGGCCTGGACCAGCAGCTGGCGCGCATCCTCGACCGCCGAGTCGGTGGCCACGCCAACGCTCAGTCCGATCTGGAACGAACGTCCGCCGCTGCGGAAGCGGGTGCGGTCCACCGCCTCGATCAATGCCCCGGCCCGTTGCAGGGCGCGCTCCGGCGGGCAGTTCTCGAGGATCAGGCCGAATTCGTCGTCGCCCAGCCGCGCCAGCAGGTCGCCGGGACGCAGCCGGCCGCTCAGCTCGTTGGTCACCAATTGCAGCAGGCGGTCGCCCTCCTGGTGCCCGCAGGTGTCGTTGACCAGCTTGAAGCGGTCCAGGTCCATGTACAGCACCGCGCAGGAATGCGTGCGGTTGCGTGCCCGCGCCAGCCGCTCCGCCAGCTCCGACTCGAAATTGCCGCGGTTGGGCAGGCCGGTGAGGGGATCGTGGTTCGACTGGTGCAGCAGTTGACGCGCCAGCGCCTGGGTCTGCGTCACGTCGCGAAACACGAAGATGCAGCCGATAAGCGTGCCGGCGTGGTCTTGCACCGGCGTGATGGAGCCCTCGATCGGCCGCAACTCGCCGTTCGCGGTGCTGAGCTGCGCCGGCGACGGCAGCAGCACCGTGCCGCCGCCGTCCAGCACCGGCTGCAGCGGGCTGGGCAGCGGCGTGGCGTATTCGGCGTACAGCTTGATCACGTCGTCGAAGCGCCAGCCGCGCACCCGCGCGGCGGTGAGCCCGGAAAGGCTCTGTGCCGCGTCGTTGCAGTAGACGATGCGGCCGTTGACGTCGGTGCGCACCACGCCGTCGGAGACGGCGGCCAGCGCCACCTGCGCCAGTTCCTGTTCGGCGAACAGGGCGTCGGCGAAGCGGCGGCGCACGGCGAAGTCGCCGAAGTGCGAGATGAAGTCCGCGCCGGCGGCCGGCGCGCTGCCGAGCGCAACCTGCACTTCCTGCCGCGCGTCGACGTCGACCAGGCTGCCGGCGACCTCGACCACCGCACCGTCGCGGTAGACCGCGCCCCCGACCGCGCGCACCTTGCGCCTGCGTCCGTCGGCGCCGTCGATGAACAGCTCCAGGTCCCAGGGCTTGCCGGTGTTCAGACCTTCCTGATATGCCGCTTCGAGCAGCGGCCGGCTGTCGGAGGTGTAGTAGGCCAGCGCCTGCTGGCTGTCCGGTTGCGCGGCGTCCGCCGGCAGGCCATGGATCAGGAACGTCCCGGCCGACCACCAGAGACGCCGGTTCGCCACGTCATAGGTCCACAGACCCATGCAGGCGGAGCGTTCCAGAACCGACAAGGTGAGTTCGCCGTACATGAATCCCCAATATCCCCTCGATGTCCGCAGCGCCCGGTGGAACCGAGGGCCTTACTCGCGCTGAAACTTTGTAAACGTTTGTCTATCACGCAACTCGCCGGGCACGCCATGAGCGTCCCAGTCGGGCGGCGGGGCGCCGCCGACCAGCGGTAGCTGCGCATCGGAATCGACACCGCTGTGCACCGTTGCGGGTGGCCAGCCCGCTTTATGGGTCGAATGTCAGGTTCACGCCCCCGAACACGTCCGGCCCGTGCTGGCCGTCGAACTCGCGGCTGCGGCGATCGGCGAGGAAGTCGGCGCGCAGACCGTGGCCGAGAAAGACGCTGGCACCGGCCACCAGATCCGACCCCGCGGGAGGGCGGGTCAGGCCATGCGGCGCCACTTCGTCGGCGGTGTCGATGAACAGGTTATAGAACACCCGGCGCTCCTGCGCGCCAGCATAGACGTACCAGTGGAACCAGCTGCCGCCAAGGCGCCGGTAGTCGCTGAAGGCGGTGCCGGACAGCGACGGACGCATGTGCTCCGGCCCGTAGTCCACGTCCATCGCGTTGCCGAAGCGCAGCAGCAGGCCGCCGTCGACGTAGCGGTAGACGTTGCCGAGGCTCACTCCTGCCTCGGGAATCGCGTCAATGCCGTAGTGCGACCCCAGGTCCAGGGCGAGGCGGCGCTTGTAGTCGTAGGAGAACTGCGCGGCGGCGCGGTTGGGCAGCTGGTAACTCCAGCCCTGCGCCCGTCTGAAACCGACCAGGACATGGTAACCGTTCTGCACCTGGCGGCCGAACGCATCGGGACCCACTACGCCTAACAAAGCCTCCAGGTTGTTGAGGCTGCGGCCGTCGTTCTCCTGCAGCAGGTGCAGGCCGGTATAGAGCCATGCCGCATACGGGCGGTCGGAGGGATCGGGCGGAGTCAGGTTGAGCCGCTCGGGCGTGAACTGCGCCTGGCCCACCGGCACCCATTCGTAGCGGCGCTCGGCGCCGCTGCCCGCGCGATACATCGGCAGCACCACTCCCACCGCGTCGAACAGGCCGTTCCAGCCGCTGCGGGCACCCAGCGCCGGGGACAGATACGACGTTTGCAGCCCCTGGGTGTAGTAACGGTCCTTGTGGGTGATGATGCCGTCGTTCTCTTCCAGGACTGAAAGGCGCCCGGGCTCGGCTTGCGCCGCCCCCGTAGCGACCAGCATGGCCACAGCCAGGCTGCGGCAGAGGCGTTGGGCCGATCTCATTCGCGTTCTTCGTTATCGTGGCGGCCGCGGCTGCGGACCGGTGTGTGTTGGGAACTGCGGTCCACAATTCAAGCGCGGCCGGAGCCGCCCGGGCGCCCGAACCAGCGGGCCGCAGTTGGAGGATAATACCGAATTGCAGCAGGAACTCCGCCCCATGCCCAAAGACAAACCAGGTCCCGACCCCGGCAGCAAGACCGGCTACACCCATTTCGGCTACGAGCAGGTGCCGGTCGGCGAAAAGCAGAAACGCGTTGGCGCGGTGTTTTCCTCGGTGGCGAACCGCTACGACCTGATGAACGACCTGATGTCGTTCGGCATCCACCGGCTGTGGAAGCGTTTCGTCATCGATCTCGCCGGGGTGCGCCCGGGCGAGCGGGTGCTGGACGTCGCCGGCGGCACCGGGGACCTGTCCCGCGAGTTCCGGCGCCTGGCCGGTCCGCAGGGCCTGGTGGTGCTATCGGACATCAACGCCGACATGCTGCAGCAGGGACGCTCGCGGCTGGCCGATAAGGGCGTGCTGGACGTACCCCTGGCGCAGGCCAACGCCGAGAAGCTGCCGTTTGCCGAGGGCACCTTCGACTGCATCACCATCGGGTTCGGCCTGCGCAACGTCACCGACAAGAGCGCCGCATTGGCCTCGATGACCCGCGCGCTCAAGCCGGGCGGCCGGCTGCTGGTGCTGGAATTCTCCAAGCCGCTCAATCCCGGGCTGGCGCGGGTCTACGACGAATACTCGTTCCGCCTGCTGCCCCTGATGGGGCGGCTGGTCACCAACGACGCCGACAGCTACCGCTACCTGGCCGAGTCGATCCGCATGCATCCCGACCAGGCCACGCTCAAGCAGATGATGGAAGGCGCCGGCCTGAGCCGGGTCCAGGTCTACAACCTGACCGGCGGCATCGTGGCGGTGCATCGCGGCTACCGGCTGGACTAATGGCACCAGCCCTGGCCTGCGCGGCCCTGGAGATCGCGCTGAACCGCTACCTGCGCCTGGAGGACTCGGTGCTGGCGGAATGCGCCGCCCTGTCCGGCAAGAGGATCGCCCTGCACGCCGCCGACCTGGGCTGGACCTTCGTGATCGAGCCGCATGCCGCCGGCGTGCGCGTCACCGGCGAGACCGGGGACGGCGCCGACGTGCGGGTGGAAGCGCCCAGCCTGCGCCTGCTGCAATCGGCGCTGCGCGCCGCCGGCGGCGCGGACCAGGTGCCGGGCGGACTGCAGATGGAGGGCGACACCGAGCTGTTGCAGCGCTTCAACGCCATGCTGGCACGGGTCGGCTTCGATCCGGAGGAACTGGCCGCCCGCCTGGTGGGCGATGGCGCCGCCCACCGCCTGGTCGGCAGCCTGCGCGATCTGTTCGGCTGGGGCCGCCACGCGGCGCAGCGCCTGTCGCAGGACACCGCCGAATACCTGGCGGAGGAGACCGGCGACCTCGCGACCGGCGCCGCCATCGAGGAGTGGATGCACGGCGTGGACGCGCTACGCGAAAGCGCGGACCGGCTGGAAGCGCGGCTGGCCCTGCTGGAACGGCAAAACGACGGGACCTCGGCATGAACCCGCTGCGTCTGGCCCGCCTGTGGCAGATCGGCCGGGTGGTCCGCCGCTACGGGCTCGGCGAGTTCCTCGGCCGCAAGCAGCGCCAGCACAAGCTGACACGGGGCGAACGGCTGCGTCTGGCGCTGGAGGAACTCGGCCCGGTGTTCGTCAAATTCGGCCAGGCCCTGTCCACCCGCCCCGACATTCTGCCGGTCGAGGTGGCGCAGGAACTGGCCAAGTTGCAGGACCGGGTGCCGCCCTTCCCCGGGGCGGAGGCGCGCGGCATCGTCGAGCGCGCCCTGGGCCGGCCGGTGGCGGAAGTATTCGACGAGTTCGAGGAGACGCCGTTGGCCGCGGCCTCGATCGCGCAGGTCCACGGCGCGCGGCTGAAGGCAGAGGATCCGACCGAACCCGGCATGCAGGTGGTGGTCAAGATCCTGCGTCCCGGGGTGGAGGCGCTGGTCGAGCGCGACGTGGCCCTGCTGCGCGCCCTGGCGGACTTTGCCGAGCGCTGGCATCCACAGGGCAAGCGGCTGCGCGCCCGCGCGGTGGTGGCTGAATACGAGAAGATCATCTTCGACGAGCTCGACCTGATGCGGGAGGGCGCCAACTGCGCCCAGCTGCGCCGCAACTGGCTGGGGTCGGACCTGATCTACCACCCGCTGGTGTTCTGGGACTACACCCGGCCGCAGGTGCTGGTGATGGAGCGCATCCACGGCATCAGCATCCGCGAGCTCGACGTGCTCCGCAACCGCGGCGCCAACTTCCAGGTGCTGGCCGAACGCGGCGTGGAGATCTTCTTCAAGCAGGTGTTCCGCGACAACTTCTTCCACGCCGACATGCACCCCGGCAACATCTTCGTGGACCTGTCCGATCCGCGCAAGCCGAGCTACCTGGCGGTGGACTTCGGCATCGTCGGCAGCCTGACCCAGGCCGACCAGCGCTACCTGGCGGAAAACTTCCTGGCCTTCTTCAACCGCGACTACAGGCGCGTGGCCGAGCTGCACCTGGAATCCGGCTGGATCCCGCCCGGCACCCGGGTGGAGGACTTCGAATCGGCCATCCGCACCGTGTGCGAACCGATCTTCGGCAGGCCGATCAAGGACATCTCTTTCGGCTTCTTCCTGCTGCGCCTGTTCCAGATCGCCCGGCGCTTCGACTACCAGGTGCAGCCGCAGCTGGTGCTCCTGCAGAAGACCCTGCTCACGGTGGAAGGCCTGGGCCGCCAGCTATACCCCGAGCTGGACCTGTGGAAGACCGCCAAACCGGTGATGGAGCAGTGGATGTGGGACCGAATCGGACCGGGCGGGCAGCTCGCGCGGCTGCGCAGCCAGGCGCCGATGCTGGCGGAATCCCTGCCCGAGCTGGCACAGCGTGCGCTCAAGATGCTGGCGCAGGGACCGAACGCCGGCGGCCTCAGCGCCGAGAACGTCGCCGCGCTGCGCGACGAAATCCGCGGCGCCGCCCGCCGCACCGTCTACGGCGTGGCGGCGGCCTCGAGCTGGATTGCGGCGGCGGTCCTGTACGGGCTCAGCGCCCACAGCACGCCGTCCACCGCGGTGTCGATCGTATGCGCGGCGCTCGCGCTGGGCGGCGCCTGGTGCTGGCGCCGGGCGCTGACCGCGCCCGGCTGACGCCCCGCTGCTTCAGCCGCGGCCGGTCTGCGCCAGCGACTCCTGGAACCAGGCCACGAAGTTGCCGACTTCCTCGGGCGGAGTCGCCGCCGGCCTGGGTGCCACGGGGCGCTTCGCCGCTGTCGCCGGCTTCGGCGCATCGGGCTTGTACTGGATCAGCCCCACCGGCAGCCCCATCTCCTGCCGCACCCGGCGCACGTAGTCGGGGTCCGCCAGCTCCGCTTCGAAGCCGAACATGGCCCCGTATTCCATCGCCTCCACCTGTTCATAGGTCAGGCCGAGGGTGCCGTTGTACGCCTCGGGACTGCGTCCTTCCGCCGCCATGTACTGGAAGCCGCGGGTGCCGCGCACCAGGATCACCAGCCGGCCGCTGGCCGGGTCGCGCGCGATGCAGCGCGGCGGGAGCTTGGCAAGCGAAGTTGGTTGTTGCTCCCCCACGTCAGGTTCCGGAATGTTTGTTCAGTTGAAGTTCACTTCAAACGGCGTAATGTGACAAGGTTCGTCAAAAGGCTGGTTCGCGCCGCTCGTCGGCGTTCTCGCGTGGAATGCTCCTCGTCGGCGCCAGCCGGCCTGTCGTCGGTCGATCGGACGCGGATGAGCGCCGATTCAGCTCGCGGCGTGGGGCGATTTCCTCTACGGGCGATTCAGCAGGGCCGTGCCAGGACTGGGCAGCTTGCAATACGGCTTTCACAGGGGATGTTTAGCGTGGCAAGGTTATGAGCCCAGAAGCTTCACAGGCGGAATCGCAGGACGCGGCCGGTCACACCGACATCGCGGCTCTGCGCCGCGTGGTCACCCCGATCGGGTCCGACACCAGGGTGGAGCAGCTCGCCGATATCATCCAGCGCGGCGAATACGCCGGCCTGCTGTGCCTGCCGGTGGTGGATGACGGGCGTCCGCTCGGCACCATCAGCCGCAACCAGCTCACCGACATCTTCCTGCTGCGCTTCGGCCGCGAGCTCTACGGCAGCCGCAGTGCGGCGGAAGTGATGAACCGCGCCCCACTGATCGTGGCCGACGACCTGTCCCTGGAAGACGCCGCCAAGTATGTCGCCGCCAACATCGGCTCGCCGATCAGCGAGGACTTCATCATCACGCGCAACGGGCGGTACGACGGCATGGGCGTGGTGATCGACCTGCTCGGCGCCATGCAGACACGCCTGGCGCACAACGCCCGGCAGCTGGCCCAGGCCTACCGCCAGCTGCAATCCTCGCAGGCGGCCCTGGTGCAGTCGGAGAAAATGGCCTCGCTCGGCCAGATGGTGGCGGGCGTGGCGCACGAGATCAATACGCCGCTCGGCTACGTGCGCAACAACGTCGACATGATCCAGGGTGTGTTCGGCCAGCTGCGCGAGCTGCTGGGCGAATACGACCGGCTGGCGCAGATGCTCACCGACGACGGCGCCGACGAGCAGGCGCTGGGCCGGCAACTGGTCACCGTCACCTCCGCCGCGCGCGAGCTGCACGACAGCGGCGTGCTGGACGATACCGCCGCGCTGTTCGGCGACACCCTGTTCGGCGTCGACTCGATCAAGGAGCTGGCCACCAACCTGCGCAACTTCAGCCGCCTCGACGCGGCCAAGGTGGCGGAGGTGAGCCTCAACGACTGCCTGGACCAGACGCTGGTGATCGCCAACCACGCCCTCAAAGGCAAGGTCAAGGTGCTCAAGCGCTACGGCGACATTCCGCGCATCAGCTGCTCGCCGTCGCAGATCAACCAGGTGCTCCTCAACATGGTGACCAACGCCGTGCAGGCCATCGATCACGACGGCGGCAAGCTGCTGCTGCAGACCAAGGCCGACGGCGCCTGGTTGCGGGTACGCATCCAGGACAACGGCAAGGGGATCCGCCCGGAACACCTGCCCAGGATCTTCGACCCGTTCTTCACCACCAAGCCGATCGGCCAGGGCACCGGCCTGGGCCTGTCGATCAGCTATCAGATCGTGGAGGCGCACGGCGGCCGGATCGAAGTCGCCTCGGCGGTCGGCAAGGGCACGCGCTTCGTGGTCAGCCTGCCGCTCGAACCTCCCACCCACTCCACCGCGGCCGCCCAGGCGGCTGCATCCTCCAACAGAGGCACCCGATGAACCCGCCCAAACCCTCCCTGCTGCTGGTCGACGACGAGGAGCGCATCCTGCGCTCGCTGGCCATGCTGTTCCGCGGCCAGTACCAGGTGCAGGCCACCACCGATCCCCACCACGCGCTGGCCATGGTGGAAAGCGCCCCGGTGCACGTCGTCGTCAGCGACCAGAAGATGCCGGTCATGCCGGGCGCCGAGCTGCTGCGACAGGTGAGGGAGCGCAGCCCCAACACCATGCGCATCCTCCTCACCGGCTATTCCGAGCTGGATGCGATCGTCGCCTCGGTCAACGAGGGCGAGATCTTCCGCTACGTCAACAAGCCCTGGGACGCCGCCGAACTGCGCAGCACCGTCGACCAGGCGGCGCAGATCGCCGCCGGACTGTTCGCGGCGCCGGCCGCGGCGGCACCGGCGGCGATCGAAACCGCCACGGCCGCGGAGGGGATCCTGGTGATCGAGGACGACGATGAGGTGTTCAGGACGGTGCAGGAGATCGTCGGCCACCAACAGCCGGTGCATTGGGCGCGCAGCCTGGAGCAGGCTTTCGAGCACCTGGAGCGCAACGCTGTCGGGGTGATCGTGTCGGAGCTGACGGTGCAGCGTGAGAGCCTGACCGCCGCCCTCAAGCTGCTGAAGGCCCAGCATCCGGAAGTGGTCACGATCGTGGTGACGCCGTTCCAGGACACCGACGTGCTGATCGGCCTGATCAACCAGGGCCAGGTCTACCGCCTGCTACCCAAGCCGGTGCGGCGCGGTCCCTTGGGCATGAACATCGCCTCGGCGCTGCGCCACCATCGCATGCTGCGCTCCTCGCCCGGCCTGCGCAGCCGCCATGCGGTGGAGAAGCTGCGGCAGCCCGAGGAGGTGTCCCTCGCCAACCGCGTCATGGGGCTGCTCGGCCGCCTGCGCAGCCGCGCTGTGGTGTAAGGTCGCTCGCCCTGCGGGCTCGCTGTGAGGAGTGAGGTCGCCCCTGCGGGGCTGAGAGGAGACAAGCAAGAAAAAACGCGCAGGTTGCCCTGACGATTGTTCTTGTCCCCTCACCCCTCACAGGGCGCGTAGCGCCCGACCTCACAGCGAGGGCGAAGCCCGAGCGACCTTACGCCGCCCGGCCGCGCCGGGCGGCTAGTTCGCCCGCGCGATCGCCATGCCCTTCAGCAGGTTCAGCGCCTCGAACAGCTCGTAGTCGCTGAGCTGCAGGTCGGTGCCGTCCGCCGGCTTGGCGGCGTCGGGCTGCTTGGCGCCTTCCGGTTCCGCCTTGGTGTCGGCCTTGTCGGCCGGCTTGGGTTCGGTCTTGGTGTTGGGGTTGTCGAGGCGGCCCTTGAGGTCCGCCTCCTTGATGAAGCCGTCGCCGTCCGGGAGGTCGAGCTTGCTCACCTTCACCGGTTGCAGCTTGACGTCGGGCACGATGCCCTCGGCCTGGATCGAGCGGCCGCTGGGCGTGTAGTAGCGCGCGGTGGTGAGCTTGATGGCGTCCTCGTTCTGCAGCGGCACGATGGTCTGCACCGAGCCCTTGCCGAAGGTCTTGTTGCCCACCAGGATACCGCGGTGCTGATCCTGCAGGGCGCCGGCGACGATCTCGGCCGCCGAGGCCGAGCCGCCGTTGACCAGCACCACCAGGGGCTTGCCGTCGAGGTCGTCGCCAGGGGTGGCATCGAACTCGTGGTTGGATTCGGGATCGCGGCCACGGATGCTGACGATGGGGCCCTTCTCCAGCAGCGCGTCGGACACGTCCACCGCCGCGTTGAGCACGCCACCCGGGTTGTTGCGCAGGTCCAGCACCAAACCCTTCAGCTCGCCGCCATTCTCCTTCTTGAGCTTGGCGATGGTTTCGTCGAAGTTCTTGCCGGTATCGGTCTGGAACTGCGAAATGCGGATGTAGGCGTAGCCCGGTTCCAGGGTGCGCCCGCGCACGCTGGCGACCTTGATGACGTCGCGCTTCAGCTCGAAAGTGAGCGGCTGCGGGGTGTTGTCGCGCACCACGATCAGCTTGACCTTGGTGCCGGGCTCGCCGCGCATCTTGCTGACCGCGTCGTTGATCGACATGCCCTGCACCGGCGAGTCGTCGATCTTGACGATGAGGTCGCCCGGCTTGATGCCGGCCTTGGCGGCGGGCGTATCGTCGATCGGCGACACCACCCGCACCAGCCCGCCCTGCATCTGCACCTCGATGCCGAGGCCGCCGAACTTGCCGGTGGTGACCACGTTCATGTCGCGGAACTCGGTCTTGTCCAGATAGGCCGAGTGCGGATCCAGTCCCGACAGCATGCCGCGCAGGGCGTTCTGCAGCAGGACCTTATCGTCCACCGGCTCGACGTAGTCGGCTTTCACCTTGTTGAGGATGTCGACGAAGCTGCGCAGGTCATCCAGCGGCAGCGCCTGGGCCTGGGCCTGGCGCTCGGCCAGCACGCCATGGGTCAGGGTAACGCTGGCGCCGATCACGACGCCGGCCGCCAGGGCCAGTAACACGCGGGAAGAGGAGGGCATATTGGAAAACTACGTGTGGAAACGGCTGATGGTGGAAGATAGCACAGCGGCGACTCTCAGACCTTGAACCGCGCCGCCTAGTTCGGGCAGGAACGCCTTTTTTAACCGAAAGGCGGCAACCGGCCGACGGAAAGCCAGGCGCCGGCGTACCGGCTCACCGCGCCAGCCATTCCGCCGGGTCCAACGGCTCGGTGCCCTTGCGCACTTCGAAATACAGCCCGGGCTGTTCGTAGCCGCCGGTGTTGCCGGCCTGCGCGATGACCTCGCCGGCCCCCACCCATTCGCCGGCCGTCCTGGATACCGCGCTGTTGTGGCCGTAGAGGGTGAAGAAACCCTTTTCGTGCTGCAGCACAACAATAAGGCCATAGCTGCTGAGCCAGCCGACGTAGGCGACGCGCCCGCGCGCACTGGCATGCACCGGCGCGCCGGCGGGCGCAGCGATCCAAAGCCCCTTCCACTGCAGCCGGCCACCTGCCTTGGCTTCGCCGTAATGGGCCAGCACCTGGCCTTTCAGCGGCCATTGCAGCCGGCCGCGCATTTCCGGGAACGCGCGGTTGCCCTGCGCCTCGACCGGCACGTCGGCCAGGGCCTGGCGCAGCTGCTCCAGCAGGCTCTGCAGCTGCTTTTCGTTGGCCTGCAAACCCTTGAGTTCCTGCGATTCGCCGGCGATGCGCTCGGACAGCCTGGCCAGCGCGTCGGCCCGCTCGCTGCGGTCCGCCTCGAGTTCGGCCACCACCTGGCGGTGGTGGTCCTGCAGCGCGCGCAGGGCGTCCAGCTGGGCCCTGGACTGGCCCTGCAGTTCGGCGATCCTGCCGATCTCCGTGCCGATCGTCTTGATGGAGGCGGCCCGCGCCCGGTTCAGGCTGTCGTAGTACACCAGCATGCGGTCGGCGCGGTCCGGATTCTCCTGCCCCAGCAGCAGCTCGGCGCGGCCACCGCGCCCCATCATGTAGTCGGCGCGCAACTGACTCGCCAGGTTGTCCTTTTCCGCCGCCAGCCGCTTTTCCGCCACCGCCTGCTCGGCCAGCGCCTGCCGCGCGCGGACGGACTGCGATTCGATCTGGGTGTCGACATGGCGCGCCTCGGCACCGGCGCTGTCGATTTTGCGCTCGGCCGCCTCCACCGTGGCGCGCAACTGGTCCTGCTCGCCCTTGTCGCGCTCGATGCTCTTGGACACCGCCTCGATACGGCCGCGCACCTTGGCCAGGTCCTCGGCGCTCTGCCGGTAGCGGTCATCGCCGGCGGCAGCACCCTGCACCGCCAGCAGCACGACGGCAAGGAAGCAAGGGGATGTTCGGCTTTTCGCGGTCATGCGGGGGGTGCGATAATCATAGTGGAAGTCTTCCACGACGCGTACCGATGCCACAGCTTGTAGAGTTTTTTCACCACCATATTGGCCTGTTCGCCGCGCTGGCGGCCGTGCTGGCCCTATTGCTGGCCAACGAGCTGCACGGCGCCATCGCCGGCGGCCGCCGCCTGGCGCCGCTGGAGGCGGTGCGGCTGATCAACGACCGCGAGGCGATCGTGGTCGACGTGCGCCCCCCGGCGGACTTCAAGAAGGGCCATCTGCTCAACGCCCTCAACCTGCCGCTGTCCAAGCTGGAGGAACGCGCCGGCGAGCTGGGCAAGGACAAGAGCAGGCCGGTGCTGGTGTACTGCGCGCTGGGCGGCACCGCCACCGAGGCCGCGGCCAAGCTGCGCAAGCTCGGCCATAGCGAGGTCTACCCGCTGCGCGGCGGCCTCAACGGCTGGCTCGGCAGCAACCTGCCGGTGACCGCAAAATGAAACGGGTCCTAGTCTACAGTACGCGCATCTGCCCTTACTGCAATCTGGCCAAGCGCCTGCTGTCGAGCAAGGGCGTGAAGTACGAGGAAGTGCTGGTCGACGTCGACGGTACCCGCCGCAGCGAGATGCTGCAGCGCTCCGGCGGCCGCCGCACGGTGCCGCAGATCTTCGTCGGCGAGCGCCATGTCGGGGGTTACGACGACCTGGCGGCGCTGGAGCGCGCCGGGCAGCTCGACCCGCTGCTGCAGGACCCCTAGCCTTACGATCTCCATCCGAGCCGGCGGCCGCGCCGGCACCCCGCTGCCCCGAACCTATCGACATCTGAACGGAAATAACCCATGTCCGAAGCGCCCCCTGCAACCGCCCGCCAAATCCTGCTGCAACGGATCTACCTCAAGGACGCTTCGGTCGAGGTGCCGCTGGCGCCGCAGGTCTTCACGCGCCCCTGGACCCCGCAGGTGGAGGTCCAGATCGGCACGGCGACCACCCAGCTGGAGCAGAACACCTACCAGGTGATGCTGACCGTGACGGTGACCGCCAAGCTCGGCGACGACGTCGGCTTCCTGGTGGAAGTGCACCAGGGCGGCATCTTCCACATCGCCGGCTTTTCCAACGATGCCGAGCTGCAGGCCGTGCTGGCCGCCTACTGCCCCGGCGTGGTGTTTCCGTTCGCGCGCGAGGCGGTGGCCGAGCTGGTGCAGCGCGGCGGCTTTCCACCCATGCTGCTGCAGCCGATCAACTTCGAGGCGCTGTACGTCGAGCACCTGGAACGCGCGCGCACCGGGGCCGCGGTGGCCGAAGGCGGCCCCAGCGTGTCGATCGTCCAGTAAGCCGGCGCGGAGAGCACGCGTACGACCAAGCCCATCACCGTGATCGGCGCCGGCGCCTTCGGCACGGCGCTGGCCATCCAGTTGTCGCGGCGCGGCGCGGCCACGTTTCTTTGGGGCCGCGACGCCACCACCATGGCGACCATGCAGGAATCGCGGGAGAACCCCCGCTACCTGCGCGGCTGCGCCTTCCCCGCCCCGCTGGTGGCCACGGCGGACCTGGCGGGAGCGGTGCGGCAGAGCGGTGACCTGCTGGTCGCCACGCCCAGCCCGGCGCTGCGCGAAACCTGCGACCGGCTGCAGCCGCTGGTGCAACCCGACCAGGGCGTCGCCTGCGCCTGCAAGGGCCTGGAGCCGGGCACCGGCCGCTTTGCCCACGAGGTGATCGGCGAGGTGCTGGGCGCCGCGCATCCGGTGGCGATCGTGTCCGGCCCGACCTTCGCCAAGGAACTGGGCCTGGGCCTGCCCACCGCGGTGACGGTGGCGTCCACCGACGAAGCCTTCGCCGCCCGCATCGCGGCCGCGCTGCACGGCGACGGCTTCCGCGCCTACACCTCGAGCGACGTGGTCGGCGTCGAGATCGGCGGCGCCGCCAAGAACGTGCTGGCCATCGCCGTCGGTGTGGCCGACGGCCTGGGCCTGGGCGCCAACACGCGCGCGGCGATGATCACGCGCGGGCTCAACGAGATGCGCCGGCTCGGCGCCGCGCTGGGAGCCCAGCCGGACACCCTGATGGGCCTATCCGGGCTCGGCGATCTGGTGCTGACCTGCACCGACAACCAGTCGCGCAACCGCCGCTACGGCCTGCTGCTGGGCCAGGGGCACACGCCGCAGCAGGCGCTCGCGGCGATCGAGGGCGTGGTCGAGGGACTGCGCGCCGCGCCCGGGGTACTGCACCTGGCCCGCCGAGAAGGGGTGGAACTGCCGCTGCTGGAGATGGCGTGTGCCGTGATCGCCGGCACGGTGACGCCGGTGGAGGCGCTGAAACGCCTGGCCGAGCGGCCGCAACGGGCTGAAGCGGGGTAGAAGCAGGGATCAGTGGCTCGTGATCGGAAAAAGCAATAAGTTGCTTTACTGGCCACGCGTCACCAGCCACTGACCACCGCCGTTATGGACGACATCATCCTCTGGTTCATCCCCGTGTTCGTCGCCAGCCTGGCAGCGGAGCTGCTGTGGGCGCGCCGCAGCAGGCGCGACATCTACGAGACGAAGGACACGCTCGCCTGCCTGGCCATGGGCCTGGGCAACGTGGTGATCGCGGCGCCGCTCAAATTCTTCTGGCTGTGGCTGTACGCGCTGGTCTACCGCCACCGCCTGTTCGAGTTGCCGACGTCCGCCTGGTGGAGCTGGCTGCTGCTGCTGGCGGGCGACGACTTCTGCTACTACTGGTTCCACCGCTGCCACCACCGCATCCGCCTGCTCTGGTGCACCCACGTCAACCACCATTCCAGCCAGCGCTACAACCTGGCGGTGGCGCTGCGCCAGCCCTGGACCGAGGCGATCACCGGCTACTGGTTCTGGCTGCCGCTGCCGCTACTCGGCTTCCACCCGGCGGCGGTGCTGCTGCAGCAGTCGATCAGCCTGATCTACCAGTTTTTCGTACATACCGAGGCAGTCGGTCGCCTCGGCCCGCTGGAATGGCTGCTCAACACGCCGTCGCATCATCGCGTGCACCACGGTTCCAACCCGCGCTACCTGGACAAGAACTACGGCGGCATCTTCATCCTGTGGGACCGCCTGTTCGGCACCTTCGAGCCGGAGGCCGAGCCGGTGCGCTATGGCCTGACCAGGAATATCGACACCTTCAACCCGTTCCGGATCGCTTTCCACGAGTGGATCGCGATGTTCCGTGAGGTCGCGCAGGCGCGAAGCCTGGGAGCGGCCTGGCGCGCGGTCGCGGCGCCGCCAGGTACGACAGCATCAAGCTAGCGCCCTTGCCACCGCGCAGCACCGCTCGGATCCAGATTCGCAACTCTTGAGCGTCCCCTGGCAGGGGGACGCTCAATGTGACTCACGCCAAATGCGTGAATTAGCTCACAGCATTACAACACCAGTCTCCGCATTGTGATCCCGCACGAACGGGACGTTCCTGCCGAGTAGATCCGGGAACTGATATCTCGCGCTACCGGCAATCAATCACGGAAGACATTTCGGGTGCCACATGCGCCCATCACAGAAGCGGCTATGCGCTTTGCCCGATATGTATCGGGCCGAAACACCTCAGGCTCTGAACTTTATGCAGTTCCTTAATTAAGGAGAGAAGCAAAAATGAACGACAAACCGTTATTAGCATCGGCTGCAACCAAACCAGCTTTGGCGCTGCTGAGCGCAGCCCTCGCGAGTTATTCGCTATGCTCGAACGCTTCGGTGGTCGCGCTTGGATCGGCAACCGATGCTTCCGGCAAGCTGACTGTCACGACATTTTACGAACAGGCGTCGTCGGCCCAGCAACACTGGAACAACTTCGCCGTCACCGTGCCGTCGGGATACGTGGTGATCGGCGGCGGAGTCGTAGGTTGCAACAATCCTGGCAACTACCTGGTCGCCTCCTATCCCAGCTCAGATCTGACTACCTGGTACGTTTCCACCAAGGATCAGGCCCAGACCGATGCCTGTCAGATTCAGGGCTACGCCATCGGCCTGCAGATCGCCGGTTTGACAGCGGCGCAAGTGGCTTCGTACATTTTCGTCGCCACGCAGCAGAGCTCGACGTCAGAGTATCCGAACGTCGGTTCAAACGTGCCGGGAAACTACATTCTGCTCGGCGGTGGATTCAACACCAACTACGGATCGGGCGCCGGCAACATCGCAACCGCGCTATATCCCTCGGGATACCCAGCCGACGGCGCCGCAATGATATTCGATTCGAAAGACCAGGTTTACTCCGATGCCGTGAGCGCAACGGTCTATGCCATTGGCATATTGAACTCGATTCCCGGCGTGGGATATATCCAGCCCATTCAATACAGCCAGAGCTTTTCATCCGTATCCAATGTCGAATATCCGACCGTATCCATAAATCTCCCGTACGGCTTCGTGCTCACCGGATGTGGCGCGTACGATCAGTGGTCCGGGGCTGGCAACCTGTTATGGGAGTTATTTCCCTACATCGTAAGTAACAGCTCGCAGACCTGCGTTGCCGCGGGCAAGGACGACACCTACGTCGGCTACGCCACTCAATTCACTACGTATGCGCTGGGGATTCAGGTAACTCCGTGAATTAAGCGGTCGATACTTTCGAACCCGCGCAGGGCTCCGCCTTGCGCGGGTTCTCTTGTGGGTAGAGACGCAATCAACCGCTTTTCGTCCGCTTGCCGCCACGCAACAGCAACCGCCGTACCGCGCGGCGAGTGGGCTTGAAACAGCGTGCCGGGCGGTCGCGTGAAGCCTCGACCACGAGGCGCGCAATGCGCCTCCACCTCGACGTGGCGCGGTCGTCCAGCAGCGCGTCGAGCTGCTCCAGCCATTGCCAGCGGCGCAATGCCAGCGCGATGCGGTCGCGCCACGGCGCGAACTCCGGTTCGGCGGAGAGCCTGCGCAACACGTCGAGATGCTCGGGCAGAAAGCGATCGATCTGGCTGATCGTCTTGGAATCCGGGTGCAGACGGAAGTATGCCAGCGCGTCCTCCAGGTACCGTACGCGGGGATGACGGTTGAGATAGCGCAGCAACAGCTCGTAGTCGAAGCGGTAGTGCAGCCGTGGGTTGAGCATCGACGCGTCCATGCGCGAACGGCGCAACCAGATCGATGGCTGGTGCCAGCTGACATGGCCTTCCAGCTTTTCGAACAACAGTTGCTTCACGTCGAGCCCATGGCAGGCGGTGAGGCGCTGCTCGGCGTTGCCGCGGAACTCCTGCGTCAAACCGGCGACGGCATCGACGTCGTCGCCAAACCCGGCGATGCGCCACAGGGCTCCCGGCGCAAGCAGGTCGTCCGAGTTGATCCAGTTGAACCACTCGCCGGTGGCGCGCGTGAAGCCTTTGAGGATCGCCTCGGTCTGGCCCGAGTCACGCTCGGACACCCAGTGGCTGAGCCACGGTCCGTAATACTCCAGGATGTCGCGGCTGCCGTCGGTGCTGCCGCCGTCGATGACGATGTATTCCAGGTTGGGATAACCCTGCTCCAGCACCGAACGGATGGTGGCTTCAAGGTAAGCGGCCTGGTTGTAGGACGGCGTCACCACGGTGATGCGCGGCAGGTGTTCCGCGCCCGCAACGATGCGCGGCTGCGGCGGATAGAACGGCGGAAAGACACCGTTTCGGGCCAACGGCACCGGCGGCGGATTGCGGCTCATGGGCTCATGCACCGGTGGCGGACGCACCGCGCGATACCTGCGCCAGGGCGGCCAGCGCCGCGTCCATCACCTGTTCCACCGCAACTCCGCTGACGCAGGGCACCGGCCCGCCGGGAAGATGGGGCTTGTGGCACTGCCAGCTGCAGCCGAAGCACTCCATCGGCTGATATACCGCCCGCGGCCTGCATCCGGCGATGTCGTCGGGATAGGGCAGGAAGCGCCCGAAGTGTCCGCCACCGAGAACGGCCACCGCCGGCGTATCCACCGCCGCGGCGATATGGACCGCCGAGGTATCGTTGCCGATCACCAGCGATGCGCCGCGAATCAATTCGATCAGCTGCAGCAGCGAGGTGCGGCCGGAGAGATCGACCGTCCCGGTACGGACCTGCGCGGCGACGGCGGCGCAGATCGGGACCTCTGCCTCGCTGCCGCAGAGGACCGGCCGGCAGCCGCTGCGCCGCTGAAACTCGCCGATGACGGCGGCGAAGCGCTCCGCCGGCCAGCGCTTGTCGCTCCAGGCGGCCCCGGGCACGACGATGAAATAGGGTCCGGCGACGTGCAACTCCCGCGGCAGTTCGGTCAGCCTGGGGAGGCACGGCACGGCGGCCGCAAAGCGGGGACCGCCGAGATCTGCGACCAGCTCGGCATTGCGCTTGAGTTCCATCCCTGCAGGCGCGCGGTCGGGCAGGAGACGCGTGTACCACCGGTCCGAAATCTCCTTCTGCCACGAGCGGATGTTGCTCAGATCCCCGCTCGGGCCGATCCGCTCGGCCGCACCGGTCGCGCGGATCAGCAGGTCGCCGACGAGCTTGCGCGAGTGTATCGGCTGCAGCGCGATCTCGAAGCCGCTGCGACTCAGCCGGTGCAACAGCCGCCAGCGGTAAAGACGCCGCCGCTCGAAGCGCCGTTCGTCGACCGCCAACACCTCGTCCCAGTAGGGCAGAAGACGGGCGAGATCGGCCCACAGCGCGTTGGCCACCAGGGTGATGCGGCGGTCGCGATACAGCCGCCGCAATTCCTTTGCAGCATCCAGCCACAGGACGAAATCGCCGATGGCATCGAGGCGCACGATGCAGATCCCGGATCCGGCAACGCTGGTTCCGGCACCGGCAAGCCGGTCCACGCCGCACCTGAGGCGAAAGCGCAGGCGCTGCGAGGCAGTGGCACTCATGCGCAGGTGCCGGCCTCAGCGCGGCGTGTCCGCCGCACGCATGCGGTCGGCCAGAAAAGCCTCCACCGAGGCCCGCACGTCGGCGGCGCTGTCTTCGGCGAACGCGAGCGTGTCGAAATAGTAGATGGTCCTGTGCTGGCGCAGTTCACGCAGCCTCACGGTGTATTGGTTGAGGGCGAGAACCAGACCGACGTCACCGGTTTCGAGCATCGGGAAGCCGAAATTGTCGAACAGGACGAAGTGCCGATAGCCCAGATCCTGCAGGAAGCCATACAGCTCCACGAAACCGCGGTGCGATTCGGCGCTCTGGATGTCATTCTCGAAGAACAGCACCGGCTTGGCTGCCTTCAAGCAGCGCTCGCCCGAGCGCAGCACGTCGTGATCGCAGCCGTCGGTGTCCACCTTGATCAGCACCGGATCGAAGCCGGCGCAGTGAGCGTCGAGCACCGCGTCGAGGGAAGCAAAGCCCCCGTCTGCCGCGGCGGGTATGTCCTCGCGCAAGCGACCGGTGGCACCTTCCCGCACCAGGCTTCCCTTCAGGCCGCCGCTTCCGACCAGCGCTTGCACCGGCACTATGCGCTCTCGAATCGACGGCGGGAGGCGGGCGATGTTGGCCTGCAGCAGGGAAAAGAAGACCGGATCCGCTTCCACCGACACGATCCGGTTACGGGTGTGGGCCGCGAGCGCCAGCGCCGTATCGCCCACGTTGGCCCCGATGTCGACCAGACAACGGCCCTGGGCCGGCAGGCTGCGCGCGAGAAACGGCAGGAACCGGTCGTAGGATGGGTAGTCCTGCTGCAGCTTCGGCAGGTTGTGATCCGGGCTCAACTCCAGCGCCAGGCCCTCGACCGTGTAGGGAATGGTCCGTTTTCGTGAGCGACGGGTCAAGCTGAACGGGGACATCGGGTCTCGGCTAGGGTTCGGCTGCGTCGGAGCGCCCGATTTTCGCATGTTCGTGCGCGGCTCCGGCAAAACCCATCTGCCGCCACGCCTCGTACACCGCCACCGCCACCGCGTTGGACAGGTTCAGGCTGCGGATGCCGGGCCGCTGCGGCAGGTACAGCCTCTGTTCCGGCGGCAGGGCATCGAGCACCGGTGCCGGCAGTCCGCGCGTTTCCGGGCCGAACAGCAGCAGGTCGTCCCCGCTATAGCGGGCGGCGTCGTAGCGGGTGGCGCCGCGCGTGCTGAAGGCCAGCCAGCGCGCCGCCGGCTGCGCCGCGCGCAACTGCTCCAGGCTGTCGTGCACCTGCACGCTGGCGTATTCGTGGTAATCCAGCCCGGCGCGGCGCAGCTGGGCGTCGTCCAGGCTGAAGCCGAGCGGCTTGACCAGGTGCAGGCGCGCGCCGGTATTGGCGCACAGGCGGATGATGTTGCCGGTGTTGGGCGGGATTTCCGGCTGGTACAGCACTACGCCGATCATCTTCGTCGGGGCTCCAGGTTGACAGGAATGTCCCCCACGCCTAGTCTCGCCGGCACCGGGCGTATGAGCTAGGGGGATCGACCATGTCTGCAAGATTTCACGGTTTCGGCTTGGCGGCTGCGGCCACGCTGCTGGCGGTATCCGCCGGCGCCAACGCCCAGAGCGACGAGATGACGTACGGCGCGGAAAACGATAACACCCCGTCGTCCGGCTCCATGCTGGTCGACCTCATGTTACTGCGCCCCTTGAGCCTCGCCGGTACGGTGCTGGGGACCGGCATCTTCATCGCCGGGCTGCCGTTCGAGGCCCTGTCCGGCGATGTTTCCGGTCCGGCGCGCCGGCTGGTGACCGACCCGGCCAAGTTCACCTTCACCCGGCCGCTCGGCGAGACCCGCTGAAACCTGCGCCGGTGCGCTCAGCGCACCGGCCTGCCGTCAGCATCCAGCACCCGCACCTCGCCGACGTTGAGCGCGCGCAGCGCCGCCTCGACGTGCGCGAGGTCGCCGACCACCACCCAGGTCAGTTCGTCCGGCTTCACCATTTTGGCGGCGGCCGCCTGCAGCTGCGCGGGGGCGAGCGCTTCCACGCGCGGCACGTACTGGTTCCAGTAGTCGTCCGGCAGGCCGTATTCGATCAGGTGGTCGATAGCGCCGGAGACGCCGCCAAGGCTTTCGAACGCGCCGGGCAATGACCGCACCTCGGCCTGCTTGGCGGCCTCGACCTCGGCCGGCGTGAGGGGGCGCGGGCCGACGATGTCGGTCAGCTCCTTGCGCATCTCGCGCAAGCCCTCGGCGGTGTGGGAGCGCTCGACGTTGCTGGCGGCGAGGTAGATCTGCGGTCCACGCGCCTCCTGCAGGTTGGAGCTGGCGCCGTAGGCCCAGTGCCTGGCCTCGCGCAGGTTGAGATTGAGGCGCGAATCGAACATGCCGCCGAGCGCGGTATTGACCGTATGCATCGCTTCCTGGTCCGGATCCGACGCCGGTGGCGCCACGTTCGCCGCCAGGATCAGGGACTGCTCCGCACCCGGCTTGTCGATCAGGAACAGGCGCGGCGCCGGCCGCCGCGACGGCACCGGGATCTGCTTGACCGGCAACGGCTCCGCCGGCGCCTGCCAGGCGCCGAACTTTGCCTCCAGCAGCGCCTTGATCTGCGCCAGCTGCACGTCGCCCACCACCAGCAGCGTGGCGTTGTCGGGGCGCAGCCAGCGATGCTGGAACGCCACCAGCTCGTCGCGCGTGATGGACTTGACGTCGCTTTCCAGGCCCAGCCCGGCATAGGCGTAGGGATGGCCCTCGCCGAAGAGCTGGCGCGACAGCACGCGCCGCGCCATGCCGAACGGCTCGGACTTCTCCTCCTCGATGGCGGCGAGCTGGCGCTGCTTGACCCGCACCAGCTCGGCCTCGGGGAAGTCCGGATCCCGTACCAGGCTGGCGTAGAGGTCCAGCGCCTCGTCGAGCCGCGGCGTGATCGCCGACAGGCTGACCAGGGACACGTCGCGATAGGTCGCCGCCGAGATGCCGGCACCGAGCTCGGCCTGGCGCCGGGCGATGTCGAGCGCGCCGCGCCCGGCGGCGCCCTCGTCGAGCATGCTCAGCGCCAGTGCGGCGGTGCCGGACTTGCCGCCGGCGTCGGCCGCGCGCCCGGCGTCGAAGATCATGCCGAAGTTGACCGCGGGCAGGCCGTGACGCTCGGCCACCACCAGCTTGAGGCCGTTGGAGAGGACGTCGTGCTGCAGCGGCGGCAGCTTCAGCGCCGGCGGCGTGGCGAGCGCCGGTAGCCGGCCGCGCTCGGCGCCGGCGGCGCCGGCGGCGTGCAGCTGCTCCTGCGGGTGCACCTCCAGGGTCAGGCTGCCCTGGCGCAGCCAGCGCTGACCGGCTTCGCGCAGGTCCGCCGGGGTAGCCTCGCGCTCGTATGCCAGCTCGATCTTGAAGTGGGCCGGATCGCCATGGAATACCTGGTTGGCGGCGAGCAGGCCGGCCTGGCCGCCGGAGCCGCCGACCTTGTCGAGGCCGCGCACCATGCTGGCGTAGCTATCGGTCTTGATGCGCTCCAGCTCCGCCGCGGTGGGACCGTCGCGCAGGATGCGCTGCAGCTCCTCGCGCACCGCGCGTTCCACCGCGCCGAGATCGCCGCCCGGCTTGGTGGCGGCGCTGATCTGGAACTGGCCGCCGACTTCGTTGGCGTCCACGCTGGCGTCGACCGAGGTGGCGATCTGGTCGCGGTAGACCAGCCGCTCGTACAGGCGGCTGTCCTTGCCGCCGCCGAGGATCTCGGCCAGCGACTGCAGCAGCACCGCGTCGCGCTCGCCGTCGCCGGGCACGTTCCACACCAGGAACAGGCGCGGCAGCGGCACACGGTCGACGATGCTCAGGCGCTTGTCACCCTGCATCGGCGCCGGCCAACTCTGCAGGTGCGGCACCGGCGGACCCGGCGGCAGGTCGCCGAAATAGTGCTCCACCTTGGCCTTGAGCCCGGCGGTGTCGACGTCGCCCGCCACCGCGAGCACGGCGTTGCTGGGGCCGTAATAGGTTTCGAACCACTTCCTGACGTCGGCGACGGTGGCGGCGTCGAGGTCGGCCTCGCTGCCGATGGTGGTCCAGGAGTAGGGATGCCCGGACGGATAGGTCTGCTCGGCGATGATGTCGTCGACCTTGCCGTAGGGCTGGTTCTCGTCCTGGCGCTTCTCGTTCTCCACCACGCCGCGCTGCTGGTCCAGCTTGGCCTGGGTGATCGACTGCGCCATGTAACCCATGCGGTCGGACTCCAGCCACAGGGCACGATCCAGCGCCGAGGTCGGCACCGTCTCGAAATAGTTGGTGCGGTCGACGTTGGTGGTGCCGTTCATGTCGGTGGCGCCGGCCGGCTCCAGCGCCTGGAAGTAGTCCTTGTCGAAATGCAGCGAACCCTCGAACATCAGGTGCTCGAACAGGTGGGCGAAGCCGTGCCGCCCGGCCGGCTCGTCCTTGGAGCCGACGTGATACCAGACGTTGAGCGCCACCACGGGCGTGCGGTGGTCCTCGTGCACCAGCAGCGTCAGGCCGTTGGGCAGCACGAAGCGCTGGTACGGCAGGTCGATCTCGGGCAGTCTGGCGGCGGTGGCCGCGGCAGCATCGGGCGCCGCATCCGGGGTGGTGGACGCGGCGGCGCAGGCCGACAGGCAAAACGCCGCGGCGAATGGGACAATGAGACGCATGGACTCTCCGTTATCGTTATGCGCAGTGTAAGGGCTTGCCATTGAACGCGCAGACCGGTGCCTCAGACCTCGCGGCGGGCGGCCGCGTTCCCCGCTTCGCCATCGATACGGCCCACTGGCTGCACCCGGCCACGCTGCTACCCTCCCCCCATTACGACGAGCGGCCCGACGCGGAGGACGTTTCCCTGCTGGTGGTGCACGCCATCTCGCTGCCGCCGGACTGCTTCGGCACCCCCGAGAACCGGGGCTACATCGACGACCTGTTCCTGGGCCGCCTGGACCCCGCGGCGCACCCCTACTTCGCCGGCATCCAGGGCCGGCGCGTTTCGGCCCACGCCTGCATCTTCCGCGACGGCGGCATCACCCAGTACGTGCCGTTCGACCGGCGCGCCTGGCACGCCGGCGAGTCGTGGTTCGAAGGGCGCAGCCGCTGCAACGACTTCTCCATCGGCGTCGAGTTGGAAGGCTGCGATACGCAGCCGTTCACCGACGCCCAGTACGCCACCCTGATCGCGCTGACGCTGGCGCTGCTGCGGCACTATCCGCGGATCACCGCCGCCCGCATCACCGGCCACAGCGACATCGCGCCCGGCCGCAAGACCGACCCCGGACCCCACTTCGACTGGCCGCGGCTGCGCGCCGCGGTGGCGCCGGCATGAAGCTGCTGGCGATGCTGCTGGCGCTGGCGGCCGAGCGGCTGTTCTCGCCCTATCGCGACGCGGCGGTGCCGCACGGCGTATGGACGCTGCTGCAGAAGCTGCTGCCGCTGCCGGCGTTCTGGCGTTCGCCGGCGATGCCGCCGCTGCTGGTGGTGCTGCCGGCGGCGCTGATCTGGTTCGCCGAGCGCGACAGCGGTAGTGAGCCGCTGCGGCTGCCGTTCGACGCGCTGCTGCTGTTCCTGTGCCTGGGACCGCGCGACCTGGCCGACGACGTGCAGCGGCTGCGCTCGGCCCGTTCGGCCGGCGACACCGAAACCGTGGCGCGCCTGACCAACAGCCTGCAGATGGGACCGGAACCGGACGCCGACCACCGCAGCCTGCTCGGCGCGCTGTTCATCCAGTCGCACGAACGCCTGTTCGGCACCCTGTGGTGGTTCCTCGTCGGCGGCCCGGCGGGCGCCGTGCTGTACCGGCTGGCGAGCCGCCTGCCGGTGCTGATCGAGGAACCCGGCGCCCCGGCAGCGCGCAGCGCGGCCCTGCTGCACGCGGTGCTGGCCTGGATTCCGGCGCGCCTGACCGCGCTGCTGTACGCGCTGGCCGGGAGCATGGACGATGCCCTGGCGGACTGGCGCCGCCTGCGCCAGGCGCCTCACGCCGACTGGCAGCGCCAGACCTGGAACGTCCTAGCCACCGTGACCAGCGCCGCGCTCGACTGGGAAGACGGCGGCGGACCGGTGGTCGCTTCCTCGCTCGACGCGGCCCTGGCCGAAGTGCTGCGCATGCAGACCCGGGCCTTGCTGATCCTGCTGGCGCTGACGGCGTTGTTCACGGCCGGCTCCTGGATCGCATGAGGCTCCTGCTGGGCGCGCTCGGCTGCGCTCTGCCCCTGCTGGCCGCGGCGGCGGCACAGCGCGTGGTGACGCTGGCTCCGCACTTGGCCGAACTGGTCTGTGCCGCCGGCGCCTGCGACCGGCTGGTGGGCGTGTCGGTGTACAGCGATTATCCGCCGCGGGTGACCCGGCTGCCGCAGGTGAGCGACGCCGCCAGTGTCAACCTGGAAGCGGTGCTGGCGCTGCGGCCGGACCTGGTGCTGGCCTGGGATGGCGGCACCCCTTCCGAAACCGTGGAGCGTCTGTGCGGGCTCGGTCTGCGCGTGGAGATGCTGCGGGTGCGCGGGCTGGACGACGTGGCCGCCGCGCTGGAGCGCACCGGCACGCTGCTCGGCACCGAGGCCGCCGCCCACGCCGCCGCGCAGTCCTACCGCCAGCGCCTGCAGGGCTTGCGCGCGCGCTGGCACGGCGCGCGTCCGATCCGCGCCGTGTACCAGATCGAGACCGCGCCAGCGTATACCGTCAACCGCGACAGTCCGATCAGCGAGGCGATGTCCCTGTGCGGCGGCGTCAACGTCTTCGCCGGCCTGCCCACCCTGGCCGCGCCGGTGAGCGCCGAAGCGATGCTGGCGGCGCGCCCCGAGGTGGTGATCTTCGGCGGCGAGGAGAACGCGGCCGGCATCCGCACCTACTGGCAGCGCCTGTCCGGCGCGCCGGCGGCGCGCCTGGATAACCTGTACCCGGTGGATGCGAACCTGCTGGCCCGCGCGGCGCCGCGCGTACTGGACGGCGTGGAGCAGGTGTGCACCGTCCTGGACCACGCACGGCTGCGGCGCGACGGGCACGAACCGCCTTAGGGCACCTGGTGCAAACAGGCCAGCCCGGCTTTTCCGCTCAAGGAACCGCCGGGTCTTCTGGCAAAATATGCGGCATGTCTCGCCCCGCGCCGTTGCCTCCCCCGATCCTCTCCGTCCGGCATCTCAAGGTCCAGTACCGCTCCCGGCGCACCTGGCCATGGCAGCCGCGCGGCTGGGTCCGCGCCCTGGACGACCTGCACCTGGACCTGCGGCCCGGCGAGACGCTGGGCATCGTCGGCGAATCGGGCTGCGGCAAGTCGACCCTGGCGCGCGCGCTGGTCGGCCTGCAGGCCACCTCGTCCGGCTCGATCCGCTACGGCGGGCAGGACCTGACGAAGCTGTCCAAGTCCGAGTGGCGCCCGCTGCGGCGCGAGTTGCAGATGGTGTTCCAGGACCCGCTGGCCAGCCTCAACCCGAAGCTCACGGTGGGCCAGATCGTGGCCGAACCGCTGCGCGAGCTGTGCCCGGAAATTCCCGCCGCGGAGCACCCGCAGCGGGTGGCGGCGATGCTGGAGCGCGTCGGCCTGTCCGGCGATATCCTGGAGCGCAAGCCGCACGAGTTCTCCGGCGGCCAGGCGCAACGCATCGGCATCGCCCGCGCCCTCATCGTGCGGCCGAAGGTGCTGATCTGCGACGAGGCGGTGTCGGCCCTCGACGTCTCGGTACGCGCGCAGATCGTCAACCTGCTGGTGGAGCTGCGCCAGGAATACGGCCTCACCCTGATCTTCATCGCCCACGATCTCGCGATCGTGCGCTACCTGTGCGACCGCGTGCTGGTGATGTACCTGGGCAAGGTGATGGAGCAGGCCGCCAGCACCGAGCTGTTCGCCGCGCCGAAGCATCCCTACACGCGCGCGCTGCTCGCCGCCGCGCCCTCCGCTTCGGCGCCACCCCAGCCGGCCGGGAACAAGAAGGGCAGGAAGAAGCGCAAGACGCTGTCCGGCAACCTGCCGAGCCCGGCGCTGCCGCCGATGGGCTGCGTGTTCCATACGCGCTGCCCCTTGATGGAGACGGCCTGCGTCGCTTCGGTTCCCAACCTGCGCCGCGTCGGACCCGATCACTACGCCGCGTGCCATTTCGTGGCCGCGCCCGACAGCGTCTCCAACAACACCTCGGGTTGAAGCAGGACATCGCCGCCGGCACTCGCGGCCGTTGCACCGTCGAGCAACTTGCTGCAGGCCCGGCACGCAGCGTTCGCGCGACGACGATGAAACGTCGAGTTTAGCTGGGGCGCAGCCATCGATTTTGTGCGCTGGCTCACGCTTGCCCCAGACGTCGCATTGCCAAAAAAAAACCGGTAAATTGTCGGCGGCATCAAGCCAGCGCCACCACAGCACGGATTGCTACTGGGGCACCCAACACAAGGTCACTAGCATGAGAGGAAGGTTTTCGCGTTATGGCTAATCGTGAAACGGGGACGGTGAAATGGTTCGACAACGCCAAGGGCTACGGCTTCATCCAGCGTAGCGCCGGCGATGACGTGTTCGTGCACTTCCGCCAGATTCGCGGCGACGGCTTCCGCACCTTGCAGGAAGGCCAGCAGGTGCAGTTCAGCGTGGTGCAGGGACAGAAGGGCCTGCAGGCCGAAGATGTCGCCTTGGTCTGATCGCGCCGGTTTTTCGTATCGGCCACGAGCGCCAGTCGATTTTCGGCTGGCGCTTTTTCTTGGCTCGCGCACGACGCCGGCAGCCGGCCCGGCTCAACTCCGGCCGGGACCGCCGGCGAATGCCTTCTTCATGCCCACGGCTGAGGCGCTGAGCCCGCCCAGCGACCAGCCGCCGTCCACGGGCAGTACCACCCCGGTGACGTAGCCCGCGTACGGGCTGCTCAGCCACATGCAGGCCTGGGCGATATCGTCGGGCGTGCCGAAGTGCCCCATGGGCACACTCTCCGCCACCATCTGCCGCATCGCCTCGTTCGGCGCCAGCCGGTTCATCCCCTCGGTACCGTCGATCGGTCCCGGCGTGACCGAGTTGACGCGCACACCGGCCTGCGCCCACTCCATCGCCGCCACCCTCGTCACCATGTCCACGCCGGCCTTGGCGGCGCAGACGTGCATCTGGAACTCCATCGGCACGTAGGCTTGAGGCGCGGAGATGTTGACGATCGAAGCGCCCGGCTTGTTGAGATAGGGGAACGCCGAGCGCAACACGTGAAAGGTCCCGAGCAGGTCGATATCCACCACCGACTTGAAGCCGTTGGGCGAGATGCCGAGCGCGGGCGCGGGGAAATTTCCGGCGGCGCCGGAGACCAGCACGTCGATGCCGCCGAAGCGCGCCCGGGTGTCCTTGAAGGTCTGCTCCACCGCGGCGCAGTCGCGCACGTCCGCCGCAAAGCCGATCACCTCGCCGCCGTGGGTCTGCAGAGCAGCCACCGCCGCGTCGACCTTGTCCTGCTTGCGCGAGATCACGGCCAGCCGCGCGCCGGCCTTGGCGAAAGCGTGGGCCACGCCCAGGTTGATGCCGCTGGTGCCGCCGGCGACGAATACCGTCTTGCCGCTGAAATCGAAGGGGGTGTTCACGGTCTGCTCCTCGTGGGGGACTCAGGTCGGCGGCGTAAAGCGCAGTTCATCCAGCAACTGCTTGTGCAGCGCCGGCGTCGCCGCCGCCAGGACGCTGGTGGTGTCGAGGCCGAGCGGCGCGCCCTGCAGGTCGGTGAAGCGGCCGCCGGCCTCGCGCACGATCACGCTGCAGGCGGCAATGTCAAGGATGTTGACATCCGATTCCACCACCGCGTCCAGCTTGCCGGCCGCCAGCCAGTGGTAGTGCAGGAAATCGCCGTAGCCGCGGATGCGGTGCAGGCGCGGCACCAGCGCGCCGAAGCGCGCCCAGGCGTCGCTGCGCGCCAGCCGTGCCACGTTGCCGGTGGAGAGGGTGGCGCGACCGATCTCGTTGGTGTCGGCCACGTGCAGACGCTCGCCGCCGAGCCAGGCACCGTGGCCGCGTTCGGCCCAGGCCACCTCGCCGCTGCCGCCGTTCCAGCACGGGGCCGAGGACACGCCCAGCACCAGCTCGCCGTGCAGCATCAGCGCGATCTGCACCGAGAACAGCGGGTAGCCGCGCACGAAGGCCTTGGTGCCGTCGATGGGGTCGATCAGCCACAGGTGCTCGGCGTCGCCGGTCTCGCGGCCGAGCTCCTCACCGTAGAAGCCGTGCCCGGGGAAATGCGACTTGAGGACCTTCTTGATCGCCTCCTCGGCGGCCACGTCCACCTCGGTCACCGGCGTGGCGTCGGCCTTGAAGCGGACTTCGAAATTGCTGCGGTAGGCCTTGCGGATCAGGCCGGCGGCGGCCTCCGCGGCTTCGAGTGCGGCCTTGAGCAGAGCACTGGACATACGGTTGAGTGATGGTCTGGGTCGGGGGTCAATGATACAACCCGGGACCGCTCATAGTCCGGCCGGAGGAGCGCAAACTCCCGGCTCTCGACTAGAATAGCGCCCTCGCAGGTGCCCGCGGCCTCCCAGGCCGCGGGTTAAACGGGAAGCCGGTGCGGACGTGCACGTCCAAATCCGGCACTGCCCCCGCAACGGTAAATGGGAACACGCGGCGACACGCCACTGGAGCGATCCGGGAAGGCGCCGCGGGGAACGGTTCCAAACCGCTTCACCCATGAGTCCGGAGACCGGCCAGCGACAGGGGTCAGCCGCACCGCGGCTGAGTTTTTTCCACCGCCAGGCCTGCGGGGACGCAGGCCGCCGGAGCTATCATGAAAATTGCAGCACTGGGGCTGGCGCTCGCGCCCGCCATCGCCTTCGCCGCCGATCCCGGCGTTCCCTCCTCCAACAATTCCGTCGCGCTCGCGCCCGTGGTGGTCACGGCCACGCGCACCGACGTGCCCGAAGCCGACACGCTGGCGCCCACCATCGTCATCGACCGCGCGCAGATCGAGCGGGCACAGGCCACCGACGTCGCCCAGATCCTGCAGCAATACGCCGGGCTCGACGTGGCCCGCAGCGGCGGTCCCGGCCAGCCGGCCTCGCTGTTCATCCGCGGCGGCAACAGCAACTACACGCTGGTGCTGATCGACGGCGTGCGCGTCAACAACGATTCCGACGGCGCGGCCGCGCTCGCCAACATCAGCCCGGAGATGATCGAACGCATCGAAGTGCTCGAGGGCCCGCGTTCAACGCTGTACGGCACCGACGCGATCGGCGGCGTGGTGAACATCATCACGCGCGGGCCCGGCCCGGCGCAGCTCGACCTCAGCTCGACCGGCGGCTCCTTCGACACGGTGCAGGGCGGCGCGGCGCTGCGCGATGCCGGCAAGGTCGACGGCCATGCATGGGGCGTGGCCTTCGGTGCCCAGCAGCAGTACGTGGGCGGCTTTCCCACCTACGCCGGCGCCGGCGACGACGGCAACTTCCGCAACCGTACGCTGAACGGCAAGGCCAGCATCCAGCTTGGAGGGATCCGGCTGGAGGCGCGGGCCTGGGATGCGGAGGGCTACAGCAAATACGTCAACGCCAACTTCGATCCCAACACCTTCGCCTTCCTGAATACCTACTCGCCGGCCGACGAGCGTTTCAACGACCGCATCCTGGCGCTGCAGGCCAGCACCCACCTGTGCGACAACTGGGCGAGCGACCTGACCCTGAGCCGCGGCGGGGACAACCTGCACCAGGGCCAGGCCGCGGACTTCGTCAGGACGATCCGCCCCGAGGCGGACTGGCACAACGTGCTCACGCTGGGCGACTACAACCGCCTGTCCTTCGGCGCACTGGCGAGCCGCGAGCGTGTCGATGCCCTCTCCTTCGGCACCGCCATCGACACCACCAAGGACAATGACTACGCCTACCTTCAGGACGAGCTCAATGTCCAGCGCAACCACGCGGTACTGGCGGTGAGCTATCTGCACGACGGCGGTTTCGGCGAGCGCTTCAACTGGAGCGCGGAATACGGCTTCGACCTGACCGCGACCACCAAGCTGATCGCCAGCGCCGGCAGCGCCTTCCATGCCCCCACCGCCAACGACCGCTTCGGCTTCGGCGGCAACCCGGCGCTGCAGCCGGAGAAGGCCATGGACTACGAGCTGGGCCTGAAGCAGCGCCTCCTGGCCCACCAGGACGCGGAACTGCGCCTGTTCCGGACCGACGTGCGCGACCTGATCCTGGGTGTGCCGACGGCGATCCCGCCGAACTTCTTCACCTTGATCAATGCCCGGGACAGCCGCACCACCGGCGCCCAGGCGGACTGGAGCTACGTCGACGAGCGCTGGACGGCCCGCGTCGACGGCGTGGTCCAGAACCCACGCACCCTGGACAACGACTCGGTGCTGCTGCGGCGCTCCCGGCTCAGCGCCGACGCCCTGATTCAACGCCATCTCGGCCGCTACGACGTCGGCGCACATTTCTATGCCGCCGGCCGGCGCCAGGACATCGGCGCCATCGACGGCCTGCCCACCACCGACGGCGGCTACGGCCTGCTGGACCTCAACGCCGGCGTGCGGCTGACGCGCGAGTTGCGCTTCGACCTGCGCGGCGCCAACGTGCTCAATCACCATTACCAGACCGCCGCCGGCTACAACCAGCCCGGCAGCGCGGTGTACGCTAGCCTCCGGTATTCACTGCCGCTATAGGTTGGAACGCATGGGCCACCGACTCAGCAAAATCGTCACCCGCACCGGCGACCAGGGCGAGACCGGGCTCGCCTCCGGCGAGCGCCTGGCCAAGAGCGCACCGCGGGTGCAGGCACTGGGCGAGGTGGACGAGCTGAACTGCGCGGTGGGCCTGCTGCTGGTGCAGGAACTGCCGGACGCGCTGCGCGCCCCGCTGGCGCTGACCCAGCACGAGCTGTTCGACCTCGGCGGGGAGCTGTCCCTGCCAGGGTCGGCGCTGATCAAGGACAGCTACCTGCTGCGCCTGGAAAGCGAGCTGCAGGGGCTCAACGCCGACCTGCCACCGCTGAAGGAGTTCGTGCTGCCCGGCGGCGACGCGCCGGCCGCCGCCGCCCACTTCGCCCGCGCGGTGGCACGTCGCGCGGAGCGCGCGCTATGGGCGCTCAACGCGCTGGAGCCGCTCAACCCGCTGGCGCCGCAGTACCTCAACCGGCTGTCGGACTATCTGTTCGTGTGCGCGCGCGTGCTGGCGCGGCTGCATGGCGGCAGCGAGGTGAGCTGGAAGAAGCAGAGCTAGAGCATTTTCTGTTTAAGCGCACATACTTCTTTCCCCTCTCCCCTCTCCCGCAAGCGGGAGAGGGGAACAAATATGTCTCACGCCGCCTGCTTGATCGCCAGCAGCACCTGGTTGCGCAGGGTGCGCAGCAGGCCCAGCTCCTTGGCGGAGATCACGATCTCCCCGGCGCGCTCCTTGTCGGCGTAGATCATCGCCACCGGCACGCCGCGCACGCGCAGCGGGAACACGATGAAGGTCGGCGCCGCCACCTCGCGGCGGAACCATTCGGGAACATAAGGCACGATCTTGGCGTCGCTGGCGTCCGAGATCAAGACGTCGACGTCCTTGTTCAGCACCACGTTGAAGATGCTCTGGGCGTCGGCCAGCGGAAAGCGGAAGCGCGGCACGATCTCGTCGGCGTCGTGGCCGAAGCCGAAGCGCGCGCACATGTTGCCGGTGCGGCCGTCGCGCATACACAGCAGCACGCGGCGGAAGCCCATGGCGCGGTACATGATCTCCAGGGCAATGCCAAGCAGCGAGCCGAGCGAGCGGTCCTCCACCAGGGCGTTGCTGATGTCCTGGATGCCGGCCGACAGGATGGCCTCCGCGTCAGCGCCGCTCGCATCGGACGTTTCGCCTGGCTTGGCCTCGCGCGACGGCTCGTTGCGCTCCTCCACCGGCTGCGGCGGCACGGCTTCGCCGACCGCGGTGGCGGCGAGCACGTCGCCGTAGGTCTGCTTGGCCGGCGCGTCGGCGTCGGCGGTATCGTCGGCCGGGTCGGCTTGCGCGGACTGCAGCAGCAGCCGCTTGCCGAGCCTGGTCTGCGCGATGTCGACCTTCACGATGCGGGCGAGCTCGCCGAGATCCTCCACCGAGGTCTTCACCGCGGCCGCCGCCTGGCGGTCGCTGATCGGCAGGCAGTCGCCGAAACGCGTCCGCAGGCGCGCCATCTCGCCGGCCTGGCCCTGCGGATTGGCTTCGATGGCGACGCACAGCTCGTTGGCGAATCCGCTCAAGGCGCGCAGCCGGTCCTCGCGCGAGCGCGGCGCCGCCACCTTGCCGGGCGGCAGGCGGTACATGCTCTGCACGATCGCCTCCGGAAAGCCCCAGCTGCGGGCGATGCCCACGCCCAGGTCCTGGTAGCCGATGCCGAGCACCTTGGTGGCGGCGACCTCCTCGCCGCACGATTCCTTGAGGGTGAGCTTGGCGATGGCCTCCGCCTCCTCCGGGAAGTAGTAGTGCGTCAGCAGGCGGCCCAGGTTGTGGAACTGGGCGCAGATGAAGGACTCCTCCGGCTCGAAGCGCAGCGCGTCCTCGGCCAGGCGGCGCGCCAGCATCCCGCTCAGGCTGACGCGCAGGAACTCCTCGCGCAGCCGCTCGGCGTGCGGCTTGTTCTGCAGATGGTCGAGGAACACCAGCGACATGGCGATGTTGCGGATGGTGTTGAAGCCGAGCACGACGATGGCGCGCGACACGGTACCGATGCCGGCGCTGGCGAACTGCCGGTACAGCGCGGAGTTGGAGATGCGCAGGATCTTGTTGGTGAGGGCGAAGTCCTTGAGGATCGAGTTGGACAGGTTGTTGACGTCGCCGCGCTCCGACGAGGCCAGGCGGGTGATGGTGGTGATCGCCGTCGACATCGACGGGAAGTCGGTCTTGTGGCGCATGCGCCGCAACAGGAACTCCACCGTTCCGGCGCCGCCGGGCTGGTCGCCGCCGGCGGCTCCATCGGGCAGCGGCGTCAGGTAGGCATCCAGCGCCTGCCGCATCTCCGCCGCCGACTGGAACCGCAGCTGCGGGTCGCGCACGGTGGCCTTGGCGATGAGGTCGCGCAGCTTCTCGTCCACCCGCTGGCCGGCGTCCTCCGGCCACTGCAGATCCTCGTTGGCGATCTTGTGCAAGGCGCCAAAAGCGGTGTCGGACTGGATCGCGCGCCGGCCGAACACCATCTCGAACAGCACCAGGCCGGCGGCGTAGACGTCGCACTGCGGTGTCACGGTCCGTTGGGCGATGTATTCCGGAGCCATATAGGCGGGCGAGCCGCACAGCGGGGCGCGGTCGCCCTTCCCCAGCGCAAGCGGCGTGGCGATGCCGAAGTCCATCACCCGCGGCAGGCCCTGCTCGTTGACCAGCACGTTGGACGGCTTCAGGTCGCGGTGCACGATGCCGTTGCGGTGCGCGTCGTCGAGGGCGTCGAGGATGCCCTTCATCATCTCGGCGGCACGCAGACCCGGCAGGGCGCCTTCGTCGCGCAGCAGGCGCTCCAGGGTGCGGCCCTCGACGAACTCGAACACCAGGTAGCTTTCGCCGCCGTGCTCGCCCGCCTCGAAGATCGGCACGATGTTGGGGTGGCGCAGCTTGCTGACGGTGCGCGCCTCCTTCAGCAGCGCCACGTCCTGCGCCGGGTCGCGGCGCCCCGCCAGCATCTTGATCGCCACCTCCCGCTCGAGATGGGGGTCGAAGGCCAGGTGGACCGCGCTCTGCGTGCCGCGCCCCAGCAGGCGCCGGATCTGGAAACGGCCGATGCGCTCCGGCATCGCCGCCCCGCCCGGGGAGCCGGGTGTGAGGCGCTGCGTGGCGTCGCTGCTGGCGGGCGTGGGCATGGTTTTCCTATAGCGGCAGCCGCCCGCCGAACCACAGTCGGAAAATGCTCCTGGGACCCACCTATCGTCGGGGAGGAGGGACCGCCGATCCGGCCTCCACGGCCGCCGCCGCTTTACCCCCCCGGGGGGGAGGGGTGCGTGCTCGCTATGCCGCCACCACCGGAATCTTCCCGATTCTCCCCTGCCACTCCTTCGGCCCGGTCTGGTGGACCGAGGTGCCCTTGCAGTCCACCGCCACGGTCACCGGCATGTCCTTGACCTCGAACTCGTAGATCGCCTCCATGCCGAGATCGGCGAAGGCCACCGTGCGCGAGGCCTTGATCGCCTTGGAGACCAGGTAGGCGGCGCCGCCCACCGCCATCAGGTACACCGCCCGGTTGTCGCGGATCGCCTCGATCGCAACGGGGCCGCGCTCGGCCTTGCCCACCATGCCGAGCAGGCCGGTCTGTTCCAGCATCTGGCGGGTGAACTTGTCCATGCGGGTGGCGGTGGTGGGGCCGGCCGGACCGACCACCTCGTCGCGCACCGGGTCGACCGGGCCGACGTAGTAGATGAACCGATTGGTGAAATCGACGGGCAGCTTCTCGCCCTTGTTAAGCATGTCCACCATGCGCTTGTGGGCGGCGTCGCGGCCGGTGAGGAGCTTGCCGTTCAGCAGCAGCACGTCACCCGGCTTCCACCCCGCCACTTCCTCGCGGGTGACGGTATCGAGGTTCACGCGCTTGCCCTTGGAAGTGTCGTAGGTCAGCCGGGGCCAGTCCTCCAGCGAGGGCGGCTCCAGCGCCACCGGGCCGGAGCCGTCCAGCACGAAATGGGCGTGGCGGGTGGCGGCGCAGTTGGGGATCATCGCCACCGGCAGATTGGCGGCGTGGGTGGGGTAGTCGAGGATCTTGACGTCGAGCACGGTGGTGAGTCCGCCCAGGCCCTGCGCGCCGATGCCGAGCGCGTTGACCTTCTCGTACAGTTCGACCCGCAGCTCCTCGATGCGATTCTTCGGCCCGCGCGCAATCAGCTCCGGCATGTCGATCGGATCCATCAGCGCTTCCTTGGCCAGCAGCATGGCCTTCTCGGCGGTGCCGCCGATGCCGATGCCGAGCATGCCCGGCGGGCACCAGCCGGCGCCCATGGTCGGCACCGTCTTGAGCACCCAGTCGACGATGGAGTCGGAAGGGTTGAGCATGACGAACTTGGACTTGGCCTCGGAGCCGCCACCCTTGGCGGCGACGATGACCTCCAGTTCGTCGCCCGGCACCACCGACATGTTCACCACCGCCGGCGTGTTGTCCTTGGTGTTCCGGCGGGCGCCGGCCGGGTCGGCCAGCACCGAGGCGCGCAGCTTGTTGTCCGGGTGGTTGTAGGCGCGGCGCACGCCCTCGTTGACCATCTCCTCCACGCCCATGGTGGCGTCCCAGCGCACGTTCATGCCGATCTTGAGGAAGACGGTGACGATGCCGGTGTCCTGGCAGATGGGCCGGTGGCCTTCCGCGCACATGCGCGAATTGATCAGGATCTGCGCCATGGCATCCTTGGCCGCCGGCGACTGCTCCTTTTCATAGGCGGCGGCGAGATTGCGGATCTAATCCACCGGGTGGTAGTAGGAAATGTACTGCAGGGCGTCGGCGACGCTCTGGATCAGGTCGTCCTGCTTGATCGTGGTCATGGTGTTTCGCAGCGAAGATGAAAGGGCGATTTTAGCCGCTGGGCCGGGCGCGTGGGGAAGCCGGCGGGCGGCGGGCGGCCATCGCGCCGGCGTGGCGGAAGGCCATCGGCGCCATCCCGGCCCAGCGCCGGAAGGCGTGGATGAAGGCTGCCGGCTCGGCGTAGCCGAGCTGCTCGGCGACCGCCTCCACCGTCAGCGAGGTGTCGCGCAGCAGGTGCTGGGCGCGCCGGAAGCGGGCGTCGTTGACCAGCGCGCGGAAGCTGGTGCCTTCCTCGCTCAAGCGGCGGCGGAAGCTGCGCTCCGGCATGCCGAAGAAGCGCGCCACCCGCGCCGCCCCCGGCAGCTTGTCGCGGAACAGGTCGAGGTGCAGCAGCACCTTCTGCGCGAAGTTGTCCACCGCGTTCTGCTGCTGCAGCAACTGCTGGTCGCACAGGCCGCGGTAGAGCGCGTGCGCCGCCGGGTCGTGGGTGGGAAAGCGCAGGTGCAGGTGCTCGTTGCGGATCCAGATGCGCGCTTGGCGGCCGCCGAAGCGCACCGGGCAGCCGAAGTGGCGTTCGTAGGACTGTGCCTCGCGCGGGCGCGGATACGGCATGTCGATGCTCTCCGGCCGCAGGTTCACGCCAATGGCGGTCTGGATGTCCTGCATCAGCTTGACAGTGCCGGATACCTCGCCGTCGACGCGGAAGCGGAACGCCCGCGGCGGCAGCGGCATGGGCGTCAGCACCACCGCGCTCAGCTTCTCGCCCGGTTCGAACTCCAGCGCGCAGTACAGGTAGGTCAGGCGCTGGTAGCGCACACCGATCCGGATCGCCTCCTCGGTGTCGGCGCAGGTCAACAGCAGCATCGCCAGCGGGCCATAGCCGGTGAAGCCGAAGAACTGGCCGGCCTTGAGGCCCGCCAGCGGGTCGTGCAGGCGCTCCGCCATTTCGGCGTGGATCCTCAGCTCCAGCGCCCGGTCGATCTGCGCGCTGGGATCGAGCTTGTCCAGGTCGAGGCCGTACTTCCCCAGCACCGGCGCGGGATCCTCGCCGAGCTGGCGCAGGCCCTGCATCGTGTACATGAGGCCAAGGATGGAGCGGGTGACCATGTTCCCCCAATGAACGGTCGATAACCTCATTCAAGGCGTCTTGGCCGAAATTGTCAATCCGGCGCTGAAACGAGCATGGTGCGGGGTATGGGCGGTCCGTAGATTGGTCCATGCGGCCGTCAGCCGCATGCGAATGCTTCGCAATAAATCGAGGAGAACCCAGGTATGACCATGAGCGCCGGCCGTCCTTCCGCATCGACCACCCATGTCGACGTCGCCATTGTCGGCGCCGGCTTCGGCGGATTGTGCATGGCCATCAAGCTGCTCGAAGCGGGCCGCGGGGACTTCGTGATCCTCGAGAAGGGCAACGAGGTCGGCGGCACCTGGCGCGACAACACCTATCCCGGCGCGGCCTGCGACGTGCAATCGCACCTCTATTCCTATTCCTTCGCGCCCAAGACCGACTGGAGCAAGCGCTACGCCGGCTGGCGCGAGATCCAGGACTACATCCTCAAGGTCACCGATGACTACCGGCTGCGGCCCTTCATCCGTTTCGGCCAGGAGGTGGTGTCGGCACAGTTCGACCAGGAGCAGGGCCGCTGGATCATCGGCACGCGCTCCGGCGACACCATCGTCGCCCGGCACTGGGTGCTGGCGTCCGGGCCGCTGCACGTGCCGGCGATCCCGCAGATCCCCGGCCTGGACAAGTTCAAGGGCAAGCTGTTCCACTCGGCCCAGTGGGACCATGGCTACGATCTGGCCGGCAAGAACGTGGTGTCCATCGGCACCGGCGGCAGCGCCATCCAGTACGTGCCGGAGATCGCGCCGAAGGTGAAGCAGCTCTACGTGTTCCAGCGCACCCCGGCCTGGGTCATCCCGCGCGACGAGCGGGCCTACTCGGCGCTGCGCAAGGCCATCTTCGCCCTGGTGCCGGGCGCGCGCCGGCTGCACCGCGCGCGGCTGTACTGGAGCAACGAGTCGCGGGTATGGCCGATCTTCCATCCCGCCATCGCCCGCACCCTGCAGAAGCTGGTGCTGCGCTTCATGCACATGCAGGTGAAGGACCCGGCGCTGCGCGAGAAGCTGACCCCGCAGTACACCATCGGCTGCAAGCGGGTGCTGATCTCCAACGTCTATTACCCGACCTTCAACCGGCCCAATGTCGAGCTGGTCACCGACAGCATCCGCGAAGTCCGCGCCCACAGCGTGGTAACGCAGGACGGCGTGGAACGTCCGGCCGACTGCATCGTGCTCGGCACCGGCTTCGTGGTCGACCCGCGCGTCTACATGAACAACTTCACCCTCACCGGCCGCGACGGGCATACGCTGGGGCAGGACTGGCAGCGCGCACCGGAGGCCTATCTCGGCACGGTGGTGTCCGGCTATCCCAACATGTTCATGCTGGTGGGCCCCGGCAGCGCGCTCGGCCACAACTCGATCATCTTCATGATCGAAGCGCAGGTGCACTACATCCTGGAATGCCTGCGGCAGCTTGAGCGCAACAAGGCCGACTACCTGGACTTGAAGCCCGAGGTGCAGCGCACATTCAACGACACGCTGCAGCAGAACCTCAAACGCTCGGTATGGTCCACCGGCTGCCAAAGCTGGTACCAGACCGCCGAGGGCGTGAACTTCACCATCTGGCCCTGGTCGACCTGGCGGTTCTGGCTGCGCACCCAGCGCGTCGACGCCGCCGAGTACGAGTGGGTGAGCTGCGGCAAGCAGCCTAGCAAGGGCAAGGTGAAGGTGCCGGCTGCGACCGGCTAGTGCCGGCTCGATAATTCAACAGCCGCCTTCCCGCCTCTCCCTCTGGGAGAGGCCGCGCCGCAGGCGCGGGTGAGGGCGCGCCGCTTCAGCCCGGTCCAAACCCTTCCGGGCGTGCCGCCCTCACCCCTACCCCTCTCCCAGAGGGAGAGGGGATGTAACCGTGACGGTCTATTCCTGCGGGACACATCACGCCTCCCCCACCCCGTGGTAACGGTGCCGCTCGCCCTCGTCCTTGAGCGAGAACGGGGTAAAACGGGTGCCGTGGTCGTAGGTGTCGACGTCCTCTGCCCGCTTGAGGCTGTTGACGATGAGGTAGGTCAACGGCGTGAACAACACCTCGACCGATACCTTGAAGGCGAAGTTGAACAGCATCACGGCGATCAGGTTCTGGTGGGTCCAGATACCGTAGAAGGCCATCGGATAGAACAGCGCCGAATCCACCGCCTGGCCGCAGATGGTGGAGCCCCAGGCCCGCGTCCACAGATGGCGGCCGTTGGTGAGCAGCTTCATCTTGGCCATCACGAATGAATTGACGAAGTCCCCCACCCAGTAAGCCAGCATGCTGGCGGCGACGATGCGCCAGGTGCCGCCGAACACCGTCTCCAGCGCCGGCTGCAGCACGGCGTTGAACGGCTCGCGCGGGCTGGGCGGCACGCGCAGGATGAACTGCGTCATCAGGGTGGCGAAGACCATCGCCGCGAAACCGGCCCAGATGGCGCGGCGGGCGCGGGCGTAGCCGTAGACCTCGGTCATCACGTCGCCGAAGATGTAGCTGATCGGGAAGAACAGGTTGCCGGCGCCAAAGCTCAGCGCGCCCACCAGCGGCAGCGCCAGCGTGCAGACCTTGGCCGGCCCGATCAGGTTGGAGCAGAGCAGCACCGCCACCATGCCCGCCATCAGGAAATCGTAATAGCGGAAGCTACGCATAGAACCCTTTTTGTTTGGTGTCGTGGAGGCCGCAGCCCCCGCGGCTTACAGCAGCTGTGCGCGGCGCGCGCCCTCGATATTCTGGCGCAGACTGCCGATCACTTGCGGACGCAACGCCAGCCAGCCGGCCGACAGGCAGGCCCGCGCGCCCTGCCGCGCCAGCCAGCCGCCGGCGGAGGCCGCGGCGGCTTCGCGATAGTAGCGCACCACGGCGTCCACGCGCGCCTCCACCGCGTCCATCACGTCGTCGACGCGGAACTGGCCGGCCGGCCAGTCGCACAACGGCTCCTCCTGCTGCAGCGGCCCCAGCAAGGGGATGATCGGCAGTTCGCCCTTGGCGTCGGTCCAGGCGGCCCGCTGCTGCGCCGACACCGGGGCGTAGCCGTTCGCCACGATCGGATTGTCCGCCGGCAGGCGGAAATCCTCGCGCAGGAAGCGCTGACAGTTGCGGCGCCCGAGCTGGTAGTCGTGCTTGCGGAATTCCCGGTGGAAGAAGCCGAAGAACCCCTGCAGCGGGCCGCTGGCGATCCAGTAGGGCGACGCCTGGGGTGCGGCGGAATCCACCGGCGCGATCAGAAAGCGGCTGTAGATGCTCTCGTCCTGGGCCAGCGCCAGGTCGGCCGGCGAGAAACGGCATTGCGCGATGAAGGAGTAGAACAGGGGCATGAGCAGGTTGTGCCAGGGCTCGGGCGCCGGCTCCTCGCCGTCGCCCGGCCGCGACACGAAGGGCGCGATCATCACCACCGCGCCGTCCGCCGCCGAACCCTGGCGCGGATTGCTCCTGCCGTAGCCACCCGCCACCACCTCGCGGGCCAGCGCGAAAGGCTCATTGTTGAACATGCCGCCGTCGATGCTGACGTAATCGTACTGCGACGGCACCGTATCGTTCTTCCATGCCGGCTGTACACATACCGAGCGCGGCTCGCCCTCCGGCGCGGAGGCATCGCCGAACTCGCGGCGGCTGTAGTCGTCGCCCGGGCGCGACAGCTTCTTGGCCCGCAGAAAGGCCGGAAAGGCACCGGAGGCCACCGCCGCCTCGCCCAGCCGCTGCCACGCGGCCGAGCCGCCGCTGGCGGTCTCTGGGCAGACCGCGGGATGCCCCCACAGGTGCGGCGGCAGCTCTGCCGGCGCGGCGCCGCCCACCAGGAAGCCCTGGTAGTCGCTGTGCGCACGCATCACGTCACTGGCCGGCTTGAGGCCGCGATAGGTGACATGGTACGGCACGCCGCGCAGGTTGCCGAGGGTGAAGCGCGTCACCAGCGGCCGCGCGATGTAGGGCCGCTCGCGACGCCGCGCCGAGTAGCCCAGGCTCTCCGTCACGATGCGCTCGATCACGTCGCTGTTGAGCAACGAGGGCATGCCGCCGCCGGCCAGGTCGCCCGTGTCCAGCATCGGCGCGATGCCGATATCCTCCACCCAGGCGCGGTAGAAGGGATTGCGCAGCGCCTCGGCGTTGGGCTCGCGCTGCGCGTTGAGCCGCGCATGCGGAAAATCGTAGGGCGCCGCGATCGCCAGCAGGGCGGCGCACATGGCGCCCGCCGAAGCGCCGCTGGCCACCTCCAGCGACACCTTGTGCCGCGGCACGTCGTCGCCGCGGTCCTTGGCGTCGTACCAGGTGTCGAGCGCTTCGAACAGCACGTCCAGGGCGCCGGCGGTGTAGGCCCCCGCCGACGCCGCGCCCGCCATGGCCAACCCGATCCTGAACGTATCCGCTGCTGCATCCACGGCAAAATCCTCCCCTGTCCGGTCGAGCCCGGCTTGTGTGTCTGTGATCCCCGCCACCGATAATAGGGGATGCGGGAAAAGGAAAGCCCGGGCTCAGATCACACTTTGCCGGAACCCCGCCGCCCACCGTCCGCCTTCGAGGATCCGCGCCATGACCGCCGCCACGCTGTGCCTGCTCGCCGCCGGCCTGTTCTTTCTCACCGGCCTGCTCACCGGCGTTTGGAAGTACCTGTGCATCGCCGGCGACCCGGAGGCGCGCGCACCGGTCTACGTGGACATCGCGCATCGCACCGCGCTGATGTATTCCTTCGCCTCCCTGCTGCTGCGCGAGTTCGTGCCCTACTCGCCGCTGTCGCCGCGGGCGACGGTGTGGGCGGTGAGCCTGCCGCTGCTGTTCTTCGCCTCGGCGGTGCTCGCCTACATCGTGCACGGCGTGCTGCGCGACACCGACAACCAGCTGCGCAAACCCCACCGGTTGGGCGCGTTCACCCTGCCCGGCGCCGTCATCACCACCTATATGTGGCTGCTGATCGCCGGTGAGATCGGCGGCTTTGCCGTGTTGTTCGCGGGGTTTCTCAAGACGGTGATGTAGCCGCCGGCCGCGCCGCACGGAGGAAACGGCGGGCCGATGTCCCCCGAATGAACGACAAGGTGATGTCCCATCTCCTCTCGCCTATCCCCCTGGGAGAGACCGCGCCGCAAGGCGCGGGTGAGGGCGCTCCGCTTCAGCCGTAGTCAACCTTGCGGCAGTGCCGCCCTCACCCCTGCCCCTCTCCCAAAGAGAGAGGGATATTGAATTTCGCGCCGATGCCTCAGGGCGGCTGACGGCGCGCCCGCTTGGGCGTGCTGCCGGTCCAGCGGCGGTAGGCGCGGGTGAAGGCGCTCTGCTCCGAATAGCCGAGCAGCAGGGCGATCTCCACCATGCGCAGGCGCGGGTCGCGCAGATAGTCGTCCGCCAGGTGACGGCGCGTGTCCTCCAGCAGTTCGCGGAAGTTCCTGCCGTTCTGCTCCAGCCGCCGATGCAGCGTGCGCGGCGACAGGTGCAGCTCGTCGGCGACGCGCTGCAAGCTCGGCTCGCCCTCGCGCGCCAGCCGCGCCACGCAGCGGCGCACGGCGCGCTCGAAATCATCTTCCTGCGGCAGTTCCGCCAGCAGCGCATCGGCCTGACCCTGCAGCACGCCGAGCAGCGCCGGGTCGGGCTGGCGCAGGGGCAGGGCGAGCATGGCCGGCGCCAGCCGCACCCGTGTCAGCGGCCGGTCGAACTGCACCGGGCAACCGAAGTAGGCGCGGTACGGCCGCAGGTCCGGCGGCTGTGGATTGACGAATTCCACGCCGAGCGGCGCGCCGCGCCTGCCGGTGATGTCGCGCGAGAACTGCACCAGGGCGGTGATGGCGCATTCGTCCACCAACGGGCCCGGGTGCCCGCTCTCGACGCCCCACTCCAGCGTGACCGCGTCGGCCGCGACGGTGTGGCGCATCGGGTTCACGTCGTACAGCAGGCGCTGATACTGCTGGAAGCGCAGCAAGGCCGCGCCCAGGCTCGGGCAGGCGAGCAGCACATAACCCATCACGCCGAAGTGGGCCGGCGTGATGGTCCGGCCCAGGTGCAGGCCCAGCAGCGGGTCCTGCAACCGCGCGGCGGCGCGCTCCAGCAGCGCGCGCCAGCGCGCCACCGGGTAGCGGCCAAGCCCGCGGTCGCCGGCGGCCGGCGGATCCTCGCCCAGCACGGTACGGGCCTGGTGACCGTGCCGTTCGAGGTATTCGAACAGCAGGCGCACGTAGGTGCTGGGCACCACGCCGCGCAGGGCTGTGTCTGCTGTCCGTGTCATGGCGAGAAGTGTCAAAAACTTGGCCACGGCCGTCAATCCGCTCGTATGCGCAATGCGCAGAATTGGCCCGACCGGAAACCGGAAGGAGCGCGGCCATGACGGAGTGGGTGCAAGACTGGGTGGGGATGATCGAGGCCTCGCTGGGCCCGCAGGTCGACTGGAAGCAGGTGGTGCTGATCGGCATGACGCCGGTGTTCGTGCTCGCCTTCGCGCTGGAATGGCAGGTGATGCGCCGCCGCGGCCAGCGCACGCAATTCCATTGGAAGGAGATCGCCGCCAACCTTTCCCTCGGCGCTTCGTACCAGGTGTTCGAGGTGATCGCCCATGGCCTGTTCGTGGCCACGGCGGCGGCCTGGTTCTACCGCCACCGGCTGTTCGACCTGCCGGTGAACGGCTGGACCATCCTGCCGATCTTCGTCGTGGTGGAGTTCTGCTACTACTGGTTCCACCGCACCAGCCACCGCGTGCGCTGGTTCTGGAGCGCCCACGTGGTACACCACAGCGGCGAGCACATGAACTTCACCATGGCGATGCGGCAGAGCCTGCTCTATCCCCTCACCGGCTGGTGGCTGTTCTTCATGCCGCTGGTGTTGCTGGGGCTGCCGCCGGGCGTGGTGTTCTTCCTCTACGCGGTGGACCTGTCCTACCAGTATTTCGTCCACACCGACGCCGTCGGCCGGCTGCCCTCCTGGATCGAGTACGTGTTCGACACGCCGGCCAACCACCGCGTGCACCACGGCAGGAACCCGCAGTACATCGACAAGAACTACGGCGGCGTGCTGATCGTGTTCGACCGCTGGTTCGGCACCTGGGAGCCGGAGCTGGAGCCGGAGGTCTACGGCATTCCGCGCCAGGTCCACAGCTACAACCCGCTCACACTCAACTTCCACGAGTTCATCGATATGTGGAAGGACGTGCTACGCCCCGGGCCGCTGGCCCTGCGCCTGAAGCACCTGTGGGCGCCGCCGGAATGGGTGCGCCCGGCGCCGCGGCCCCGCGGATTGCGGTCCGCGCCTACGCCGGCTGAGCGGTAGTCAACAGCACCGGCGACGCCGCCTCGACGCGGTTGCGTCCACCCTGCTTGGCGCGGTACAGCGCCTGGTCGGCCCGCTCCACCAGGGCGGCCACCGATTCTCCCGGAGAATACTCGGCCACGCCGACGGAAACGCTGACGCGCAGCTCCGGCGGGCAGTCCGCGATGCACAGTTCCTCCGTCTCGCGGCGGATGCGCTCGGCGCAGGTGCGCGCCGCGGCCAGGTTGCACTGTGGCATGAACAGCAGGAACTCCTCCCCGCCCCAGCGCGAGAACAGGTCGCCTTCGCGCTTGGCCGCGGTGGCGGCGGCGGTGAATGCCTTCAGCGCGGCGTCGCCGGCCTGGTGGCCGAAGATGTCGTTGATGCGCTTGAAATGGTCGAGGTCGAGCAGGCAGACGCAGAAGGGCGCGCCCACGCGCGTGTAGCGATGGTACTCGTGCGTCATCAGCTCAGTGACGTAGCGGCGGTTGTAGGCGCCGGTGAGCTCGTCGGTGGTGGCCAGCTCGGTCAGACGCACGTTGCTGAAGGCCAGGCTGCGGCGCAGCGTGTTGATGGCGCCGCCGGCGACCACCGCCGCCGGCAGCGAGCAGGTGAACGACAGCCAGTTGATCAGCTCGGCGTGGCCCTCGAAGCGCGCTCCCTCCACCCGCCGCATCAGCGGGATGGTAGCGGCCAGCACGGTGAGCAGGTTGAGCCGCAGCATGGTGCGCAGGGCGGCGTGCGAGCCGGCCAGCACGAAGGTGAGGATGATGACGAAGACGCAGCAGGCCTTGGTGTGGCCGACGTAGATCTGCGCGTACAACATGGTGGCGATGACCGCCACGCAGCGCGGCACGATCATGGTGGGATCGCGCAAGCGCATGTTGTAGCCGCTCTTCAGGATGTAGAAGAACAGCGCGTCGCTCAGCGCCAGCGCGACGATGCAGTTGAGGGTGACCGCCAGCGGTTCGATGCCGAACCAGGTCGACAGCGCCATCATCATGCCGAGCATGACGTGCAGTACGGTCGTGAGGTAGAAGGCGTGCAGCCTCAGCGCAAACCTGAACCAGGGCTTGTCGCTGCGCAGCATCTCGGCGCGGCTCTGCATCCAGCCGCTGCCCTTCTCCTCCGGCGGAGCGTGAGGCGCCTCTGCATGCAATTCCATTGCAATATCGACCGCCGCCTTGGCCGGCATTAGGACCTCCCACTGACCGGTGATTCTTTCCTGTTGCCGCCAATATCCGGCTTGCGACGCCGATCCGCGAAGGGCGCCGACAAGCGGCCCGGTCCGGTCCGGCGGACGGCCGCCCGGTGGCGACCCGGCCGGCCTAGGGCCTGTTGACCATTACTTTGGCACCCAAAGTAATGGTCAACAGGCCCTAGTCGAGAATCAGGCCGACTTCGTCGCCGGGCGGTTCATGCTCCAGCGCGGCCCCCTGCGGGGCAAGTTGGCCACGCACGAACTTGATATGCCGGCGCAGGATGTAGATCTGGTTGGCGTAGGAACTCGGCATCTTGACGCCGATGATGGATTTCTCGATCTCGACCAGCGCGGCGCGCTGTTCGGGCGTCATCGGCTCCAGCGAGGCGCGCTCCAGCGCCATCAGCTCGCCGTAGCGCTTGTTGATGCGGTTGTTGATGCGCCAGCCGTAGAGCTGGGGTACGATGCGGAGGCCCGGGATCAGCACCACCACGATCGGCACCAGCACCACCGCGGCGCGGTTGACCAGGCTGGCCAGCCAGAACGGCAGGTAGCGGTAGGCGGTGCTCTTGCCGGACTTGTAGTAGCGGGCGGCATCGTCGCTGATCGGGTAGTCGTGCTGCAGCGGCGCAGGGAACTCGCCGGGATTCTGCAGCAGCGTGGCCTTGCCGTGCACCTCGCGCGCCGTCTCGATCAACAGGTCGGACAACGCCGGGTGCAGATCGGAATGCGCCAGCAGCTCCACCGTCGGCGCCAGCATGGTGACCTGCGCCGCCGGCAGGTTGTCGCCCAGGTCGAAGGCTCCCGCCGGGATCTGCAGCTTGTTCAGGTAACGGAAGCGGCGCACATAGGCGTCGCCCTGGCCGAAGTCGTACAGGCGGATGCCGGGCTCATGCAGCATCTCGCGCACGGTGGCCGGCCCGGTGGAGTCGCCGGTGAGGAAGATGGCGTCCGCCTGCTGCGCCAGCAGCGCCTTGCGCGCCGGCTCGCCTTCCAGGTCCAGCAGTTGCGTGCCGCCGCCGGGCTCGATGCCGTTGGCCTTGAGCAGCGCCAGCGCCAGGAAGCGCGTGCCGCTGCCCTCGGCACCGATGGCGATGCGCTTGCCCTGCAGCCCGGACAGCAGCGCGAGCGGCTTGGGCGAGCGGTAGAAGACGGTGAGCAGCTGGTAATACATGCTGCCCAGCGAGACCACGTCGCCGGAATCGCCGGTGGTGGTCACGCCCGACTGCACCAGGGCGATGTCGACATTGGCGGCGGGATCGACCAGGCGGTTGAGATTGTCCTGCGACCCCTGCGTGGGCAGCACCACCAGCTTGATGCCGTTGCGTTGCAGGATCGCCCGGTACTTCTCCGCCACCGTGCGGAAGTTGCTGCCGTCCGGACCACTGGCGATGGTGAGGGTGCTGGGCGGCGCCGGCCGCACGAAGTGCATGGCGGCGACGATGGCCAGCACGCTGAGGAGCAGCACCGGCCCCAGCGTGACGGCGAGGTCGCGCCAGGACACGCGCGGCACCCGCGGCAGCTTGAGCAGGCGGCGCCGCGCGCTGCGGGGAGGATCTGCGGTCTCGCTCACTGCGGCATTCCGACCTGAAAGTTCCGCTCGATCTCGAGCTTACCGCGTCCATCATACCGCCGACGCCGTGCCGTATTCCCATGAGGCTGGCGCGATGCTCCCCCAGCTTGGGCCGGACCATGTCGCAGGTGAGCGGGCGCTCAGCGGCGTTTCTTCGGCGCCTGCCTCGCCACGCCGCGCTGGGCCGCGTGCAGGCCGCGCACAGCCTTGGCCTGCGCCGGGTACCCGAGATCGTTGGCGGTGTACACCGTCTGCTTGCGCGAGGCCAGGTCGATAGTGACGCTATCGTCCGGCGTCTTGGCACCGACGCTGTCGCTGGCCGGGTGGTACTCGATCCGCAGCTGCTGCGCGTCGACGACGACCCGCAAGTAGCCGTAATCGGTATCGTCGTAGTTCTCGAACGTCACCGCGTCGTCGTTCGCCGTCGCCGTCTGCAGGGTCTGCGGCGTGCGCAGCGCGGTGCCGCCGGCCGCCTGCAGCTTCTGCACGTTGTGGCCGCCGTTGCCGCAAACGATGTAGGGGATGTCCGTGCCGTCCGACCGATGGCGGGTGAAGCGCTGATAGGAGTGGGCGTGGCCTGCCAGCACCGCGTGCGGCCACACGCCGACCTCGGCGCAGACCTGGTCCATTTGCTGCCGCATCTGGGTGCTGGAAGAGTGTTGGCCACCCGCCGCATACGGCGGATGATGGTGCGCGAACAGCAGCGCGCCGGAATATTTCTCGGACTTGACCCGCTGCAGCGCGGCCTTGAGGTAGGCGAGCTGGGAATCGCCGATCGTCGCATCGGCAATCACCCCGGGGTCCTCCAGGGTGTTGCTGTACAGCACCAGGATGCGCACGAACGGCGCGTCGAAGGTGAAGAACACGCCGGGCTGGATCTGCGCCGTGCGCGACAGCCCGCCCGCCTCCGGCGTTACCGTGAAGCCGGCCGCCGGGTCGGCGCAGAAATTCCGCAGATAGGCGGCGAGCGTGGTGGCGTGCGCCAGCGGCGAGATCATGCCGTCATGGTTGCCGGCCGCGGCCAGCACCGGCGCGTGGTAGCTGCGGTAGGGCTCGTAGAACTGGTCGTAGTAGTACTGCGCCTCGCCGAAGTTGTAGACCACGTCGCCCAGCAGCAGGCAGAACTGCGGCACTTCCTTCGCATCGGCTTCGTTGAAGTCGCCGATCATCTTGTCGGTGACCTCGTTCTGCGTCGTCGGCCCCCGCGTGCTGCCGCAGTCGCCGGTGGAGTGGAACACGATCTGGCCGTTGCGCTGGATGTTGGCGATCGCCTGCTGGTTGCCGCCGAACACCTGCGCCAGCGTCAGCTGCGGCTCCACGCCGCCACGCGGCGCGGGAAACGCCATCGGCTGGATCTTACCTTCCGCATTCAGCTGGTCGATGATCTTGTAGGCCGCGTTGTCGGAAGGATGCTTGATTTTGAAGATGGTCGGGTCCGCAGTCGGCTCCGGCTGGGCGAATATCGGACCGTCCAGGTTCCTGGGTGGGGGCGAGGGCAACGGTGCCGGCGCGCTCCCGCTCGGTCCGCCGTTCGTAGGATTCGTGGGGTGCTTGGGATGCGTGGGTCTCTTTGCCATCGGAGTATTCCTCGGACCTGCGATGTGTCGACGGGCGGACGGTGCGTCACACGGGGGAGTCAAGCGGCAATCGGCGGTGTGCCGGCCGAGCGCCTGCGCTCGCCCCGAGCCAACTCACGAGAAGTCTTAGCCGATCAGGGTTACGATTCCGTGAAGTCGCGCACACAACCCGTTGGCAAACCGCAGAACCCCTTGCATCGGGGCACGCTACTACAGGTGCCGCCATCGGCTCCGCTCGTCATCGCCAACAAAAAAGCCGCCCGAAGGCGGCCTTTTCGATAATGAGTAGAAGCAGCCTTATCCCTCCAGCGACTTCACCGCCTGGATCATCGCTACCATCACCTTCTGGGCGTCGCCGTAGACGAGGTTGCAGTTGTCCTTGTAGAACAGCTCGTTCTCGACGCCGGAGTAGCCCTTGCCCTGGCCGCGTTTGATGACGTAGACCTGCTTGGCCTGGTCGACGTTGAGGATCGGCATGCCGTAGATGGGGCTGGACTTGTTGGTGCGGGCGGCCGGGTTGACGGTGTCGTTGGCGCCCACCACCACGGCCACGTCGGCGGTGGCGAACTCTCCGTTGATGTCTTCCAGGTCGTAGATGATGTCGTACGGCACGCCGGCCTCGGCCAGCAGCACGTTCATGTGGCCGGGCATGCGGCCCGCCACCGGGTGGATGGCGAACTTCACTTCCACGCCGTGCTCCTGCAGCAGCTTCACGAACTCGTACAGCTTGTGCTGCGCCTGCGCCACCGCCAGGCCGTAGCCGGGGGCGATGATGACCTTGGAGGCGTAGCGCATCTGCACGGCGGCATCGCCGGCCTCGGCCGGCTTGAGGCTGCCCTTGATCTCGCCCTGCCCCTCGTCGCCGACCACGCCGAAGTTGGAGAAGATGACGTTGCTGACCGAGCGGTTCATGGCCTTGGCCATCAGCAGGGTCAGCAGGGTGCCGGCGGAGCCCACCACCATGCCGGCGATCATCAGCGCGGGGTTCTGCAGCACGAAGCCTTCCATGCCGACGGCAAGGCCGGTGAAGGCGTTGTAGAGCGAGATCACCACCGGCATGTCGGCACCGCCGATGGGCATGGTCATCAGCACGCCGAAGACCAGGGCGGCGGCGAAGAAGCCGATCACCAGCAACGCCGGCGCATGCCCCTGCATGCCGAAGATGATCCAGGCGCCGATGGCCAGGGCGATCAGCATCACCGTGGCGTTCATCACCTGCTGGCCCTTGATGCGCCAGGTCTTGTTGATGCGGCCGTCGAGCTTGGCCCAGGCGATGACCGAGCCGGAGAACGAGATCGAGCCGATCAGGGCACCGACGATGGTGACCACCAGCTCGACGTAGCCGTTGGCATGCGCGCCGAGCAACTCCACCGCCGCGATCAGCGCCGCGGCGCCGCCGCCGAGGCCATTGTAGATGGCGACCATCTGCGGCATGGCGGTCATCGGCACGGTCTTGCCGGAGCGCCAGGCCCAGGCCAGGCCGATCGCCAGGGCGACCGCGGCGAGGATGATGTTGACGGTGAGGTGCGGCTTCACCTCCGCCGGCACGCCGAAGTAGTAGAGGAAGCTGGCCAGGGTGGCGACCGCCATGCCCCAGCCGGCGACGACGATGCCCGAGCGCGCCGTCACCGGCGACGACATGCGCTTGAGGCCGTAGATGAAGAGGAAGGCGGCGGCGAAGTAGCTCGCGTCGATGATCACATGCGGATTCATGGCAACCGGTCCCCTTAAGCCTTCTTCTTGTCGGTGGGCTTGAACATCTCGAGCATGCGCTCGGTGACGACGTAACCGCCGCCGGCGTTGGCGGCGCCGAACAGCACGCCGACGAAACCGATGCCCTGCTCCAGCGGCGTGGTGGCGTTCATCAGCGCGTAGATGGCGCCGACCACGACGATACCGTGCACGAAGTTGGAGCCCGACATCAGCGGCGTGTGCAGGATCGCCGGCACGCGGCCGATGATCTCGTAACCGGTGAAGGCGGCGAGCATGAAGATGTAGAGGGCGACGAAGCCCGTGATGCTGGTGGTGAGGTCCATTTTGGCAATTCCCTCTAGCTAAAGGCTTGTGAGACGTGAGATGTGAGACGTGAGACGCAAGCGAAAAGCGGCAGCGGGCTTTTTCGTCTCACGTCTCACGTCTCACGTCTCACGCTTCTATGGCTTTTTTCGCCGCTTCGTTCTTGATCGCGCCCGCGTGCGTCAGGCAGGACTTGGCGATCACCTCGTCCTCCCAGTCGAGCTTGAGCGCCTTGTCCTTGATCATCAGCTCCAGCAGGTTGAACTGGTTCTTGGCGTACAGCTCGCTGGCGTGCTCGCCCAGCAGCGAGGGCACATTGAGCGGGGCCACGATGGTGACCTGGCCGACCTGGATGGTCTCGCCGGGCTGGGTGTATTCGCAGTTGCCGCCGCCCTCGGCGGCGAGGTCGACGATCACCGCGCCGGCCTTCATGCCGTCCACCTGCGCCTTGGAGACGAGCTTGGGCGAGGGGCGGCCGGGGATGGCGGCGGTGGTGATGACCACGTCGGCCTGCTGGATGTGCTTGGTCACCACCGAGGCGACCTTGTCCTTTTCTTCCTGGGTCAGTTCGCGGGCGTAGCCGCCCTGGCCGCGGGCGTCGACGCCGGTGTCGACGAACTTGGCGCCGAGCGACTCGGCCTGCTCCTTGGTTTCGGGGCGCACGTCGTAGCCCTCCACCATGCTGCCGAGGCGGCGCGCGGTGGCCAGGGCCTGCAGGCCGGCGACGCCCAGGCCCATCACCAGGGTCTTGGCCGGGCGGATCGAGCCGACCGCGGTGGTCATCATCGGCAGGATGCGCGCCAGGTGGGTGGCGCCGATCAGGGCCGAGTAGTAGCCGGCCAGCGCGGCCTGGGACGACAGCGCGTCCATCGCCTGTGCGCGCGTGATGCGCGGCACCAGCTCCATGGCGAAGCAGGTGATCTTGCGGTCGCGCAGCAGCTTGGTCAGCTCCGCCTCCTTGTGGGCGTAGACGAAGGACAGCAGGATCGCGCCCTCCTTCATCGCGCCGACCACGTCGGCCGGCGGCGGCTGCACCGCCAGCACGATGTCGGCGTCGCTCACCAGTCCCTGCGGGTTGGCGGCGAAGGTGACGTTCTTGAAGGCGGAGTCCGGCAGCTTGACGGCGTTGCCGGCGCCCGACTGCATGTGGATCTCCGCACCGAGCTTGGTCAGCTTGTCGGCGACGGCGGGCACCATCGCCACGCGACGCTCGTTCGGCCGGGTTTCCTTGAGTACTGCGATTTTGACCGACATCCGGGGCTCCCTGTCGCTTTTGTTCATAGCCGTCCACGGGCAATACCACGCCCGCCGGCACACGGCCTTGAAAAAAATGTGCGCCAGTCTAGCGCATGGTCAACGCCAAGACACAGGAAAGTTTTTTGCCGATCCATAACCTTTGGTTATGGATAGCTGGGGCCGGCGGTTATCGGGATTTCCGCCGCCCTCAGGGCCTAGGGCCTGTTAACAGGCCCTAGTCGCGCTTGGCGGCGAACAGCTCGTCGAGCTTCTGCTCGTAGGCGTAGTAGCCCAGGTACTTATACAGATCGGCGCGCGTCTGCATGATCGGCACCACGTTCTTCTGCGTGCCCTCGGCGCGGATGGCCTGGTAGACCTTGAGCGCTGCCGCGTTCATGGCACGGTAGGCGCCGCAGCAATAGAGCACCATATCCACGTCGACCGAGCGCAGTTCCTCGGTGGTGAACAGCGGCGTGTGGCCGAACTCGGTGATGTTGGCCAGGATCGGCACCTTCACCGCGTCGCGGAACTTCCTGTACATCGGCAGCTCGGTCACGGCCTCGGCGAAGATCATGTCGGCGCCCGCCTCGACGTAGGCCACGGCGCGCTCGATGGCGGCGTCCAGGCCTTCCATCTGCAGGGCGTCGGTGCGGGCCATGATGACGAAGCCGGCATCGGTGCGGGCGTCCACCGCCGCCTTGAGCCGGTCCACCATCTCCTCCTTCGGCACCACTTCCTTGCCCGGGCGATGGCCGCAGCGCTTCTGCCCGACCTGGTCCTCCATGTGCACGGCGCCGGCACCGGCCTTGATCATGGAGCGGATGGTGCGGGCGATGTTGAAGGCGCCGCCCCAGCCGGTGTCGATGTCCACCAGCAGCGGCAGGGTGGTCACGTCGGTGATGCGGCGTACGTCGGTGAGCACGTCCTCCATGGTGCTGATGCCGAGGTCCGGCATGCCCAGGGAGTTGGCGGCCAGGCCGCCGCCGGACAGGTACAGCGCCTTGAAGCCGGTGGCTTCCGCCATCCGCGCGGTGTAGGCGTTGATGGCGCCGATCACCTGCAGCGGCTTCTCGGCGGCAACGGCATCGCGAAACTTCTGCCCGGCACTCATGGCGCTTGTCCTTAGATCTCTTCCATCACGAAATCGCTTTTCGCCGCCCCGCAATCAGGGCAGGTCCAGCTATCGGGGATGTCCGCCCAGCGCGTACCGGGCGCGATGCCTTCCTCCGGCAGACCCTTGGCCTCGTCATAGACGAAATCGCATACCAGACAGCGCCACTTCTTCATCAGCAACCCCGAACACTGTGATTTGGGAGATTTTAAATCGATCGGCAAAAGGAAGGCGGCGTGCCCGAGAGAGGCACGCCGCCTTGCCGGCAGCTCATTATGCCGTGGCGGAGCCGTACTTCGCCAACATCCTGTCGCGGACGCGCGGCGCGATGTTGATCTTGCTCATGTTACCGCCGTAGTGCTTGATCACCTTGGGGTCCATCACGCGGAACCACAGCGGCGGCACATAGGCCAGCAGGATCATGCCGGCGTAGCCGTTGGGCAGGCGCGGCAGGTCGTCGAAGTTGCGCAGCACCTGGTAGGGCCGGGTGGGATAGGCGTGGTGATCGGAATGCCGTTGCAGGTGATAGAGGAAGATGTTGGTGGCGGTGTGGTTGGAGTTCCAGGAATGCTCCGGCTGGCAGCGCTCGTAGCTGCCATCCGCCCGCTTCTGGCGCATCAGGCCGTAGTGCTCGAGGTAGTTCACGCTCTCCAGCAGGCTGGCGCCGTAGGCCGCCTGCAAGAGCATGAAGGGCAGGGCCCACCAGCCGAGCCACACCGTCATCGCGCCGAACAGCAGCACCGTCATGCCCCAGGCCTGCAGGTTGTCGTTGTGGATCGACCACGCGCCGCGGCCCTGCCGCTGCAGGCGCCGCTTCTCGATGTCCCAGGCGGACTTGATCGAGCCAACCACGCAGCGCGGCAGGAACTCGTAGAAGGTCTCGCCGAAACGCGACGTCGCCGGGTCCTCCGGCGTGGCCACGCGCACGTGGTGGCCGCGGTTGTGCTCGACGTAGAAATGGCCGTACATCACCGGTGCCAGCGCGATCTTGGCCAGCCAGCGGTCGAAGCCGGCGGTCTGGTGGCCAAGCTCGTGCGAGACGTTGATGGCGAGGCCGGAGGTCATCGCCACCGAGGTCAGCAGGCCCAGCCACTGGTACCAGGCCAGATTGCCGTGCACGGCCATCCAGGTGCCCCAGACGAAGCTCAGGTACTGCACCGGCACGGCGAGATACACCACGTAGCGGTAGAAGCGGTCCTTGATCAGCCCGGGCATGGCTTCGTCCGGCGGGTTGGACTCGTCCTCGCCGATGAGACGGTCGAGCAACGGGATCAGGCCATAGACCACCAGCGGCGTGGTCCACCAGAACAGCTCCAGGCCGGTCAGCTTGTAGAGACCGTAGCCGTACAGCGGCAGCGCCATGACGACGATGCCCAGCAGCCATACGTAGCGCTTCTTGTCGGTCCAGGTCGCGGCGGAAAGGGTTTCCGTCGTCATGTGCAGCTCCTCCATGATGAGATAATAAAACGAACGTTTAATAAACTAATTGAATCATCGTACGATGTCAAGGTGCCGCTCCAAGCGATTGCTTTACCGGGTTTGCTGGACGCCGGGCGGGGTCAGGAGCGCGGGCGGTGCAGGCGCAGCAACTCCAGCGCCGCGCGGGCGGCTTCATCGGGATTGATCGGCTCCGACTGGCCGCTGACCAGGTGCTCGACGAGCAGGCTGGCGCGGATGCTCAGCTTGAGACTCTCGTCGAAGCCGGTGAAGGTCACCGAGTCCTGGTCGGGATAGAACGAATTGAGCTTCAGCCAGCGCGTCTGGTTGTGCTCGGCGTCGTAGACCCGGAACCAGCTTTCCGTGGCAAGCACACGCCGCAGGTGGTCCATCATGGTCGCCCGCGACAACGCATCCGGAGCAGGGTGGGACGCGGCCGGCTTCGGTTCCCTGCGCGGCGGCGCCGGCGCGGGCTCCTCGGCGCCGCCGGAGTGCTCGAATTCCGACATCAGCAGCCGCTCCTCGCGCTCGCTGAGCGCGTCGGGATCAGCTTGGGCCTGGGCTTCGGCCTGGACCGGCCCGGAGTCCGGAGCCGATCCTGCCGCCACGCCGTCGAGCAGCTGGTACACCTCGCGCAAGTCGTCGAGCAGGGTCTGGATCTTGTCGGTCGGCATACCGACGTCGGCCAGCTCGGCTGCGATCTTCGCCAGCAGCCGCTCGCGGTCACCGCGTGCCTCCGCGCCCGCCGGGCCCTCCAGCTCCAGGCTTTCGAGCAGGCCGGTCATCAAACCCTGCGCCTGGCGGTACGATTCGCTGGCGCGGCCGTTGCGGAGCAGTCGCACCGCCATCAGCGGGCCCACGCCGCGCCGCAGCAGCGACATCGCCGGTGCCGGCACCTCGCGGCCGAGCGTCTGCAGTTCCAGCTCCTGCGCGATCTGGCGGCGGATGCGGACCAGCACCTCCTCGCGGCGGGTCTGGGTCTGCTGGCGCAGCTGCGCCAGGAAGCCTTCGACCTCGCCGTCCGACACCGGCTTGGCCGCGCGCAGATTGTCGGCGCCGAGCGCCGGACCATCCTGCACCGATGCGGCGATACGCAGGGCCTCGCGGAGCTGCGCCTGGGCCGCTTCGCTGGTCTGCGCCGAGATCGCCAGCTCCAGCACGTCGCCGAGCAGCTTGCGCAGCGGATGCCCCTGGTCAGCGAAGAAGCTGGCATCGCTCAGCGCGGTCTTGTAGACGGGATAGCGCAGCCGTTCGATCACCGGCCGCAGGGGGTCCGGCAGCATCGGCTCGGCCAGGATGTCGTCGAACATGCGGCCGGCCAGCATCAGGCGCTGCGTGTAGCCCTCCGCGGTCGGGGTCGCGGCGCCGGCGAGCAGGGTCTGCAGCACGCCGGCCAGCTCGGCGCCGACCGGGGTGCCGGCCCGCTGCACGCTGGCCTGGTCGAGGCCGAACCCGCGCAACAGGTCCTGGATCTGCGCCACCGCAGGCCCCTGCACCATGCCCGCAACCGGCGCGAATCCGGGCATGGGCGGCGCATAACCCATGCCCTGCACCGGCCCCTGTGCAGGTCCAGGACCCTGCATCGAACCCGCACCCGGAGGCGCGCCCTGGGCCGGCGGGAAGCCGGCCATGGGGATGGAACCGGCGGGGTACGACGGCGCGCCCCCCGCGTATCCCGCGCCCCCGCCAGGGATGCCGGCCGGCACAGCGGTCTGCGCCTGCCGGCGCGACGGTCCGATGCCTTTCTTCTCCAGCACGGCCAGCGCGGCGGTATAAACGCGGCCGAGGTCGCTGATCACCACGCGGTCGAACAGCTTGTAGACCACCAGCTTGGTATGAAAACCCGCCTCGGAACTGCTGGTGGCGTGGACGAAGGCCTCGCAGATGCGGTTCGGCCCCAGCGCCAGCGGCGACATCGGCACGCCCAGTTCACGGGTGGCGAATTCGAGCTGGCGCTCCAGCTCCCAGATCGAGGACTTGAACAGGCCTTCGGCCTTCGCCGCCATATTGGTGACGGCGATCTTCTCCTCCAGCTCCTCGGTCGGCTGGATCGACAGGCTGTCGAGGTCGAACTCGACTTTGCGGTTCTTCACCGTCACCAGCGGCGCGAAGCCGCGCACGATGTCCCCGGCGAAAGCGGCCGTGACCTTGCCACGGTCCAGGCGCAGCAGGCGCATGGCGTCGAAGTAGCGGCGGCGTTCCTCGTCGCTGGATGATTTCTCGCCCATTTCGAACAGCGTGTCGTCGGCGCTGTCGAACATCCGGCCCATCAGTTCGTCGAGCACGCCGACCGCGGCTTCGCGCAGATCGGCCACCAGCGGATGGGCTGGGGCGGCCGGCTGCTCGCCGCGTTCCTGCGGTGAATCGCCGAACAACGAATGAACCGTTGCGGTCATGTCGCGTCAATACCCTCTGAAAGCACCGGGAGTCGGCGCAGATTCGCAGACTCCCGGGTCAGGTGGCAACTGTCATGCCTCCGCACTGTGAAGCGCAGGCGAACAGGCAAGGGAAATGATCTCGCTGCGGCAGTCCTTTGCCGGTCAGCCCCGCTTCCTGATCCGTGGAGAGGGCTGGAGAAACTGCCTGGCGATGAAAACCGTTCGACCTCCGCCAGTGTGTGGTCCGTCGGTTACTAAATGACCAAACCGGGGGTTTCGCCTAGCGCATACGGATGGAATGTAGCGGCTGGGCGATGAATGGCAAAAATGATGAAAGCCGACGCGGATCTCGGGCCCCGATCTTGCCTTTATCCGCTTATCCGGATAAAGAGATATAATACGGAGCAAGACCTTCCGCAGCGCAGGTCCAGTATCGTTTAGCCAGTCCCGTACGCCCGGGACATCATCCTTCCAGAAAGCCCATGTTCGACGCCCCGCCGGAACACCCTCAGGTCAGCGACAGCGCCCGCCTGGAATCCCTTGCCCGCCAGCGCATCCTGGTCATCGACGGGGCCATGGGCACCATGATCCAGGGTTACAGGCTGGGTGAGGCCGACTACCGCGGCGAGCGCTTCAAGGACTGGGCGCACGACCTCAAGGGCAACAACGACCTGCTGGTGCTGACGCAGCCGCAGATCATCCGCGAGATCCACCGCAAGTATCTGGCGGCGGGCGCCGACATCATCGAGACCAACACCTTCAACTCGCAGCGCATCTCGCTGGCCGACTACCGCATGGAGGAGCTGGCCTACGAACTGAACCTGGAGGCGGCGAAGCTGGCGCGCCTGGAAGCCGATGCGGCCAGCACGCCAGAACGCCCGCGTTTCGTCGCCGGGGCCCTGGGCCCCACCAACCGCACCGCCAGCATCAGCCCGGACGTCAACGACCCGGGCAAGCGCAACGTCAGCTACGACGAGCTGGTGGCGGCCTATACCGAGAGCACGCTCGGCCTGGTCGACGGCGGTGCGCAGATCCTGCTGATCGAGACCATCTTCGACACCCTCAACGCCAAGGCGGCGATCTTCGCGGTGGAACAGGTGTTCGAGCGGAAGGGACTGCGGTTGCCGGTGATCATCAGCGGCACCATCACCGACGCGTCCGGCCGCACGCTGTCGGGCCAGGTGACGGAAGCATTCTGGAACTCGGTGCGCCACGCGCGGCCGTTCGCCATCGGCTTCAACTGCGCGCTCGGCGGCAAGGAGATGCGGCCCTACATCGCCGAGCTGGCGCGCATCGCCGACTGCCGCATCTCCTGCTATCCCAACGCCGGCCTGCCCAACGCCTTCGGCGAGTACGACGAGCGCCCGCAGGATACCGCCGGCATCATCGCCGAGTTCGCCGACGCCGGCCTGGTGAACGTGGTGGGCGGCTGCTGCGGCACTACACCGGACCATATCGCCGCCATCGCCGCCGCGGTGGCCGCCAGGAAGCCGCGCCAAGCCGATGCGCCCGCCCCGGCCTGCCGCCTGGCCGGGCTGGAGCCGCTCAACATCGGCGCCGATTCGCTGTTCGTCAACGTGGGCGAGCGCACCAACGTCACCGGCTCGGCCAGGTTCAAGGACCTGGTCAAGGCGGGCGACTACGGCGCGGCGCTGGCGGTGGCGCGGCAGCAGGTGGAAGCCGGCGCGCAGGTGATCGACGTCAACATGGACGAGGGCATGCTCGACGGCAAGGCCGCGATGGTGCGCTTCCTCAACCTGATCGCCTCGGAGCCGGACATCTCGCGCGTGCCGGTGATGATCGACTCCTCCAAGTGGGAGGTGATCGAGGCGGGCCTCAAGTGTGTGCAGGGCAAGCCCATCGTCAACTCGATCTCGATGAAGGAGGGCGAGGACAAGTTCGTCGAGCAGGCGCGGCTGTGCCGCCGCTACGGCGCGGCGGTGGTGGTGATGGCCTTCGACGAGCAGGGCCAGGCCGACTCGCTGGAACGCCGCCAGACAATCTGCCGGCGCGCCTACGACATCCTGACGCAACAGGTGGGATTCCCGGCCGAGGACATCATCTTCGACCCCAACATCTTCGCGGTGGCCACCGGCATCGCCGAGCACAACCGCTACGGCCTGGATTTCATCGAGGCCACCGCCTGGATCAAGCAGAACCTGCCGGGGGCGCTGGTCTCCGGCGGCGTGTCCAACGTGTCGTTCTCGTTCCGCGGCAATAACGCCGTGCGCGAGGCGATCCACGCCGTGTTCCTCTACCACGCCATCAAGGCGGGCATGGACATGGGTATCGTCAACGCCGGCCAGCTCGCCATCTACGAGGAACTGGACCCGGAGCTGCGTCAACGTATCGAGGACGTGATCCTCAACCGCCGCGACGACGCCACCGAGCGGCTGCTGGAGATCACCGAGCGCTTCCGCGGCGACGGCGCCGAGAAAAAGCAGGGCGACGAGCTGGCCTGGCGCGCGCTGCCGCTGCGTGAGCGCATCAAGCACGCGCTGGTCAAGGGCATCGACCAGTTCGTGGAGGAGGACACCGAGGCGCTGCGTGCCGAGATCGCCGCCGCCGGCGGCCGCCCGATCGAAGTGATCGAAGGTCCGCTGATGGACGGCATGAACGTGGTCGGCGACCTGTTCGGGGCCGGCAAGATGTTCCTGCCGCAGGTGGTGAAGTCGGCGCGGGTGATGAAGAAGGCGGTGGCCTACCTCATTCCCTACATCGAGGCCGAGAAGAAGCCCGGCGAAGCGAAGCAGGCCAAGGGCAAGATCCTGATGGCCACGGTCAAGGGCGACGTGCACGACATCGGCAAGAACATCGTCGGCGTGGTGCTCCAGTGCAACAACTACGACGTGGTCGACCTGGGCGTGATGGTGCCGCCGCAGAAGATCCTGGACGCGGCGAAGGCGGAAAAGGCCGACATCATCGGCCTGTCCGGCCTGATCACGCCCTCGCTGGACGAGATGGTGACGCTGGCCAAGGAGATGCAGCGCCAGGGCTTCGAGCTGCCGCTGCTGATCGGCGGCGCCACCACCTCGCGCGCCCATACCGCGGTGAAGATCGCGCCGGCCTACCAAGGCCCGGTGGTGTGGGTGAAGGACGCCTCGCGCTCGGTGCCGGTAGCCTCGGCGCTGCTGTCGCCGGAGCAGAAGGCCAGGCTGATGGAGGAGACGCGCAAGGAGTACGCAGCCATCCGCGAGCGCCACGCCGGCAAGGACCGCGACCACAAGTTCCTGAGTCTGGAGAAAGCGCGCGCCAACGCCGCGCCGCTGGACTGGAAGGACTACCGGCCGTTCCGGCCGCGCCTGCTGCTGCAGCAGACCCGCGACGTGTGCGAGGGCCCGGCCTGCGACCACCTGCATCACGCCCAGGCGACCCAGCACGTCAAGGTGCTGCACGATTACCCGATCGCCGAGCTGCGCGAATATATCGACTGGCAGCCGTTCTTCATCGCCTGGGAGATGAAGGGCCGCTACCCCGACCTGCTCAACCATCCGGTCAGCGGCGAGGCCGCCCGCAAGCTGTACGACGACGCCCAAACCATGCTCGACCGCATCGTGGCGGAGCGCTGGCTGCGCGCCAACGCGGTGTTCGGCCTGTTCCCGGCCAATGCCGACGGCGACGACATCGAGGTCTACGCCGACGAAACCCGCGGCCAGGTGATCGCGCGGCTGCACGGCCTGCGCCAGCAGAGCGAGCACCGTGCCGGCGTGCCGAACCGCGCGCTGTCCGACTTCGTCGCGCCGAAGGCCAGCGGCCTGCACGACTACGTCGGCGCCTTCGCCGTCACCGCCGGCCTGGGCAGCGGCGAGAAGATCGCCGGGTTCAAGAAGGCCAACGACGACTACAGCGCCATCCTGCTGGAATCCATCGCCGATCGCCTGGCCGAGGCCTTCGCCGAACGCCTGCACCAGCGCGTGCGCAAGGAGTACTGGGGCTACGCCGCCGACGAGCACCTCGACAACGAGTCCCTGATCGGCGAGCGCTACAAGGGCATCCGCCCGGCGCCAGGCTACCCGGCCTGTCCCGAGCACAGCGAGAAGGCCACGCTGTGGAAGCTGCTCGACGTGGAACGCAACGCCGGCATCCAGCTCACCGAGAACTACGCCATGTGGCCCGGCGCCGCAGTCTCCGGCTGGTACTTCGCCCACCCGGAGTCGCAGTACTTCGTGGTCGGCCGCATCCAGAAGGACCAGGTCGCCGACTACGCCGCGCGCAAAGGGTGGACGCTGGCGGAAGCGGAGAAGTGGCTGGCGCCGAACCTGGGGTATGAACCGGAAGACTAGGGCCGCCAAAAGGGCACCCAAAAAGTGGACGGCGATCACGTTAGCCGGCGCACTACCGCTACCGGGGCAACCGCGCTTCCGTTAAGGTGACCTTGCCAATACGTCTCTTGGGGGAGACCCGCATGCTGCGCATACTGCTCGGCCTGCTGGCGCTGTGTGCGCCGGCGCTGGCCGCTGCCGAGGTACCGTTGTCCGTGTTTGTCGCCAAGCAGGGCTTGCACGACCTGAAGATCTCGCCCGATGGCGACTACGTCGCCGCCAAGGTGCAGATGAAATCGCAGACAGCCCTGGCGATCATCCCGCTGGCCGATCCGAAAAAAGTGGTGAAGGTGCTGCCGCCGGGATTCGACGGCAGCGTGGCCGACTACTACTGGGCCGGGCCGGGCCGCGTGGTGATCGAAGTGGCCATGCAGTACGGCTCGCTCGACTGGCCGGCCAGGACCGGAGAACTGTGGGCGGTCGACGCGGACGGCAAGAACGAGATGTACCTGTTCGGCTACCGGGCGCCGGAGGCGGTCGGCAGCAACATCCGCCGTGTCACCGTGACGTATGCCGACGCCGAGGTGGTGCGCACGCTGCCGGACGACCCTCACCACGTCATCATCGCGGTGGACGACTGGAACTCGACTGCCGACAACGCCTCGACCCACACCTACCGGCTCAACGTCGACAACGGGATCCTCGATCATGCGGACGGCATTTCTGCTCCGGGAGTCTTCAGCTTCCTGGCGGACCGGACCGGCGAAATCCGCTACGCGGTGGGCAGTGACCCCGACCATCACGTGGTCACCTATGCGCGCCCAATCCCCGGCGCGGAATGGAAGCTGATCAACACAAGCTAAGGACACGGGAGTGAAGATCTTCCCGCTGAGCATCCCCGACGACGGCGGCAAGGTGTACCTGAAGTCCAACGAGAACGGCAGCCACTATTGCCTGCTGGAGCAGAACCTTAAGACCGGCGAGAAGCACACGTTGAGCTGCGACGAAACCGGCGACCTGGACCATATCATGTGGTCCTTCGACCGCAGGGAGCCGATCGCGGCCATCTACGTCAACGACCGGCCGAGCGTGCGTCTGATCGACACCAAGAACCCGGATCGCGCCAAGTTCGCCGCGGTGCAGAAGGCCTTTACCGACGAAGTGGTGCAGGTGACTTCGACCACGCTCGACGGCGGCAAGGGCGTTCTGTTCGCTTACAGCGACCACAACCCGGGCGACTACTACCTGTTCGACACCCGCTCCATGCACGCCGGCTATCTGCTGTCGGTGCTGGACAACGTCAAACCGGAACAGATGGCGGAAATGCGGCCGGTCAATTTCAAGGCGAGGGACGGCCAAGTCATCCACGGCTACCTGACCTTGCCGCCCGGCAAGGATCCCAAGAACCTGCCGCTGGTGGTCCACCCCCACGGTGGGCCGTTGAACCAAGCCGACCACTGGGCTTGGGACGCCGAGACGCAGATGCTGGCCAGCCGCGGCTACGCCGTGCTGCAGGTCAACTACCGCGGCTCCAGAGGCTACGGCGAAGACTTCTACGCCGCCGGCATCCGCGGCTGGGGCGGCGTGATGATCGACGACATCACCGACGGCACGCACTGGACCGTGGCGCAGGGCATTGCCGATCCCAAGCGCCTATGCATTTACGGCGGCAGCTACGGCGGCTACGCATCGCTGATGAGCGCGGTCAGGGAGCCCGACCTGTATCGCTGCGCGATCGGCGAGGCCGGTGTCTACGACCTCAATCTTCTACGCAACACCAAAGCCGAGACCAGTTCACGCTTTTCGCGTTCCGAGTTCAACACCTTCATCGGCGACTCCGAGGACGAGTTGCGCAAGCAATCGCCGCTCAGCCACCTGGACCAGCTCAAGGCGGCGGTCATGATCGTACACAGCGTGAAGGACCCGGTGGTGCCGATCAACCAGGCGCGCGCTCTGATGAGCGCGCTGGACGCTCGCCACTATCCTTACGAGTCGCTGATCAAGCCGGACGAGGGCCATGGCTTCTATATGCCTGAGAACCGGGAGGAGCTCTACACCCGTCTCCTCGCCTTTCTTGACAAGAACATCGGCGGCGCTGCGGCAACGCCCTCTACAACCGCCGGCGCCGCACCGGAGAGCGGCGCTGCAACAACCGAAAAGTGAGCTGCGCGATCAGGGCTTCACGAACTTCAGCGTCATGCGATCAGACTCGCCGATGGCGAGGTACTTCGCCTTGTCCTTGTCGCCCAGCGCGAACGTCGGCGGCAGCGTCCACACACCTTCCGGGTAATCCTTGGTGTCCCGCCGGTTGTAGTTGACCGGTGAGGCGGCGACGAAACGGAAGCCGGCGTTGGCGGCCAGCGCCTTGACGTAGTCCTCGTTCACGTAACCGCTCTTGCGGGTCTGCTCGAGCGTCGTATAGGGCTTGGCGCGGTGCTCCACCACGCCGAGCACGCCGCCGGGCTTGAGGGCGCGGTAGAAGGCATTGAAGGCGTCCTGCTCATAGCCGCCGTCGATCCAGTTGTGCACGTTGCGGAAGGTCAGCACCAGGTCGGCGCTGCCGGGCGGGCAGATGTCGGCGCGCAACGGCGGGCGGAACTCGGTGACGATGACGTTGCCGTAGCGCGCGGGGTCGGCGTCGAGCTTGTGGCGGAAGGTGGCGACATCCTTCTTGGTCTCCTCCGAGGCGTTGGGCAGGTCGGCGGCCGGGCCGGCGGCGTAGTACCGGCCGTGGTCGTGCAGGTAGGGCGCCAGGATCTCCGTGTACCAGCCCTGGCCGGGCGAGATCTCGACCACCGTCTGGTCGGGGCGGATGCCGAAGAATTCGAGCGTCTGCAGCGGATGGCGGTAGATGTCGCGCGCGCGGAACTCCTGCGTGCGCGTGCCGCTGGCGATGGCTTGCGCCAGCGAGGGATCGTCGGCCGGCCGCAGCCCCGCGGCGCTGGCGGCACCCGTGGTGAGCAATGCGAACCAGACCGGCATCAGCTGAGCGAGAATCTTGCGCACGGCGGGTCTCCCGGCGATTTTTGGAGGACATGCGTCACATCCGGGAAGCGGTTATGGCTTCCAGGAGGTCCGTAGCTAGGTTAGCGTGTAGCGTTACCATAATACGTCGGCCGGAGGAGACCCGCCGCGTGAAACACTACTGGCTCGCCATGCTGGGGCTGCTACCGGGATATGCCGCCGCGGAAGTGCCGATTGCAGCTTTCGCCCGCCCCGCCGATTTCGCCGAGGTCACGATTTCGCCGCAAGGCGAATACCTGGCCGCCGTGCTGCCGGCGCAGGAACCGGCGACGCTGGCGGTGATGCGGGTCGGCGACGGCAAGATCGTGGGCAGGTTCGCGCTGCAGGCCAACCGCAGCATCTACCGCTATTCCTGGGTCGGCCCGCACCGGCTGGTGGTCGAATCGGCCTACCCGAGCGACCTGCTCGACATGCCGGGGCGCACCGGCGAACTGGTGGGATTCGATGCCGACGGCGGCAACGTGTCCTACCTGTTCGGCTACCTCGGCGCGGCCGAAGTGGGCACGCACCTCCATCAAGTGGGCATCACGCGCGGGTGGGCCAGCGTGATCGACCCGCTGTCGGAGGACCCGCACCACGCAGTCATCGCCGTGGACGACTTCCCGAACCTGTACTCCGCGGACCGCAGCGCTTCGGCCCTGGCCGACGTGCAGATCACCACCAGCTACCGGCTCAACGTCGACAACGGCATGCTCGACCACAAGCTGGCCGCGCCGATCCGCGGCTATTCCCACTTCCTGGCCGATGCCGCGGGCGCGGTGCGCTACTCGGTGGGATACGACGAGCATCACCGGCTGGTGACCCACTACATGGATGCGGGAGCCTCCGACTGGACCGCCGTCAACGCCGGCGACCTCAGCAACGCCGAGGTGATCCCGCTGCGCTTTTCCGCGGACGGAGCGCGCGTGTACCTGGATTCCGACGAAGGCGGCGACCGCCGCTGCCTGGTCGAGCACGAACTGAAGAGCGGACAGCGCCGCAAACTGAGCTGCGACGCCGCCGCCGATCTCGGCGACGTGTTCTTTTCCGCCGGACGCGAACCGCTGGCGGCCTTGTACCTGGATGACATGCCCCGGCTCAAGCTGCTGGACAGTGGCAACCCCATGCGCGCCCGGCTGGAGATGCTGCAGAAGGCGTTCCCAGGGCGGGTGGTGAAGCCGGTGTCGCAGACCACCGACGGCAGCAAGATGGTGCTGCTGGTCTACAGCGACCGCGACCCCGGCGCCTACTACCTGTTCGACAGCGCCAGCATGAAAGCCGCGTTCCTGATGGCGCAGCGCGAAGCGATCGACCCGGAGCAGATGTCCGAACGGCGCCCGGTGCAGTTCAAGGCGCGCGACGGGCAGACCCTCCACGGTTACCTCACGCTGCCGCGTGGCAGGGAGCCGAAGAACCTGCCGCTGGTGGTGCATCCCCACGGCGGGCCGTTCCGGGTGGCTGACCAGTGGCGCTGGGACGCGGACTCGCAGCTGCTGGCCAGCCGCGGTTACGCGGTGCTGCAGATCAATTTCCGCGGCTCAGGCGGCTATGGCCGGCAGTTCGTCGACGCCGGCAAGCAGCACTGGGACTCGGCGATGATCGACGACATCAGCGACGGCACGCGCTGGGCGATCCAGCAGGGCATCGCCGATCCCGCGCGCGCCTGCATCTACGGCGCCAGCTACGGCGGCTATGCGGCGCTGATGGGCGCGGTCAGCGAACCCGATCTGTACAAGTGCGCGATCGGCTACGCCGGCGTGTACGACCTGAACCTGTGGCAGCACGACTCCGACGTGGCGGAAAGCCGCAGCGGCCGCACCTACATCGAGGACTTCGTCGGCGCCACGCCGGAGCGGCTCAAGCAGGCCTCGCCGCTCACCCACATCGACCGGCTCAAGGCGGCGGTGATGATCGTGCACGGCGAGGAGGATCAGCGCGTGCCGTTCAGCCAGGCCCAGGCCCTGCGCAAGGCGCTTGACGAGCGGCACCTGCCCTACGAATGGCTGTCCAAGCCCGGCGCCGGCCACGGCTTCAACTCTCCCGGGAACCGGGAGGAGCTGTATACGAGGCTGCTGGCTTTTCTGAACCGGAACATCGGCGAGGCCGCCGCGGGCAAGGCCGACGCACCGCCGGCGGAAGCCGGCGCGGCTGCGCAGAAGCAGGTTCCTTGAACCGCGCCCCGCGCGCGGGGCATGCGGCTCAGTGGTGATGACCGCCCGGCCCGTGCACGTGGCCGTGCGTCATCTCTTCGGCGCTGGCGGCGCGCACCTCGGTGACTTCGATGGCGAAGTGCAGCGTGGCGCCGGCCAGCGGGTGGTTGCCGTCCACCGTGACCTTGTCGCCCTCGATGTCGGTGACCACCACCGACATCGGACCGCGATCGCTGTCGGCGCGAAACTGCATGCCGGGCTGCAGGTCGTCCACGCCGCGGAAGGCGGAGCGCGGCACCACCTGCACCAGCGCCGGGTTGTGCGCGCCGTAGCCCTCCTCCGGCTTCACGTCGACGTTGAACTTGTCACCCACCTGCTTGCCGACCATGGCTTTTTCCAGGCCCGGCACGATGTTGCCGGCACCGTGCAGGTAGGCCAGCGGGCCACGTCCGGAGGACGAATCGAGCACCTCGCCACTGTCGTTGGTCAGGGTGTAATTGAAGCTGGCAACGCAGCGGTCGGCAATCTGCATGGGACTCTCGGGGAAGGCAAAACGGAAGCGTTATCCTACCGGAAAGCGGCCGGAGACGATCCGGTCCGCCCCCTGGGTCAGCCACGATTCAGGATCGGATCACCACCATGGCGGCGTTTTTTCCTTAGGAGGGCTCGCATGAGCGAGAAAAGCGGCAGCGTGGGCTGGGGTGCCTTCTGGATGTTCCTGATCCCGGTTCTTTTGTTCTGGCTGCCCGGCATCGGCAGCCTGGTCGGCGGCAAGGTGGCCGGCAGCGTCGGCAACGCGCTCCTGGCCGCGCTGCTGCCCGCGCTGCTGCTTGGCGCGGCGCTGTTCTTCTTCGCCACGGCGCTCACCGGGATGTTCGTCATCGGCGTGCTGGCCGGGGTGGGCGGCCTGTTCCTGGGCATGATCCACGCCGGCATGTTGCTGCTGGGCGCGATCATCGGGGGTCTAATAGCGTAGGTGGCCAGGCTCGAAGTCAAGGTGAGCCCCAAGGCTTCGCGCGACGCCGTCAGCGGCTGGCTGGGCGGGGCGCTGAAGGTGTCGGTACGGGCCGCGCCGGAGCGCGGCAAGGCCAACGAGGCGGTGGAGGCGCTGCTGGCGGAGGTGCTGGAGCTGCCGCGCTCGGCCGTCACGGTGGTCGCCGGCCACACCGCCCGGAACAAGCGGCTGGAGATCGCCGGGCTCGACGACGGCGCCCTGCGCGAACGGCTGTGCACCATTGTGGAGCACGCCGCACGGCGGCGAAGGTGAAATTTGCTGCGCTGCGGTGTATTCTCAGCGCCTTCCCGCAAATTTTTCGTCGCAGCATGCCCGCCAGCGCCGCACGTAGCGCCGCCCTTCGCCGCGATACCCGTGAGACCCAGATCGCCGTCAAGCTGAACCTGGACGGTACGGGCGAGTCACACTTCGCCACCGGCATCCCGTTCCTGGAGCACATGCTGGAGCAGGTGGCGCGCCACGGCCTGATCGACATCGACGTCGACGCCACCGGCGACGTGCACATCGACCACCACCATCTGGTGGAGGACATCGGCATCACCCTCGGCCAGGCCTTCGACCGCGCCATCGGCGACAAGCGCGGCATCGTCCGCTACGGCCACGCCTACGTGCCGCTGGACGAGGCCTTGTCGCGCGTCGTGCTGGACTGCTCCGGCCGCCCCGGCCTGGAGTGGTTCGTGGAGTTCCCGCGCGCCCGCGTCGCCGACTTCGACGTGGATCTGTTCCGCGAGTTCTTCCAGGGCTTCGTCAACCACGCCAAGGTCACGCTGCACATCGACGCACTGCGCGGCCGCAACGCGCACCACATCGCGGAAACGGTGTTCAAGGCTTTCGGCCGCGCCCTGCGCATGGCGGTGACGGCGGACCCGCGCATGGGCGACGCCACGCCTTCGACCAAGGGAGTCCTCTGAGGGCCGAAGCGAAGTCCGCGTTTCGCACGTTCGCAGCCCCGGCACCATGGAAACCATCGGCGTCATCGACTACGGCATGGGCAACCTGCACTCGCTGGCGAAATCGCTGGAGCGGGTGGCGGGCAACCAGCGCATTTTCATCAGCTACGACACCACCGCGCTGCTGGAATGCGACCGCCTGGTGCTGCCCGGAGTTGGCGGCGTGCGCGCCTGCATGGACGAACTGCGCCGGCTGGAGCTGGACCAGATGGTGATCGAGGCGGCGCGCAAGCGCCCGCTGCTGGGTGTGTGCCTGGGCATGCAGGTGCTGCTCGAGCACAGCGACGAGAACGGCGGGGTCAACACGCTCGGGCTGATCCCCGGCTCGGTCGTGCGCTTTCCCGACCCGCCCCCGGAAACGGAGCCCGGCCTGCGCCACGAGCGCCTGAAAGTGCCGCACATGGGCTGGAACCAGGTCCGCCAAAGCCGCGCACACCCGATCTGGGCCGGCGTACCGGACAACAGCTGGTTCTACTTCGTGCACAGCTACTACGCCGCGCCGCAGAACCCGCAGCACACGCTCGGCACCGCCGAGTACGTTCAAACCTTCGCCGCGGCGGTGGTGCGGGACAACATCGTCGGCTTCCAATTCCACCCGGAAAAGAGCCATGACGTGGGCCTGCGGCTGCTCGCCAACTTCGCGAATTGGAACGGGGACGGCGGATAAGGCGGGGCGAAGTCCGGCCCTGCCCCAGGTCGCAGGCCGCTGCGGAGCCGCGGTTTCCACCGTGCGGCAAGGGTTTTCCCCGCCCGGCCGAACGCTTGCCTTGACCGCCGCTTTCCGGCACAGTTCACGGAAGGGACACCAGCAGCATCATCCGATCCGCGACCATTCGATCCACGAACGCCGTTCCGCCGGCCCGTCTGCAAGCCAAATGCTGCTCATTCCCGCCATCGATCTCAAAAACGGCCAGTGCGTGCGCCTCCGTCAGGGCCGCATGGACGACGTCACGGTGTTTTCCAAGGATCCGGTAAGCGTCGCCAAGCGCTGGGTCGACGAGGGCGCGCAGCGCCTGCACGTGGTCGATCTGGACGGCGCGCTCAAGGGCTCGCCGATGAACCTCAAGGCCCTGGAAAAGATCGTCGCCAGCGTCGGCGAAGTGCCGGTCCAGGCCGGCGGTGGGGTGCGCGAGGAAGAGACCGTGCAGCACTACCTCGACGCCGGCGTGAGCTTCGTCATCATCGGCACCAAGGCCGTCAACACGCCCCATTTCCTGCGCGACCTGTGCCTGGAATTCCCGCGCCGCATCTTCGTCGGCCTCGACGCCAAGGACGGCCGGGTGGCGGTGGACGGCTGGAGCAAGCTGTCGCACCACGACGTGCTGGAGATGGCGCAGCACTGCGAACGCGACGGCGTCGAAGCGATCATCTACACCGACATCGGCCGCGACGGCATGATGCAGGGCTTCAATGCCGATTCCACCCGTACGCTGGCGCGCTCCGTCAACACACCGGTGATCGCCTCCGGCGGCGTCACCACGCTCGACGATCTGCGCACCCTGCGCACGCTGCACGAGGATGGGGTGGTCGGCGCCGTGATCGGCCGCGCGCTCTACGAAGGCGAACTGCAATTCAAGGACTGCCTGAAGGCCGTCCAGTAACACTTCCCGCGTCTTACTTTTCCCCATGCTGGCCAAACGCGTCATCCCCTGTCTCGACATCGACGCCGGCCGCGTGGTCAAGGGCGTGCGTTTCGAGGAGCTGCGCGACGCGGGCGATCCGGTCGAGGTGGCGCGGCGCTACGACCAGCAGGGTGCCGACGAGTTGGTGTTCCTGGACATCACCGCCAGCGCCGACGAGCGACCCACCCTGTTCCGCACGGTGGAAGCGGTGGCGCGCGAGATCTACATCCCGCTCACCGTCGGCGGCGGCGTGCGCACCTGCGCCGACGTGCGCGCCCTGCTCTCCGCCGGCGCGGACAAGGTCTCGATCAACACCGCCGCGGTGCTCAACCCGGACTTCGTCAGCGAGGCGGCGGAGCGCTACGGCGTACAGTGCATTGTCGTTGCCATCGACGCCAAGCGGGTCAAGCCGCGCAAGAAGGACGCCGAGGAGCCGCCGCGCTGGCACGTCTACACCCACGGCGGTCGCAAGAGCGCCGGCATCGACGCCATCGAATGGGCCAGGACCATGGTCGAGAAGGGCGCCGGTGAACTGCTGGTCACCAGCATGGACCGCGACGGCACCAAGGTCGGCTACGACCTCGAGTTGCTGCGCGCGATCAGCGATACCGTGCCGGTGCCGGTGGTGGCCAGCGGCGGGGTGGGCACGCTGGAGCACCTGTACCAGGGCATCAACGAGGGCGGCGCCGACGCGGTGCTGGCCGCCAGCATCTTCCACAACGGCGTCTATACCGTGGAGCAGGCCAAGCAGTACCTGGCCGAACGGGGCGTGCGGGTACGACTGTGAGCACGCCCGAGGACGTGCTGCAGGCGCTCTACATCACGCTGCAGCAGCGCAAATCGGCCGATCCCGGGAAGTCCTACGTGGCGGGCCTTTACGCCAAGGGCGTGGACGCCATCCTCAAGAAAATCGGCGAGGAGGCGGGGGAGACCCTGATCGCCGGCAAGAACCTTGCAAGCGGCAACCCGGACGACCGCGCCGCACTGCTGCACGAGGTGGCCGACCTCTGGTTTCACACGCTGGTGCTGCTGGCGGCGTATGATCTGCCGGTGAGCGCCCTCACCGACGAGCTGGCGCAGCGCATGGGTCGTTCCGGCCTGGAAGAAAAGGCCGCCCGTCCCAAATAGTTGCCCGCAGATCCCGGGCGATAGCGAGGAATTCGAATGTTTTCCGGTACTTTCAGCATCTGGCACTGGCTGATCCTGCTGCTCATCGTGGTTGCCGTGTTTGGCACCAAGAAACTGCGCAACGCCGGCAGCGACCTCGGCTCGGCGGTGAAGAACTTCAAGACCGCGATGCGCGAGGGCGAGGCCGAGGCCACCAAGCCCGCGGACGCCATCGAAGGCGAGGCCAAGCCGGTGCCGTCGCAGCCAGCCGGCGCGCCGCGCAACGACAAGGTGTAAGACCGCCCAGCCGCACCGCCCAGTCGGAAGCGTCGCCGTGCTCGACTTCAGCTTTTCCGAGCTGCTGCTTTGCTTTGTCGTGGCCCTGGTGGTGCTCGGCCCGGAGCGCATGCCGGGCGTCGCGCGCACGGTGGGCCGCTGGACCGGCAAGGCGCGTGTCTACATGCGCAATCTCACCGCCGAGCTGGAGCGCGAAAGCCAGGTGGCGGAGTTGAAGAAACAGATCGAGGACGCGCAGCGCGTCCTGCGCGAGCACTCGCAGGCACTGCAGAGCGAGACCCACAAGCTGGTCGAAGAAGCCAAGCCCGAAATTCCGGCCGCCCCCAAGCCACCAGCCGAGCATGGCTGAGGCGCTGCCCGGAACGGAGCCGCCGGGGGGGACCGAGCAGCCGCTGCTGGCCCACCTGGTGGAGCTGCGCACGCGGCTGATCCGCGCGCTGCTCGGCGTGCTGGTGGCGTTCCTGCCGCTGGCGTTCTTCGCCCGCCACCTCTACCACCTGCTGGCGGAACCGCTGCTGCGGCTGCTGCCCGCCGGCGGCACCATGATCGCCACCGAGGTGGCCGCGCCGTTCCTGGTGCCGTTCAAGCTGGCGGCGATGCTGGCCTTCGTCGCCGCCCTGCCGTGGGTGCTGTACCAGGTGTGGGCCTTCGTCGCGCCGGGGCTGTACCGCAACGAGCGCCGGCTGGTCGCCCCGCTGCTGGTGTCGAGCACACTGCTGTTCTATATCGGCGTGGCCTTCGCCTACTTCCTGATCCTGCCGGCGGTGTTCCGCTTTTTCGTCAGCGTCGCCCCGGAAGGCGTGTCGGTGATGACCGACGTCGGCAAGTACCTGGACTTCGTGATCAAGCTGTTCCTGGTGTTCGGGCTCACCTTCGAGACGCCGGCGGCGATCGTGCTGCTGTGCTGGACCGGTTTCGTCACGCCGCAGCAACTGTCCGCGCGGCGCGACTACGTGCTGGTGGGGGTGTTCTTCGTCGCCGCCATCCTGGCGCCGCCGGACGTGCTGTCGCAGATCCTGCTGGCGGTGCCGATGTACCTGCTGTTCGAGCTGGGCATCATCGGTGCACGCTGGCTGGTGAAGCCGAAGGAGGACGAGGCACAAAAGCCGGTAGCGAGTCCGCCGGCCTGACCGCCTGGCGGGACAGCAATAGCGCGTCAGTCCTGGCGCAACGCAGCCAGCACCGGGCCGGTCTCCGGCCGCACCCCCCGCCACAGCTGGAACGATTCCGCCGCCTGCTCCACCAGCATGCCCAGCCCGTCCGCGACGCGTTCCGCGCCAGCGCCACGGGCCCACTCCAGGAACGGCGCCGCGGCCTTGCCGTAGTTGAGGTCGTAGGCCAGCGCGCCGGCCGCGAACAGGCCCGGCGGCAGGCGCGGCGCCTGGCCGTGATGGCCGGCGGAGGTGGCGTTGACGATCAGGTCGAATTGGTCCCCTTTCAGCGCCAGGTGGGTACAGGGGCGAATGTTGCCGAGCGCCTTGAAAGCCGTCGCCAGCTCCTCCGGCTTCCAGGGGTTGCGGCCGGACAGCACCAGCTCCTGCGGCCGCTCCGCCAGCAGCGGCTCGAGGATGCCGCGGGCCGCGCCGCCGGCGCCCAGCACCAGCACGCGCCGGCCGGCGATCGCCACGCCCAGGTTGTGGCGCAGGTCGCGCACCAGGCCGACGCCGTCGGTGTTGTCACCGCGCCAGCCGCCCGGCGTGCGGATCAGGGTGTTGACCGCGCCGGCGTGTTCGGCGCGCGTGCCCAGGCTCTCGCACAGCGCGACCGCCGCCGTCTTGTGCGGCAGCGTCAGGTTGAAGCCGGCATAGCCGGCCGCGTACAACGCGGTCAGCGTTTCCGCCAGCCGCTCCGGGGCGACCTCGATCGCCTCGTAGCGGAGCTGCGCGCCCACCTGGGCCGCGAACAGGCTGTGGATGCGCGGCGAGCGGCTATGCGCGACCGGCTGACCCAGTACCGCGTACAGGCTGGTCATTTTCTCTGCTTGTTATGTCGTTTCTTCGGCCAGCCAGGACGCCGCCTGCTTGGCGAAATAGGTGAGGATCATGTCGGCGCCGGCGCGGCGCAGACACAGCAAGGACTCCATGATCACCTTGCGCTCGTCCAGCCAGCCGTTGGCGATGGCGGCGCGCAGCATGGCGTACTCGCCGCTGACCTGGTAGGCCGCCACCGGCACGCCGAAGCGCTCCTTGACCCGGTGGATCACGTCGAGGTACGGCATGCCCGGCTTGACCATGACGATGTCGGCGCCCTCGTTGAGGTCGAGCTCGACCTCGCGCAGGGCCTCGTCGGCGTTGGCCGGGTCCATCTGGTAGGTGCGCTTGTCGCCCTTGAGGGCGACCTTGGTGCCCACCGCGTCGCGGAACGGGCCGTAGAAGGCGCTGGCGTACTTGGCGGCGTAGGACAGGATCACCATGTTCTTCTGGCCATCGCGCTCCAGCACGGAGCGGATCGAGCCGATGCGGCCGTCCATCATGTCCGACGGCGCCAGCACGTCGGCCCCGGCGCGCGCCAGCACCAGCGCCTGCTTGCGCAGCATTTCCACGGTGATGTCATTGTCGACGTAGCCGGCGGCGTCGAGCACGCCGTCGTGGCCGTGGCTGGTGTAGGGATCGAGGGCGATGTCGACTACCACGCCCAGCTCCGGGCAGGCCGACTTCACCGCCTTGATGGCGCGCGGGATCAGGCCCTCGGGGTTGAGCGCCTCGCTGCCCAGTTCGTTTTTCCGCTCCGACGGGATCACCGGGAACAGGGCCACCGCCGCGATGCCGAGCCGGCGCAGCTCGACGCACTCGCGCGCCAGCTCGTCCAGGTCCAGCCGGCTCTGCCCCGGCATCGACGGGATGGCGCCCTTCTGCGCCTCTTCGGCGACGAACAGCGGCTGGATCAGCTGGGCCGGGGCCAGCCGGGTCTCGCGCACCATGGCGCGGATGAATTCGGCAGTGCGGAGACGGCGCGGGCGGGTATTGGGAAAGGCGGCGGCGGTCACGGTCAGGGCCTGGTGGAAGTGAGGCTGCGCGATTATAGAACGCGGGCGCCGGCCGGCGGGCGCCCCGGCGGGCCGCGCAACCGCTGGCCACCCGGCGGCGTATAGGCAAAGTCCGCCACGCGGCGGCAGCGCACCGGCTTGCTATGATCTCAAGGAGCGAACGAAAAGAAGTCCCGATGAGCCCAGCCAGCGCCGAACCGGAACATCTCGCCCAGCTGCTCACGGCCACCGCCGGCGGCGACCAGCGCGCGTTCGCGCAGCTCTATCGCACTTGCAGCGCGCATCTGTTCGGCGTGCTGCTGCGTATTCTTCAGCGACGGGATTGGGCGGAGGAGGCGCTGCAGGACTGCTTCCTCAAGGTCTGGCAGAAGTCGGAAACCTATGAGCCCTCGCGCGGCTCGCCATTGACCTGGCTGACCACCATCGCCCGCTATCGTGCGCTCGATCTGCTGCGCATGAAGCGGCCGGAGGTGGAGATGCCGGAAGAGGGCGAGGAGCCGCCGCTGAGCTTCGCCGATCCCACGCAGGACCCGGTAGACCGCGCCATCGAGGGCGAAGGCATCGGGCGGCTGCGGGATTGCATGGGTGGCCTGCAGGACGAGCAGCGCAGGAGCGTGCTGCTGGCGTACTACGAGGGCTATACCCACCAGGAGCTGGCGCAGGCGATGCAGGCGCCGCTCGGGACGGTGAAGAGCTGGGTGCGACGAGGCCTGTCGCGCCTGCGGGAATGCCTGGAGGCGGTGGGCGGTGCCATGGAGAACGGATGAAGTACCAGGATGCCAAGTTGCGCCGGATGCTGGCGGCCGAGTACGTGCTCGGCACGCTGCGCGGCCCGGCGCGCCGCCGCTTCGAGCGGCTGGCACGCGCCGACGCCGGGGTGCGCGCGGAGCAGTATTTCTGGGAGGCGTACCTGGGGCGGCTCGGCAGTGCGGTGAGGCCGGTGGAGCCGGCGCCAACCGTGTGGATCTCCCTGCAGCGGCGCATCGGCGCCGGCAACACCGTGCCGCTGCGCAAGCCAGCCCCGGCGCAAGCCCCCAAGCCGGTGCCGCTGTGGCGGATCGGCATCGGCCTGGCGGCCGCCGCCACGGTGGCGGCGGTGGTGATCCTGACGCAGTACCGGGCGCCCGCCCCGGTCACGCCGCCGGTGGCGCAGGTCAAGCCCGCCGCCCCGCTCTACGTGGCCCAGTTGAAGGTGCCGGATTCCACCATGCAGTGGAACGTCAGCCTGTCGCCCGCCAGCGGCCAGCTCACGGTGACCGCCTCGGGCGCATATCCGCAGCTCGGCCAGCACAGCATGGAGCTGTGGTGGATCTCGCCGCAGGGCCCGGTGGCCATCGGCCTGCTGCCGGTGCAGGGCCAGAACAAGCTGGAACTGCCCAAGGACCTCACCGCCCAGGGCGGTATCACGCTGGCGGTGAGCCTGGAGCCGCCGGGCGGCTCGCCCACCGGCAAGCCCACCGGTCCGGTGCTGACCTCGGGGCCGGCGTCGCTGTCGGCCTGAGGCGCGGGTCTCAGCCGCGGTGGTGGCCCAGCCAGCCCAGCAGGTCTTCGGTGACCTGCGCGCGGCAGGATTCGATCTCGTTGAGCAGCTCGTGGCGGGCGCCGTCGTAAATCTTCAGCGTCACGTCCTTCAGCCCGGCGGCGCGGTAGGCGCGCAGCAGCAGCTGGGTGCCGCGCCCGCCCTGGGTGACCGGATCCTCACCGCCGGACAGCAGCAGGATCGGCAGCGCGGCGGGCAGTCCCGCCAGGTGTTGCGGATCGCACAGCACCGCACCCGCTGTCAGCAGGTCGCCCCATAGGCCGGCGCTACAACGGAAACCGCAGAGCGGATCGGCGACGTATTGGTCCACCTCGTACGGATCGCGCGACAGCCAGTCGGCTGGCGTGCGGGCCGGGGCAAACTTGCGGTTGAAGGACTTGAACGACAGCGCCTCGGCCAGGGCGCTGCGGTGCCGCACCCCCAGCAGCAGCGCCTCCAGCCGCATCAAAGCCGTGCCGACGGCACGCAGCGGCCCCATGCTGCCGCTGGTGGCCGACAGCACCACGCCGGCGAGGCCTGCGCCGTGAGCGGCGATGTAATGCTGCACCAGGAACGATCCCATGCTGTGGCCGAGCACGAACAAGCCGCCAGCACCTCGTTCCTGCGCCACCCGCTGCCGCACCTGGTGCAGGGCATCCAGCGCGTAGCCCCAGCCGTCGCGGTCCGCCACGTGACCCAGCTCGGCGGCGCTGTTCACGCTGCGGCCATGTCCCGGCCAGTCCATGGCGTAGACGTCCCAGCCCGCCGCGTTGAGCGCGTCGGCCAACCGGGCGTAGCGGGCGCCGTGCTCGGCCATACCGTGCACCACCAGCAGGGTCGAGCGCGCCGATTGCGGCGACAGCCAGCGGTGCACGTACAGCGGCCGGCCGTCCGGCATGTCGAACTGGAATCCGTCTGCACTCATCGGTACCTTCTCCCCGTGCGCCGACTATAACCGGATCGAGGAGACCGCGATGAAGCCGCCCGTCCTGCTTGCCATCGACCAGGGAACCACCAGCACGCGCGCCCTGGTATTCGGCCGCGACGGCACGCGGCTGGCGCAGGCGCAGCGCGAGCTGCCACAGTCGTACCCGCAGCCCGGCTGGGTCGAGCACGACGCCGAGCGGATCTGGGACGACGCGCTGGCCTGCGCCCGCGAGGCGCTGGCCTCTGCGCAACTGAGCGCGGGCGACGTCGCCGCCATCGGCATCACCAACCAGCGCGAGACCGCGGTGATCTGGGACCGCGCCAGCGGCAGGCCGATCCACCCGGCCATCGTCTGGCAGGACCGGCGCACCGCGGCCTGGTGCCGCGAGCACGGCGGCAGCGAGCGCGAAAGCTGGCTGCAGCGCAAGACCGGGCTGCTGCTCGATCCGTATTTCTCCGCCACCAAGATCGCCTGGATGCTCGACCATGTGCCTGGCGCGCGACAGCGCGCCGGGCGCGGCGAGCTGGCCTTCGGCACCATCGACAGCTGGCTGCTGTGGAAGCTCAGCGGCGGCCGGCTGCACGCCACCGACGCCACCAACGCCTCGCGCACCCTGCTGTTCAACCTGCACACGCAGAGCTGGGATCCGGAACTGCTGGACTTCTTCGGCGTGCCGGTCTCGCTGCTGCCCGAGGTGCGCGATACCGCCGCCGACTACGGCGTCACCGAGGCCGCGCTGTTCGGCGCGCCCATCGCCATCGGAGCCATGGTCGGCGACCAGCAGTCGGCGACGGTGGGGCAGGCGTGCTTCCAGCCCGGCATGATCAAGAGCACCTACGGCACCGGCTGCTTCCTGGTGCTCAACACCGGCGACCAGCCGGCGCAGTCGCGCCACCGGCTGCTCGGCACCGTGGGTTACCGCCTGGGCGGGCACACCACCCACGCGCTGGAAGGCAGCATCTTCGTCGCCGGCGCGGCGGTGCAGTGGCTGCGCGACGCGATGCGGCTGATCCGCGCGGCGGGCGAGACGGAGGCGCTGGCGCGCTCGATCGACGACACCCAGGGCGTCTACCTGGTGCCCGCCTTCACCGGCCTCGGCGCGCCCTACTGGGATCCGCAGGCGCGCGGCGCCGTCTTCGGCCTGACCCGCGATTCCGGCATCGCCCACATCGTGCGCGCCGCGCTGGAGTCGGCGTGCTACCAGACCCGCGACCTGCTGGAAGCCATGCAGCACGACGCCACCGCGCCCACCGAGTTGCGGGTGGACGGCGGCATGGCGGTCAACGACTGGCTGATGCAGTTCCTGGCCGACATCCTGCGCATCCCGGTGGTGCGGCCGCAGACGGTGGAGACCACCGCGCTCGGCGCCGCCCTGCTGGCCGGCCTGCAGGCCGGCGTCTATGCCTCGCTGGAGGAAATCGGCAGCCTGTGGCGCGCCGACCGCCGTTTCGAGCCCCTGATGGAAGCCGGGCGCGCGGATACCTTGTACGGCGGCTGGCGTGATGCGGTGTCGCGCGTTTGTAGTAAGTGAGGTCGGGCGCGCCGTGCGCGCGCCCTGTGAGGAGTGAGGGGTGAGGTCGCCCGCTACGCGGGTTGTGAGGGGACAAGCAAAAGCGCCATACGGCCACCCGGGCGCTTTTGCTTGTCTCCTCACTCCTCACAGCGCCCGCAGGGGCGCGACCTCACCCCTCACCGCCCCGGCTTGCGCCGCAAGCCGGGGCCCGGTAACGTCCTGCCCCGTGAAGATCGTCATCCTAGGCGCCGGCCAGGTCGGCAGCACCCTCGCCGAAAACCTGGCCAACGAGGCCAACGACATCACCGTGGTCGATTCCGACGCCCAGGCCCTGGCCAGCCTGCGCGAACGGCTGGATATCCGCACCGTGCTGGGGCATGCCTCCTATCCGGAAACGCTGCGGCGCGCCCACGCCGAGGACGCCGACATGATCATCGCCGTCACCGACGGCGATGAGACCAACATGCTGGCCTGCCGCATCGCGCAGACCCTGTTCCACACCCCCACCAAGATCGCGCGCGTGCGCGCCGCCCAGTACCTGGAGGAGGAGGACAAGCTGTTCCTGCCGGACGCGCTGTCGGTGGACATGCGCATCAGCCCGGAGCAGCTCGTCACCGACGGGATCCGCCGCCTGATCGAATACCCCGGCGCGCTGCAGGTGGTGGACTTCGCCGACGGCCGCGTGCGCCTGGTCGGCGTGCGCGCTTACTACGGCGGTCCGCTGGTCGGCCGCCAGCTCAAGGAACTGCCCAGCCACCTGCCGGAGGGCGTGGACGCGCGTGTCGCCGCCATCTACCGTCGCGGCCGGCCGATCATCCCGCAGGGCGAAACGGTGATCGAAGCGGAGGACGAGGTGTTCTTCGTCGCCGCGCGCGTGCACATCCACAAGATCATCGCCGAGCTGCGCAAGCTGGAGCGGCCGGTGAAACGCGTCATGCTCGCCGGCGGCGGCAACATCGGCATGCGCCTGGCGCGCGCCCTGTCCGACAAGGTGCAGGTCAAGATCATCGAGCGCAGCCGCGAGCGCGCCCGCCTGCTGTCGGAGGAGCTCAACCACGTGGTGGTGCTGCACGGCGACGCCGCCAACGAGGCGCTGCTGGTGGAGGAGAACGTCGAGGACATGGACGTGTTCTGCGCCGTCACCAACGACGACGAGGCCAACATCCTGTCCGCCATGCTGGCCAAGCGCCTGGGCGCGCACAAGGCCATGTCGCTGATCAACCGGCTCGCCTACGTCGACCTGGTGGAAGGCGGCGCCATCGACGTCGCCATCTCGCCGCAGCAGGCCACGGTGAGCGCCCTGCTCGCCCACGTGCGGCGCGGCGACGTGGTCAAGGTGCACTCCCTGCGCCGCGGCGCCGCGGAGGCGATCGAGGCCGTGGCCCACGGCGACCGCAGCAACTCCAAGGTGGTGGGCCGCCGCCTGGAGGAGATCAAGCTGCCCTCAGGCTGCACCATCGGCGCCATCGTGCGCGGCGAGGATGTGTTGATCGCGCATGGCGATGTGATGATCGAGGCGGAGGATCATGTGATCATGTTCATTGTCGATAAGCGCAAGATCAAGGATGTGGAGAAGTTGTTTCAGGTGGGGTTGACGTTTATCTAGCGGCGCGCGCCTTGTCGTTCCCGTGTGGGCGGGGGCCCAGTTTTCGGTGCGGCACGCGGCGCAGTCGGCTTTCGCGTAGCGCATACCACGCTCTGAAACCTTGGCGCATGCGCTTGCGCGCGTGTGGTGCCTTCCCGAGTTTGAAAGCGTGTATTTCGCCTGGCGGCGACCTACTTCTTGTCAACAGCGACAAGAAGTAGGCAAGAAACGCCGCCCCAACGGCTGCGCCCTCTCATCGCAAGAAGCAAAAGCGCGATGAGAGAGTTCCCTGTGCTTCTCGCCCGCGGCGGGGTCCACCGACAGGCCATCCCTGGCCTGACGGTGGACGCTTCGGCATCCTGCCTCGCCCGGCGCGAACACACGCGCCGGCCCATACCGCCGCGGGCTGCGATGCTCGGCGCAGCCAACGGGGGGAACGTCAAAAGCGAACTGCTCAAGTCGGAACCGCTGCGCGGTTCCGACTACATGGAATGATAAGGTGCAGTGTAGTAGTGCAGTAGGGCGGGAGCATCCCGCCCGTCGCGAAAGGCGGGATGCGCTTGCGCTCCTCCCGCCCTACGTGAGCTGTTAGGCTTTCCCATGCGCTTTGCCTTCAATTTGCGACTTGACGCGACTGAGTTCCTTCGCGGCCTGCCGTGAGCCTTCGATGACTGCACGCACAGCAGGATGTGATTCAACACCTAGCTGCAGAATTGCAGCGGCCGACTCCCAGCCGATATCGCCACCCTGACCAAGATGTGCCGCGAGTTCGATGATGGAGTCCTCTTGTACAGACTCGAATGAACTCAAGGCTTGAGCTGCAGCAAAGTGCCCCGCTCGAAGCTCCTGCCGTACCAGCGGTTCAACAGCCCGCGCAGTTGGCCCGAGGCGGCTAATGATTTCTAGCGCGCAGCGTAAGGGGAGCCCAAGATCACGATATGGAATGCCGAGATCGTTCTTGGCTTCGCCAGACAAAAGCGATTCCAAGATCGGCACTGCATCCTGCCCCTTCGCAATTAGCTCCAGCTCAGCCTGTACCATTGCGGCTGGGCTGGTGAAGGCCTCAAATAACGCGCTTCCCATAACACTTAGCACCAGCTTAAACGACGGCCCGCAGAGCAGGCCTGTTCGACACCAATGGAGTTGTCCGCGCCGTCTGCCTCAATCGGCAGTTGGGCCTATGCAGAAACACCGCTGATGTCCTCCACAGTGATGTGTTTCTCTTCTCCCTTCCCGGTAACTATGAGCTCCAGAAGGACGGCGCCACCGACGGCCACAGGGACACTACACTCGACCACCGCAAACAAGCCCGTGCTATTCGGGTTGAAATACTTCACCACAATCGACGGGCGCTCGTTTGATTCTGCTTTACGGGGCAACGCCGCGGCCCCTAAGTAGTCAGCTTCGATAGCCGCCGCGGTCTCGCGACCATGCGCGAGGACATAGCCAAACCTATCCGCCAACGTTGAAAAGTCGTGCCGCATGAGCATGAAGCTCGCTTCCTCGCCAAGGGCGGAGAGAGAGATCTCGTCCGTCTGCGTAGGAAGGAGCTTCACTTGGAGGCCTCACCCTGATTGAACCGTGCAGGATGGCGCCGAACTTGCGGTCTAACGTAGCAATTCAACGGGCAACTCCCTGATATCGCGCGACTACGTCATATTAGAACGGATCAATTTTTCGCGACAGGCCAAACCAACTCACGGACTATTGAGTCATGTAGTCGGAACCGCGCAGCGGTTCCGACCTGAGCAGTTCGCTTTTGACGTTCCTCCCCGTTGTCTGCGCCGAGCATCGCAGCCCATGGCGGACGTGAGCCCGCGCCTGCTTGGCGCGGGGCGAGGCAGGATGCCGAAGCTTCCGCCGTCAGGCCAGGGATGGCCTGTCGGCGGAACCCGCCATGGGCGAGAAGCGCAGGGAACCGATCAATCGCGCTTCTTCTTTTCGCGATTGATCGGCGCAGGCTCCGGGGCGGCGCTTTTTGGTTACTTTTTGTCGCTGTAGACAAAAAGTGACCCGCCATTTATGGCGGAACAGAACGGTGCGGAGCGGGAGCCGCTACCACGCGAAGCGCGTGCCACAGTACAAGCATATTGTCGGACAACGGCAACGCTCACCGCAACGAAAACTGGATCCCCACCTACGCGGGGATGACAAGCGGACAGCGCCCACCGCTCACTCCCGCCAGAACGCCGGCGTCAACGGCACCAGGATCATGAACAACTCCAGCCGCCCCGCCAGCATGCCGAACGTGCACACCCAGGTCTGAAACCCGTCCAGCGCCGCAAACGTGTGCGAAGGCCCCAGCGCCCCCAGCCCATGCGCGCCGTTGTTGACCATGGCGATGGCCCCGGACATGGCCGTGAGCAGGTCCATGCCGCTCAGGATCAGCAGCAGGCTCAGCACCATCACGGTCACCGTGTAGAGGTGCACGAAGGCGAACACCGACAGCGCCGCGCGTTCGCTGATCACCTGGCCGCCGACCTTGAGCGTGTGGACCGCGGTGGGATGCACCAGCGAGTACAGCTCGCGCGAGCTCTGTTTGAACAGGATCAGGGTGCGCAGCATCTTGATGCCGCCGCCGGTGGAGCCGCCCGAGGCGGCGACGCAGGACAGCACCACCATCGACATGCCGGCGAACAGCGGCCAGCGGCCGTAGTCGGCGCTGACCAGGCCGCAGTTGGTGACCATCGACACCAGGTTGAAGGAGGCGTGGCGCAGCGCGGTCCAGGCGCTTGGATACACGCCGCGATACCACAGGTACGCGGTCAGCAGCAGGCCGCTCGCCAGCACCACCAGCAGCAGCGCGCGCGCTTCCACGTCGCGGCGGTAGGCCTTGAGGCTGCGGCCGCGCCAGGCCATGTAGTGGGTGGCGAAGTTGATGCCGGCGAGCAGCATGAACACGATCAGCACCAGCTCGATCAGCGGCGACTGGAAGTAGGCGATGCCGGCGTCGTGGGTGGAGAAGCCGCTCAGCGACAGCACCGACAGCGCGTGGCAGAGCGCGTCGAACCAGTCCATGCCGGCCAGGCGCAGCAGCAGCAGGCAGGCCAGGGTGAGCCCGCAGTAGATCGCCCACAGCGAGCGCAAGGTCTGGATCACGCGCGGCGTGAGGCGGCTTTCCTTGATCGGCCCGGTGCCCTCGGCGCGGTACACCTGCATGCCGCCGACACCCAGCAGCGGCAGCACCGCCATCGCCAGGGTGATGATGCCGAGGCCGCCGAGCCAGCTCAGCTCGTGGCGCCACAGCTTGACCGCGTGGGGCAGGTCGTCGATGCCGCTCAGCACGGTGGCGCCGCTGGTGGTGACGCCGGACATGGCCTCGAAGTAGGCCTGGCTGAACGACAGCCCCGGGACCGACAGCAGGAGCGGCACGGCGGCCGAGGCGGCGGTGAGGATCCAGGCCAGCGCCACCAGCAGGTAGCCGTCGCGGGACTTGAGGTCGCGCGCGAACGGGCGGGTGAAGCGCCACAGCGCGAGGCCGATCAGCAGATCGGCCGCACCGGCCAGCGCAAAGGGGCGCAGCGCGCCATCGCCGTAGAGCAGGGCGGCGGCCACCGGCGCGGCGTAGGCGGAGGCGAACGCCATCAGCAGCAGGCCCAGCGGATTGACGATGTGCAGCAGGTCCTTGAACAACCGCGCTCTTCCCGATCAGCCAAGAGCGCGCAGTTTACACTCGCCGGCCGCCGGGCCCGCCAGCGCGCGGCGGTGCGGGTGGACGGCCGGCGGCGGCGGCCGGTGTGCGCGGCCGCTGTCGACTGCGGCGGGACGGCTCCGGCACAATGACCCTCTCTCCCCGCACCGTTTTCGCCCATGTCGGTCTTCACCAAAGGCGTTTATTGGCTTCCGAGACAGTCCGATGTCGTCCGGCTCACGACGCAAAATGGATTGAAATCAATATGTTATTATTCTAATTGATCCGACGTCGTCCGGTGGCATCCGGAGGCAAAGTGGGGTATAAATTGGGGTATCGAAGCCGATACCCAATGTGCGTTTTAGTGTCGGCCGACTACGCGGAGGCCGACGCTCATGTCACTCACAGACACCAAGATTCGGAACGCAAAGCCCAAGGAAAAGCCCTACAAATTGATGGACGGGTTGGGCTTGTTTTTGTTTGTCTCGCCCAACGGGTCGAAACTGTGGCGCTACCGTTTCTGGCTGCATGGCAAAGAAGGCCTGTACTCGATCGGTGACTACCCGATGGTTTCGCTGGCCCAGGCACGCGAGGCGCGCGACAAGGCGAGAGCGCTCGTCAAGCAAGGCGTCCATCCGGTGCGGCAGCGGCAGGAAGTTCATCTGCGGCAAGCAAACGAAGCCAACAACACCTTCGAGGCAGTGGCTCGCGAATGGATGGATCACAAGTCGGTGAAGTGGTCCGAAGTGCGTCACAAGCGAGTGAAGCGCACCCTCGAAAAGGAAGTCTTTCCCGAAATTGGCGCGCTTCCGATCAAGGAAATCTCATCTGCTCGGTTGCTGCCGCTGATTCGGAACATCGCAAAGCGGCCAAAGCGTCCCGCTCCAGTAACGGCCTTGCTAGTGCAGGAACTATGCGGCAGCGTGTTTCGCTATTCGATCCTCACTTTGCGTGCCGAGAACGATCCGACGTATGCACTGCGCGGAGTAGTCGAACGGCCTCGCATCAAGCATAAAACCCCACTGGATAAGAAGGACATCCCCGTCCTGGTCGGAAAGCTTGCGAACTACGGTGGTTCGCCTGTTACCGTTGCCGCGCTTCGTCTTCTGCTGCTCACATTCGTCCGCCCCGGCGAAGTTCGCCGCGCCCAGTGGGACCAGATTGATCTGGATGCGGCAGAGTGGCGGATTCCTGCTCCGATCATGAAGATGCGGGATACACACATTGTCCCTCTGTCGCGGCAGGCAGTTGGCGTCATTCGTGAACTACACCGCCTTACGGGCGACCGAGACTATCTTTTCCCGAATATCCGCCGCCCGAAGTCCTTCATGGCTTCCACGACCTTGAACCAGGCTCTTGCGAATATCGGATTCAGGGGAAAGTTCTCCGCGCATGGGTTCCGCGCGACCGCAAGTACGTTGATGAACGAGATGGATTTCGACGAAGACCTCATCGAGCGCCAACTTGACCATCAGGAGCGAAATGCAACTCGGGCCAGTTACAACCAAGCCAAGCACTTGGCGAAGCGCAAGGCGATGATGCAGGAGTGGGCCGACTATCTGGATAGCCTGATCCGGGGCGCTGACAAGGTTGTTTCCATTAGGTCGAAAAAGGCCGCATAGCCTAGGTGTGGCGAACTCCGTGATGGTGGGCCTCCAGTGTACGGCAGACTTCATTTTTGAAGGTGGACCCGGCCTGCCTTGCTACAATCGGCGGCAGTGGGCTGCGGAGCGGCCTTTCACAATTTAAAGGCAAGTGACTCAGATCGGCCAGAAGGATATTTATGATTGGTTTCGAGGAAGCAATAAGCGTCGCCAACACGAACGCGAGATCGCTAATTACAAATGCTACTAATTTCGTGCTGGAGGGCGTGTTGTTGTCTGATGACAATAAAATGTATGAGGTTTCTCTAAGCTATGACATCCAAGGGAAAGATCCTCTTGGCATAGAGAATCCCGACAGAGGGATCGCAGGAACAAGTGGCCTACGTCAGCTTGCGAAGATCTTGAGCTACCGAAGAGAAAATAAGGTCTTCTTAGTCGACAGTCGTACCGCCAAATTTAGGGGGTTCAAGAGTCAGAGCAATAGCTAATTATTATGTCGAGGCGACTGATAATTGACACCAATCTCCTATTGCTTCTAGTAATTGGCGCAGTGGAAGGTGGCAGGCATATTCGCAACTCAAATCGGTTAAATGGGTTCAGCATCTCTGACTATGACAACGTCGTAAAGATAATATCCCAGCACGACGAAGTCTTTATTACGCCGTACATTGCCACAGAAGTGTCCAACCTAATTGATTTGAATGGGCACGCTAGACGGCTTGCATACAAGGTTGCGCAAACTTTTTTTTGCGGGATATTCAAAACAGTTGATATCGAAATTGACAAAGACTGTGACTCAGATTGTTTTTTGGAATTCGGCATAGCAGACAGCTCTCTAGTCAGACTTGCGCCCGATTACTTTATTTTGACAAACGATCACAGACTTCTGGGTCCCTTATTTGAAAGTAGCGAGGACACCATAATTCCGTATGCACTTCAAAAGTGATGCGAGGCCAGCTGTGTGGCATTTTCGGGCGTGAGCATGCCTCCGTCGGCTCAAAGAGGACATCACAAGTTCGCGATTCGAATGGCTCGACTAACCAGCCGCCTTGCGGCCCTGCGCAACGGTACTCACGATCCACGCGTCAATATCGGACGCGGGCCAGCCAACCGCTTTCCCTCCGAGCCGAACGGGCGCGGGGAAGGCACCCTTGTCGATTCGATCATAGATCGTCGAACGGCTGAGGCCGGTCTTTGCCTTGACAGCCGGAAGTCTTAGGAAGGCATCGGACGGTTCCGGACTGGTCGAGCCGTTTGGCGGTGAAATTGACATGCTCGCGACGTTGGGCGCGCGATTGGTCATGCCCGAGATAACCTTGTCCGCTGACTGTGGATTCGCCTGTGCACGTTCAAGACGCTTGCGGGGGGCGGCGCTAACATTCCGGGCAGGCGCAAAATCGAACTGAAGGCTGAGCTGTCGCGTAGCCTCAGGGCTTTCCAGTGCTTCTGCTCGGCGGCAACCTGTGCGCCCTTTTACCCTTGTTGATCGCATCCATTTTCTCGACATGACATTGCTCCTGCAGCTCAGCGAGCCGCCTCAAGTCCCTTTCACATCCCATTCGGTGTCTGCTGCGCGGCGCGCTGGCTCGCGGATTGCTGCTTCGTATTGGCTGCGGACGGGCCGCCCGCAGGTGTGTTGGTGTGACTGCGCCCGGAACCCGCACCCGAAACATCGAGCGCCGCTGCTTTCTGCGACTGCCGCGCGATGGCCTTGGGCAAAGCTTGGCGGTCATTGGTGTAAACGATGGCTTGGTGCTTGGCGCGGGTCAGATCGGTATAGAAGCTTCGGTGATCCGTCGTCCGCACACGCGTATCCTTATCGAGCAGCACGCGATCGGCGCCGAGGCCCTGGGCGCTGTGGCCGGTCGCTGCGTAGCCGTGTTCGACGGGTAGGACTCGATCAGTCTTGAGTTGCTTACGAGTCCCGTCAGGCGCGCGCAATTCGATTGTGTCGCCCGACACGGACTCGACCACGCCGGGTTCACCGTTGCGGATGCCGAGTGCCCGATCATTGCCGGTGACGCGCAGCCTGTCGCCGACCGCGACCTCGCGCGT
>JARLJS010000185.1 GCA_031291075.1 Nevskia sp. | reverse complement strand
GTAGTTCCACCGTGTACTCGTGCCAGTCCTTCCGCACGAGTAATCCGACTCCGCCGCTTCCTCGGCCGGAGCCTTCTCCCCTCGGCACCCTCGCCTGCCATCCGAACCAGATATATCGATCTGTCGCCTCCACTCGACGCTGCCACCGGACCGACTGTTCGGAATTGACCAGATGCGTCTCGCACACGGCGAGCACATCGATTTCCTCCTCCACCAGCGTGGAGACGAGGCAGTCCTGCTTGTACGAAGCCAGTCCCTGCACGTTCCACGCACCGAATCGCACCTCCGCCGGTGCGTCCGCCATACCATCGCCGATACTCTCGGCGATACTTCCGCCATCGGCGAGCCCATCTGCTTCGCCATCCGGCACGTCTGATTGTAAACTATTCGGGCTACCCCGCTTCTCCTCTTCGTCGAATGGTTGCTGCACGTCGACCATTCGGTTGTCGTCGCTCGTTGTCACACCTGGCCGACACGAATCACTCTCTGCCGCGCATTTTGCTGCGGCAGGAGCGATTCACTGGCGACTCGGAGCCGGCGGCGGGTTACCGTAGAAGAACGAAGGATGAGGAAACGGGTACTGAGGGAATGCTTGCACATGAGAGGGGTGCGCTGCTGCGGCGGCGTACTGATGCGCGTGGTAGCACTCCGGCGCAGGAGGAGGCGGGTAGTGGCCGCATGGGTACGGCGGCGACCAGTAGGACGGCGGACCGTACGAGTACGGCCCATAGGCGTGCTGAGGAGGCATCGGTGGTGCGCCCATCGGTCCGCCACTCGGCGGGAACGCTCCGTATAGCGGCTGGGCATGCTGACACGGCGGATGCGGCTGCGGATTCGACTGCGGCGGCAGCGGCGGTGGAGGCGCGTGGCTCGGCTGCTGCGGTGCGGATTGCATCGGTGCGTTCTCGACGCGCTGCTCTGGCTGCGGCTGCATCTCTCTCGCAGCTGGATCGAACAGACGTCTGACGACCGTCGGGTGCTCTGGCTGCCCTCGGTTGTCGCCGCGCGCATTGGCCAGCAGGTTGAGTCCGCCCATCTCCTGCGCCATGTGGCGATCGACTTCCTGGACGACCGCCGGCGCCGCGGCTGCTGCGGCGGCCTCCGACTGGTGGTCGCGGACGCGTACGGCGACGCTGGCCATCTGTCGCTCCACGTGCTGCGATCCGGCTTGTCCGCCACCAGCGGCGAACGGTCGAATCTCGAGATCGCGCAGCGGAGAGTCCGACGGCAGTACGCCGCAGGTCCTTCTCATCAGCACGAATCGTTGGTACACCTCCCCGGCGGCCTCCGCCGAGCCGAAGACGACCCTCCAGCAGACCGGCGTGCGTCCAGTCGCACGAATGGAAGGAGGAAGGAGGAAGACGTGGGTCGGCAGCAGCGTGCCGTGCCTCGGCTCCGACTCGTCCAGAATGTCGAACGGCGGCGGCTCGTGTAGCAGGCTGATGATCTGCTGCTTCACTTGCATGAAGGACGACCCCGCCCGAACGCCGCGGAGCCCGCTGACCACCAAGTTCCAACTCGGCGAAGACTGGTGCATGTTGGCCGGGACAGCCGGCCTCGCTGCGGCGGACGGCCTGGTGGGCACGCTCCGGGTGCACGAAGTTGGCGCGTGAGGACGACGAACTCTCCGCGGCAGCGCCCCCTGCTGCTTCACGTGGCTGTCCGTCCTGGTCTCGGACCTTCTTGGACGGTGACGCAGCTGCGCCCGT
>JARLJS010000022.1 GCA_031291075.1 Nevskia sp. | reverse complement strand
TGTGAAAGGAATTTCAAGAATTCCTTGCCGCGATGGCGCCGGCGCAGTTGTCCGATGACCTGGCCGGTGGCGATGTCCAGCGCGGCAAACAGCGTGGTCGTGCCATGGCGCATGTAGTCGTGGGTTCTTTTCTCGGGTAGCCGATACGTAAATTGCTCAGCTGCCCGGCGCCGCACTGTGAAATTCGCGGTGCGCAGGGTCAGCTTCGGGGCCGCCGCCGGCGCGGAAGACGAGGATTTTCGCGATCCGGGCCGGTCAAGGCTGCGAACGCAGTTCGCACCCGTCAGGGCTTGGCCTTGATGGGGCCGAAGCGCGAAATAGCATCGCAACGCGCTGGTGGCGGGCTCGTGGCCGATGCCTGCGACGGCGCAGCGATGCCGGACCAAATTTGCGGCGCCTGGATTACGCTGAAACGCACGTGCCATGTGGGTTTGCGAGGTGGGGGGGGGGGGGGGGGGGGGGGGGGTGCTCTTGGCTGGCACCCCCCCAAAAAAGCCAAACCCGCGCCGGGCGCGGGCGCCAGCGGCTATCGGAGATTGTGTAGTGTATCAAGGCTTCTGCGCCGCGAAGCGGCGCTGGCGTGACCCCACTTCTGCACGCCGAAGGCGCCCGCCAAACCCGCGCTATCTCAACTCGTTTCGAGGCGAGGCGACCCAAGATCTCTATAGCAATGCTCTCGTAGCCGAAGAACTGTCTATAGTTCAGGGCGATGACAGCTTCTGGCGCGCTCGGTCATTCAACCGGCTATCCGGCTTCAAACACATCGTCCTGAATCGTCAGGACCTCTCCGTGGCTCGCATCAACAACCTGATAGCCCATGGTGCGATACCCTTTCTGCCGTCGCTCCCACATACGCTGCAATGCAGCATGGCCGGTGTCGACAAAGTCGACGATGCGGACTGTCATCTTTGTTGCGTGCTCGCGGTGTAGGCGGCCCGCGTACTGTTGCAGTGTGCCCTTCCATGAGATCGGCATGGCTAGCACCAGGGTGTCTAGCGGCGGGTGATCGAAGCCTTCGCCAATCAGTTTTCCAGTGGCCAGCAGCACGCGCGGTGCATCGCCCGGGAGAGCTTCCAGATTGGCGAGGGCGGCGGCGCGTTCCTTCTTAGGCATGCGCCCATGCAGCGAGAACAGATTGCTGATGCGCTGCTCCAGTGCCGCTCGGATCGCATCCAAATGCTCTGTGCGCTCCGTAAGCACCAGAACCTTTCCGCCGGCATTGACCAAGCTGACGATTTCGGAGGCAATCGTCGTCGTGCGAGCGCCATCTTCGGCTAGCTGTCGGAACACATCCTGAATCCCCGCCTCCGCCGGAACGTCGATGCTGCCATGCAAATGACGCGGTACGACTTCCATCACCGCTGGCGCGCCCGCCGGTTTGGAGGCGGTGTGCCGCACAGGCCCGCACTGCATGAAAATGATTGGTTGCTGGCCGTCCCGACGGAACGGCGTGGCCGTGAGGCCTAGAACATACTTCGCCTTCACGCGCTTGAGAATCGCTTCGAACGAAACCGCAGACAGATGGTGGCACTCGTCCACGATCACATGGCCGTATTGCTCCACCCGCTCGCTTGTTTCTCCTTGCCGGGACAGCGACTGCATCACCGCAATGTCGATCTTGCCGGTGGGACGAGCCTTGCCGGCACCGATGGTGCCAACAGTTTCTTTGCCAGCCTGGAGGAAGGAGTTGAGACGTTCCTTCCACTGTTTCAGCAGTTCCGCGCGATGGACCAGGATCAGCGTGTTGACGCCACGCCTGGCGATCAACGCCGCCGCGGTGACGGTCTTGCCGAATGCTGTAGGCGCACACAGCACCCCGGATTCGTGCTGCAGCATGGCGCTGGCGGCCGCTTCCTGGTCTGGCCGAAGGCTTCCGGCGAAGCTCACGTTTAGTGGCTCGCCGGCGCAGCGCTCGTCACGTAGGTGCAGGGCGATCTTGTTCTCGCGCAGAAGCTCGCGCATGGGATCGAGACAACCCCGCGGCAGGGCAATGTGTTTCGGGTAGTTTTCGGCGCAACCGATCACGCGCGGCTTGTCCCACACACTAAAGCGCATCGCTTGTGCGCGGTAGAACTCCGGGTTCTGGAACGCGGCTAACCGGATCAAGCGATTGGCCAGAGGCTGTGGCAGTTGCGCCTTCTCGAAGAAGAGCAGGTTGGCAAGCGTGACCGTCAACGCTGTGGGCAGGGGACCAGGCAAGGATTTCGGAATACGGGTCGGCCGTCGCCAAGGCTCAGCCTCGTCTTCTTCGGTGATGAAGGTGACGTCTAGCGGATGCCCGCCGCCGGTGGCGCTGGCGATGATCCCTTCCAGTTCATCGGCGGCCAGCGCCCGCACTGTGGCAAGGTAGCCCCATTGGTCCGGGTAGGGTTGAAGCCATTCATCCACGAAAGTGCTGAACCCCTCTTCGCGTGGCTTCTTCTGCAGGGGCAGGGCGATGAGATTGCCGAAACCTCCCTTGGGCATTGTGTCCTGGTTCGGGAATAGGCGGTCATAGGACGTGAGCCGCAGCTGTCGTGTGCGGGTGCATGTGTGACTGATGATCGCGGTACCCAGGCGGCGCGCATCCCGTGCCGGAACCGGGGACGTAAAGAAAATCCATGCGTGCGCCCCCTTACCGGAGCGCGAAATTTCCAGCGATGCGGGCGCCTTCAGTTCCGCGCATGAGCGCATGAAGGCCTGCGCATCCTCCTGCCAGTCAGCTTCATCGAAGTCCACCGCGAGAAAATGGGAGGTGTCGTCCTGCAAGAGCGGATAGATCCCAACGGTGATCTTGCCCGCCAGATGGTCGTGGACGACGCGGTCGGTCACTGGCAAGAATTGCCTGTGTGGACATTCCGCGCACTTGATGCGCGGCTTCTCGCAGATGCCAGGTTTCCATTCGTTTGAGCAGGCTGGGGCATAGCCTGCTTTGCCGGACTTGCCCTCCCAGCGTAATGCGTAGACATCGGTCCGGCCACGGAACAGGCGACGGAATAGCGTCACCTTCTCATCGGTCGAAAGCTGCGATGGTTTCGGTGCTGCTGCCGGTGTAGCCGCAGCAACGGGACGTTCGCGCCAATCAATACCGCTCCGTTCCAGAAGTCGGATGAGACGCGCATTTTCGGATTGCAGTCGTAGCAATTCGGTCGTGGGATCACTCATGTCGACTAGGGTTACGCTTCTGCGCTGGTGCGTACCTGCCTATCCCTCAACCATGCCGCCACTGTGAGCGTGCCCTCCCGCCCCCGGCGTGCCGGCGTCACGACGATCTTCACGTTCTGCCCAAGCGCGATCAGGCATTCGAGCAGCTTGCGCTCGGACACGTTATGGAAGTGCCCGCGCAGGATTGCCGATAGCTGCGGGATGCCGGTGATTTCTGCCGCGCGGGTTTGCGTCAGTCGACGTTGCTTGAGAATCGCATCGATTTTCATCACCAAGCCGGCCTTGACTTTCACCGCCTCGGCATAGCGGAATCCAAGGTCGGCGTAGATGTTGCCGGAACTTTCTACCTCCTCAATCCGTACTTTCTTGCCCGTGTCACTCGCCTTGGTCTCGACGCGATCAGTAATGGCCGGCGTGAGTGGCAGGCGTTCAGCCTCGCGCATTTCGATGACGGGCGTAGACATGATGCTATTGTGCACCGGCAACAAGCCTCCCACCAGCCTTGCTTGGGTATGTCGTCCAGGCCCGTCCAAAGCCGTCCAATGAGGTCCAGTAGCAAAGCCGTCACGCCAGGCTTGTTTCGCAAACGGCCCATGTTCCGGGGTGCTGCGCGCGAAACTCGCGAAAGGGAGATTCGTTCGCGCCGGCTCCCCGGAAGCACCAGCCGGACAGGCCGTGGTCATCAGCGGCGCGCAACGCTTGTATCAAAGTCTCGGCCTGAGGCACGGGCCCCTGTAGGGTCTGCGCAATGATCGACTTGATGCGAAGGTGAGTCTTTTGATAGCCGGCCGCTAACGCTTCCCGGCGGTCGAGTTGAAGCAGTCTCACCGTCTCCGTCCCCTTGCTCATCCAGTTGTTTGCTGCCGGATCAAATCGAGCGACGATATTGCCTGTGGCCGGATCGAAGTCAAGATGCTCCCAGGGATCCTCAGCGGTTGGATCGATCAGTTGCGGAATTCCGCTTTGCAGCGGCAGACGTTCGCCCTTGAACCGGCCACATTCGGTGCAGCCCAAAAGTAGATTGGTCCATACAAATAGGCGCTCCGGATAGGGCGCCTTGGGCCAGAAGCGATCGATGTCAGTGCCGTGCGAATCGCCGCAGTACATGCAGCGTTCACGCGTTCCGGCCATTTCCCTGAGCGTGCCAAGGACGGTCTTCAGTGCCTTTGACTTTCTGGCGTTCTTCCATTCTGACTGAACGTCCAGCGTACCGGCGGCGCGCTTGACGTCGGCGCTGCGTTGTCGATCGCTCAAAGACCCTTCTGTGGCCGTTGGTAGAGACCTCCGGGTGATTCGTCGCATCGGTTAGGCATCCTCGCCCGCGGCTGCAAAAAGTTGAAGTTCCAATTCCATCTGCCGCTCGTCCGCGCTGAGGGCAGCGCCGGCCCGCTTCTTGGCCTCCAGTCGAGCCAGCTTCGCTCGACTTTCCACCGCTTTTGGCGAACGGGTGTTTTGCATGCCGAATGCAGCGGTCAGTAGAATTGTGTCAGGTCGCGACGCGATGACCTTCCTGTATTCATCAGCGGTGAGTGCACGAGGTGCAGCGCCGCTAGCTGGTTCCGGCAAAACGAATAATCCATTCGAATCGGCTGCCTGGCAGATGATCGGACTGTGCGTGGTGACCAAGAATTGTATGTTCGGAAAATGACGCTTCAGCCAGAAACCAATCTCCCGCTGCCACGTGGGATGCAGGTGCGCGTCGATTTCGTCGATAAGGACGACACCGCTGCGTTTGATGTAGAGCCGTCCCTGATCGTCCGTTGCAGTAAGGCCTGCCGAGCCGTATGCGTTGATCAGGTGCCGCACGATGTCGGTCAACAGCGCCAACGCCGCCCGGTAGCCGTCGCTCATTTCGGCCCATGCCAATTGCACGCCGTTCTTGTCCACGAGCCACAAGCCATCTGAGTCGACTCGATCTACTGAAAGGCCCTTTGGGATCAAGTCGTCCTTTAGAAGCTGAAGCAAAATCCTGAGCGGCTCACTCTCAGCTGATTTATCCCTCTGCTTATCCTCCAGCTCTTTGTACTTTAGGTCACGCAGCCAGCGGTCGGCTTCGGCAAGCGAGGCCGCTTCCTGAAACATTGTCGCAAAACGGGCTGTTGAAGGGGCCAGCATTTGCTGCATGGCTTCCGACGATGCTCCAAAGACACGGCGAAACGGCCCGTATCCGCAGGAAAACCACCCTCGGGCGTCCGGCGACCATAGCGTTCGTTCAGGCGTCGAATATTTCTTGGGCTTCTTCGGCGGGACTACGACTTGGAGCGTTGTCTCTTTGCCGCCGTTGGCCAGCACGATTTTGACAGGAAACCGTTCACCAGGGGCCTGTCCCGATGAGACCAAGGTGTCGTCCTCTGAGCGCCGGACAATCTCCAGTTGAATTGAAGCATTTTTGGTGGCGGAACCTTCACGGACCCAACGATTGAAGCTCGGCTGCAGAGCCCTGGCGGTGTCTTTGCCGGTTAGGCCGATCGATATCGCCTTCAGCAGGGTACTCTTGCCCGATCCGTTATCGCCAGTAAAAACTGTCCATCCAGCGTAGGTGCCGTCCTCGCGAACAAGATTAAAATCAAGATCGGCAAATCCGCGGATGTCATTAAGGATTACTTTGCTTACGTACATGAATAGGTCTCTTTCCGAGGTTCTGTAGTCCGTGGTTCCGCGTCCTGCAGCGCCCCAGTCATCCTGTCAATGGAGTTGACCGCGCTCCGCAGCGTGAGCTGGTGAAATAACGACGGGGCTAGGCTCAACCTCCCTCAATCATCTCGGGCTTGGCTCCTGGATAGTGTAGAAGGTCACGACAAGGATGCGCTGCAGCAATTGCCACCGATCCCTTAACTATGCCACCACTGTAAGCGGTTGAACCTGCAACAGCACTATATTTTGCAGCAATTTCAGTATCTTATATAGATTCTCTTCGGATCCCGGCAGGCCACCGACTCGTCCGGGCATGCCCGCAGGTGGTACCGAGCGATCGAACGCGCGGGGTTGCGGACACATTCTAGTAAGATGCGCCGCCCTTGCCCGCACGAACCCGCATGACCTCCACCACCGTCCCCGCTCCCCTGTGGCGCCGCCTTGCCGCCGCCGGTTACGACGGCCTGCTGCTGCTGGCGGTGTGGATGGTGACGCTGATGGCCAGCCTGCTGGTCTGCCGGCTGACCGGCCTGCCGCGCAACGACCGTATCAATTCGCTGTGCCTGCTGCTGACCGGGCTGTGGTTCTTCGGCTGGTTCTGGACCCACGGGGGACAGACCCTGGGCATGCGTTCGTGGCGGCTGCAAGTGCGCCGCGACGATGGCGCACCGGTGCGTTGGCCGGTGGCGCTGGTGCGCTACGCCGCGCTGCTGCTGAGCTGGTGCATCGCCCTGGCACCGGTGGCGCTGGCGGTGCTGCCGCGGAAGATCGAAATTTCGTACCGCTCCGAGGTGTTGGCGGGTTGCCTGGCGCTCACTACGGCGGGGGTGGCGTCACTGCTGCTGGATGCGCGCCGTCGCGCGCCTTGCGACCGGCTGGCCGGCACCGAGATGGTGCTGTTGCCGAAGGCCTAGGGAAGTTCTGATCAATTGGCGATCGCTGAATCCAGCGAAGCGCGGCGCTGTGCCCCCCCCTGGGCCCCGGCTTTCGCCGGGGTGACTATCAGTTGGCGCGCGCCAGGCGCCACCACGACAGCAAGCCCATCACCACGGTGGGCAGGCCTGCCGCCAGGGGCGCCGGCCACTGGTAGATGTCGCCCAGGCTTACCGACACCTTGTTGAACACGTAGAAGACGATGCCGACCAGCGCGCCGGCCAGCAGTTTCTGCCCGGCGCCGGTGTCGCGCAGCTGGGTGGTGACGAAGGGCACGGCGAACAGCATCATCACGATCACCGTGATCGGCTCGACCAGCTTGCGCCACAGCAGCAGGCGGTACTTGGCGGCGTCGAGGTGGTTCTCGTCCATGTAGTCGATCAGCCGCAGCAGGCCGCTGGCGGAGAGGCTGCCGGTCTCCAGGATGAACTGCTTGAGCACCTTGGGGCTGATGCCGCCGTTGAAATCGAGCTGGTCGAAGCTGCTGACGCTTGTGCGATCGCCGGCGAAGTCGGTGCGCTTGACGCCGGACAGGTGCCAGTGGCCGTCGACGTAGACGCCGTCCTGTACGGTCAGCGTGGCGGTCATGGCGCCGTCGGCGCCGAGCTTGAACATGGTGACGTCACCGATGTGGGATTCGCTCTGCAGCCGGTTGATGCGCACCACCTGGTCGGCGTCGCGCAGCCAGATCGACTTGCCGGGGGAACCGTTGCCGCGCGCGCTGTCGCGCATCTCGGTGGCGAGGTTCTCGCTGGTGGGCGCCAGCCAGTCGCCGAGGAAGAAGGCGAACACGGCAAGGCCGACGCCGGCCAGCAGCGCCGCGGCGCCGACGCGGGACAGCGAGACGCCGGCGGCGCGCATGGCGGTCAGCTCGCCGGTGCGCGCCAGCGCGCCGATGCCCATGAGGGTGCCGAGCAGCGCCACGATCGGCATCAGCACGTAGAGGCTGCTGGGGATCATCAGCAGGCTGTATTCGAGCACCTGCAGCACGCCGTAGTCGCCCCGCCCCGCCTCGTTGACGTCCGACACGAACACCACCAGGGTGTAGATCGAGACCAGCCCGAGCGCGACGATGCCGGTCAGCTCCATCACGTGGGTGATGACGTAGCGGTCCATGCGGTTCATGGGAGCCCCGTGCGGAGTGAGGGGTGAGGCGGCCCGCTGCGCGGGCTGTGAGGAGAAAAGTCAGTCCCCCTCACGGCTTTCACCGCAGCCACCCCTGCCGGCGCGCCACCAGCCAGAGCGCCGCGGCCAGCACCAGGGCGTGCACCCACCAGAGGCCGGCCGCCGCTGGGATCTTGCCCTTGCCGATCCAGGTGGCGCCGAAGCTGATCAGGTTGGCGTAGACCAGGTAGACCAGGATGCCCTGCACCAGCTTGCCGTAGCGACCCTGGCGCGGCCGCAGGTAGGCCAGGGGCACCGCCAGCAACGCCAGGATCAGCACCGACAGCGGCGCCGCCAGGCGCGATTGCAGCTCGGCGCGGTCGCGCACGTCGGCGCTGCCCAGGAGGTCGGCGGTGGGGGTGAGCACGCGCTGGTCGTTGACGTAGTCGAACGCCGGCGGCGACAGGCGCAGGGTGAGCTGCTTGAACCTGACCACATCGTAGTCGGCCGCACCGGGCGTGCCGTAGTAACGGTAGCCGTCGTAGAGGCGCACCGAGCGCTCGCCGCTTGCCGGATCGGCGCTCTGTTCGCCTCGCTGCGCCACCACCACGCTGGAACCGCGGGATTCCTCGATCTGGGCGAACACCTGCCCGAACTGGTTGCCCTGCGGATTCATGGAAGCGGTGTAGAACACCGCGCGCCCGCCGGCGGTGGGCTTGAACTGGCCGGGCTCGAAGGGGGTGTACTGCACCAGCCGCTTGGCGTCCTTCACCAGGTAATCGGCCTGGCGACCGGCCCAGGGACCGACCGCGAACGACAGCACCGCTGTCAGCACCGCCAGCGCCGCGCCCAGCCACAGGAACGGTCGGTACAAGCGGCCCAGGCCGACGCCGCAGCCGGACATGGCGGCCACCTCGTTGTCGCTGTACAGCCGCCCGAGCGAGAGCATGATCGCCAGCAGCAGCGAAGCCGGCATCAGGATCACCAGGTAGCGAAGGGTCGACAGCAGGGCCACCGACAGCAGCAGGTCGCGCGGCAATTCCCCCCGCGCGGCGATGCCCAGCACGCTGGCGAAGCGGGTGGACAGCATGATGGCGAGCAGCACCAGGGTCACCGCCAGCCAGGCGGTGGCGGCCTCGCGCATCAGGTAGCGGTCAAGCACCATCCGGTTCATAGGCTGCGCAGTTTAGCGCCGGGGGAACGGCGGCGGCAGGGCGTGGATTCGGGATTTTTCACAGCTTTACGCACCGATCCGGCGCGGGAGTGCCGGAATCGGCCAGCATCCTCCCGCCGCACCCCGCGGATGCCTTACAATCACCGGCGCGTCAGCATACACCGGTCAACGATCAGCATTACGGCCCCTCAACCGCTACGCCTTGGCAGCGAGGCGGGGGCGGGTGCCGCCGGTCCGGCGCCAGTTTTCATTTTCGATGTTCTGCGGGCGGTACTGAGAAAAAATGGAATATTTCGTCAAAAGCGGCAATCCCGAGAAACAGCGCGTCGCCTGTGTGATCGTGGGCGTGTTCGACCGCCGCAATCCGACCGAATCGGCGGCCACCATCGACCAAGCCACCGACGGCGCGATCGGCAGCATCATGCGCCGCGGCGATATGGACGGCAAGCTCGGCCAGACCCTGGTGCTGCACAACCTGACCGGCGTGTTCTGCGACCGGGTGCTGCTGGTCGGCCTGGGCCGCGAACGCGATTTCGACGAGGCCGCTTTCCGCAAGGCGCACGCCACGGTGGCGCGCACCCTGCGCTCCACCGGCGCGATCGACGCGGTGGACTATCTCACCCACCTGACGGTGAAGGGCCGCGACCTGCACTGGAACGTGCAGCAGGCCACCCTGGCGCTGGAAAGCGAAGGCTATCGCTTCGACGCCATGCGCAGCGAGAAGACGCGCGAGGACCTGCCCAAGCCCAAGCTGGAGCGGCTGACCTTCGACGTGCCGCGCCGCAGCGACCTGCCGGCCGGGGAGAAGGGCCTGACGGAGGCGCTGGCCATCGCCCGCGGCGTGGCCCTGACCAAGGACCTGTCGAACCTGCCGGGCAACGTCTGCACCCCCGCCTACCTGGCGGACCAGGCGCAGAAGCTGGCCGAGGCCTATCGCTTCAAGGCCAAGGTGCTGGAAAAAGCCGAGCTGGAAAAGCTCAACATGGGCGCGTTCCTGTCGGTGGCCAAGGGCAGCAGCGAGCCGCCCAAGCTGATCGTGCTGGAGTACCTGAAGGGCGCCAAGGGCGAAGCGCCGATCGCCCTGGTCGGCAAGGGCCTGACCTTCGACGCCGGCGGCATCTCGATCAAGCCGGCGGGGCAGATGGACGAGATGAAGTTCGACATGTGCGGCGGTGCGGCCGTGCTCGGCACTTTCGCCGCGGTGGCGGAGCTGAAGCTGCCGGTCAACCTGGTCGGCATCGTGCCCTGCTGCGAGAACCTGCTCAACGGCGAGGCCAACAAGCCGGGCGACATCGTCACCAGCATGGCCGGCCACACCATCGAGATCCTCAACACCGACGCCGAGGGCCGCCTGATCCTGTGCGACGCCCTCACCTACGCCGAGCAGACCTACAACCCGGCGGTGTGCATCGACATGGCGACGCTCACCGGCGCCTGCGTGGTGGCGCTGGGCGCCCACGCCTCCGGCCTGTTCGCCAACCAGTCCAGCCTGGCGCGGGCCCTGCTCACCGCCGGCGAGCAGAGCGGCGACCGCGCCTGGGAGCTGCCGCTGTGGTCTGAATACGAGCCGCAGATCAAGAGCGAGTTCGCCGATTTCGCCAACATCGCCACGGTGGGCAGCCGCGAGGCCGGCGCCATCATCGGCGCCACCTTCCTGCACAAGTTCACCAAGAAGATGAAGTGGGCGCACCTGGACATCGCCGGCACCGCCTGGACCGGCAAGAAGGCCAGCGGCCGCCCGGTGCCGCTGCTGGTGCAGTACCTGCTGAACTATGCGGCGAAGCATGAAGAGTGAGGACGCCGCGCTGCGCGCGGCTGTGAGGGGTGAGGTCGCCCGCTGCGCGGGCTGTGAGGAGACAAGCTTGTCCCCTCACTCCTCACAGCGCCCGCAGGGCGCGACCTCACCCCTCACGGCAATGGCGCAGCCATGACCCGCATCGACTTCTACATCCTGCCCGAGGGCGGCAAACCGCCGGAAGGCGCGGTCATGACCGCCTGCAAGCTGTGCGATAAGGCCTCCTCCGCCGGGCAGCGGGTCTACGTTTACGTGCCGGACGGCGAAGTGTCGGGCAACGTCGACAGCGCCCTGTGGAGCTTCCGCCAGGGCAGCTTCGTCCCGCACGAGCGGCAGGGCGCGGCGCCGCTGCAGCAGCCGCTGCCGGCGGTGCTGATCGGCGGCGCCGAGCCGCCCGACGAATACCACGAGGTGATGATCAACCTGGGCGCGGAAGTGCCGGCGTTCTTCAGCCGCTTCGAGCGGGTGATGGAAATTGTCGACGGCGATGCCGCCCAGCGCGCAAAATCGCGCGAACGCTACAAGTTCTACCGTGACCGCGGCTACGAACTGGCGTCACACAACCTTTGAGGCAAGTGCATCCATGACCGCATTCTCCGCCCGCACCGCCACCGGGCTCGCCGCCGCGCTCCTGCTCGGCGGTTGCAGCTGGCTCAGCCGCACCTACAACGACACCGTCGACGTCGACACCAGCGAGCGCGTCCACACCAGCGTGCCGGTGGGCACCACCATGGAGACCGCCGAGGCGCGCCTGTCGGCGCAGGGCTTCAATTGCGAAAACCGCACCGGCGATTTCATCGACGAGCAGGGCCGCAACCGCAAGGCGCCGCACTTCCTGAGCTGCGTGCGGCGGCCCAACCGGATCGGCTTCGCCTGCGAGAACCGCGACCAGGTGATCGTCGTTCCCAGCAACGGCGTGGCCGACGAGATCGACGTCACGCGCGGGCCGGACTGCGGCGAGCGCCAGGCGCCGCCGCTGATGGTGCCCAATTCGGCCAAGTAGGCCGGGACGCTTCCGACATCCATGGAAAAGACCTTCGATCCCCGCACGGTGGAAGCGCGCTGGCGCGACACCTGGGAGCGCAACGGCTGGTTCGCCCCGCAAGGTGACGGCGCGCCCTACTGCATCATGATCCCGCCACCGAACGTCACCGGCACGCTGCACATGGGGCATGCCTTTCAGCACACGGTGATGGACGCGCTGGTGCGCTACCACCGCATGCGCGGCGAGAGCACCCTGTGGCAGCCCGGCACCGACCACGCCGGCATCGCCACCCAGATGGTGGTGGAGCGCAACCTCAAGGCGCAGGGCTCCTCGCGGCTGGACCTGGGCCGCGAGCGCTTCGTCGAGAAGGTGTGGGAATGGAAGCGTTATTCCGGCGATACCATCACCCGCCAGATCCGCCGCATGGGCAATTCCGTGGACTGGAGCTGCGAGCGCTTCACCATGGACGAGGGCTACTCCAAGGCGGTGATCGAGCACTTCGTACGCCTCCACGACGAGGGCCTGATCTACCGCGGCAAGCGCCTGGTCAACTGGGACCCTGTGCTGCAGACCGCCATCTCCGACCTGGAAGTGAGCCAGGAGGAGGAGAACGGCAAGCTTTGGCACTTCCGTTACCCGCTCGTTGGCGGCGCCGCCGCCAACGATGGGAAAAGCTATCTGGTGGTGGCGACGACACGGCCGGAAACCATGCTGGGCGATGCCGCTGTGGCGGTGCACCCGGAAGACGAGCGCTATAAGCACCTGGTCGGGCGGAAAGTGTTGCTGCCCTTGTGCAATCGCGAGATTCCCATCATTGCGGACGATTATGTCGACCGCGAGTTCGGCACCGGCTGCGTCAAGATCACGCCGGCGCACGATTTCAACGACTACGCGATGGGCCAGCGCCACGGCCTGCCGCTGATCAACATCTTCACTCCCACCGCCCAGGTCAACGAGGCGGCGCCCGCGGCCTACCGCGGCCTTGACCGCTTCGAAGCGCGCAAGCGGATAGTTACAGACCTGGAAGGTCTGCAGCTGGTGGAGAAGATCGAGGACCACAAGCTGAAGGTGCCACGCGGCGACCGCACCGGCGTGGTGTTGGAGCCCTACCTCACCGACCAGTGGTTCGTTGACCTGACCCGCAAGAACCTGCCCGACGGCCGCCCCGGTGGCTGGACCGCGATCACCGAACCGGCGATCCGGGCGGTGGAGGACGGCCGCATCAGGTTCGTACCGGAGGGTTGGAGCAACACCTACTTCCACTGGCTGCGCAACATCCAGGACTGGTGCATCAGCCGCCAGCTCTGGTGGGGCCACCGCATCCCGGCCTGGTACTCATCCTCAAATAATGCCTACGTTGCGAGATCTGAGCACGATGCGAACGTTAGATTCAGAAGTGAACTGGCCACCGCGAGCGCGGCGCTCAATTCCTTTGCAAATGGCACTTCGTCTAAAGACGAGATGAAGCTGCTTCAGGATTTTGTGGCCAAGCATCATTTAGATGAATGGATACCTGAAGTGTTGTTTTATGGCGACACGGGTGAAGTAAAGACAGAACGAAAGAAGAGCCTTTTTGAACTCACGCCGGGGGAACGTGAGTCGTTTGCAGAAATTGCTACGCATTCGATAAAGACAATCAGCGACTGGGGACTGCACCAGGACGAGGACGTGTTCGACACCTGGTTCTCCTCCGACATCTGGCCGCTGGCGACGCTGGGCTGGCCGGAGGAGACGCCGGAGCTGAACAAGTTCTACCCCACCAGTGTGCTGGTCACCGGCTTCGACATCATCTTCTTCTGGGTGGCGCGCATGGTGATGATGGGGCAGAAGCTGCGCGGCCAGGTACCTTTCCGCGAGGTCTACGTGCATGGCCTGATCCGCGACAGCGAAGGCCAGAAGATGAGCAAGTCCAAGGGCAACGTGCTCGACCCGCTGGACCTGGTGGACGGCATTACCCTGGAGGACCTCGTCGCCAAGCGCACCACCGGGCTGATGAAGCCTGAGACCGCGCCGAAGATCGAGAAAGCCACCCGCAAGGATTATCCGAAAGGCATCGAGGCCGTCGGCGTCGATGCCTTGCGCTTCACCTTCGCCGCGCTGGCCAGCCCGGGCCGCGACATCCGCTTCGATTCCGGCCGCGCCGCCGGCTACCGCAATTTCTGCAACAAGATCTGGAACGCGACCAATTACGTGCTGATGAACTGCCAGGGGCAGGACGTCGGCCTGGAACCCGCCGCGCCCTGCACGCTCGGCGAGGCGGACCGCTGGATCGTGTCGAAGCTGCAAAAGCTGGAGGCGGAGGCGGCCGAGCATTTCCGCAGCTACCGCTTCGACCTGCTGGCGCAAGCGCTGTACCAGTTCGTGTGGAACGAGTACTGCGACTGGTACCTGGAGCTGACCAAGCCGGCGCTGCGCCTCGACGACGCGGCGGCACTGCGCGGCACCCGCCGCACCCTGGTGCGCGTGCTGGAAACCCTGCTGCGGCTGCTGCACCCGCTGATCCCCTTCGTCACCGAGGATCTGTGGCAGCAGCTGGCGCCGCTGGCCGGCAGGAGCGGCCCCAGCATCATGCTGCAGCCCTATCCCGTGGCGCGGGCCGACCGCATCGACGAGGCGGCCGAGGCCGACGTGGAGTGGCTGAAGAGCTTCATCCTCGGCGTGCGCCAGATCCGCAGCGGCATGGATATCCCGCCGGGCAAGGAGCTGCCGGTGCTGATCCAGGATGCCGCCGAAAGCGACGTCGAGCGGCTGCGGCGCCTGGGCGGCTATATCGGCGCGGTGGCCAGGGTGCAGGCGCCACGCGTGCTGACGCCGGGCGAGACCCCGCCGCACTCCGCCACCGCCCTGCTCGGCCAGATGAAGATCCTGGTGCCGATGGCCGGACTGATCGACAAGGAGGCGGAGAGCGCCCGCCTGCAGAAGCTGATCGCCAGGACCGAGGGCGACCTGGCGAAGAACGAGGCGCGCCTGGCCAGCGACAAATTCGTCAGCGGCGCGCCGGCCGAGGTGGTGGAAAAGGAGCGCGCACGCGTAGCCCAGCAGAAGCAGGAGCTGGCGGCGCTAAGGGAACAGCTGGAAAAAATCCTGAAGCTGTAAGGCGGTCGTAAGGCGGTCGTAGGGCGGGCCAAGGCCGCAGGCCGTGCCCACCGTGCGCATCCGCGTGGGCACGCTGCGCTTTGCCCATCCTACGGGCCGCGTCTCAAGTCTCCTTGCTGCGGACCACGCTCAGGTTCGGCTTGCGCGCCTGGCCGACCAGCGGGGTGCGGCTGGCCTGGCGCGGGTCGATCCGGCGCAGGCAGCGATCCAGCGTCTGCGCCACGATGGTCTGGTTGCGCATCATCTCCAGCCGCTTCCAGGTGGCGCGCTCGCCCTCGCGGATGAAGCGCCGCACGTCCTCCATCTTCGGGTTGCCGGCCACGTTGGCGTAGCGCCAGGCGGTGAGCTTGGGCACGATGGTGATGTTGCCGTGGTAATCCTGCTCCAGGATCGAGGACACATAGTCCAGCGTGTGGCGCACGTTCTTCGCCGGCACGCTGAGGCGGCCCAGGGTGATGGCGTACTGGGTGGTGCTGCGGGCCAGGGTGGCGGCGAAGTCGGCCAGGCCGCCGAGCGCGCTCTGCTGCTGCAGGCTGCCGCGCACGAACGGGATCACGTGCGGATTGGTCTGGCTGACCACGAAATGGTTGACGTTGTGCAGTCGCCGCAGGCGGATGCCGGGCAGGTCGGACTTGAGCGAGCCGTCGGTCCAGCGTAGCGAAGGCATGTAGGGCACCCGCCGGCCCGACTCGTCGCGGGTCATCAGCAGCACCGGCTCGAACAGGAACGGCACCGCGCTGGACGCCAGTACCGCCTCGCGCAGGTAGAGGTGCGGGAAGGTCAGGTAGTTGAGCAGGCGCGGCGACTGGTTGAAGCCGGCGGGCGACACCGTGATGTTGATGGCGCGGCCGGAGCGCTGGTAGGACTCCTCGAAGGTCAGGTCCGGGATATTGCTGGCGATGGCCTTGCGGATCTGCCGCTGGTCCATCAGCACGCCGCGCTGCCACATCTCGCGCAGCGGCAGCGGCTTCCAGAAGTGGTAATAGGCATTTTCCGGATCGAGCAGCTCCGCCAGCTCGTCCGGAGTGCGGGTGCCGATGGTGGACGCCACCACCGATCCCGCGCTGGAGCCGGAGATCACCTCCGGCAGCAGGTCCTCCAGCACCAGTGCCTTGACCACGCCGACGTGGAACAGCCCAAGGGTGGCGCCGCCCGACAGCATCAGCGCCGAACGGCCGAAGGAGGCGGCGGTCTCCTCGAAGAAGCGCCGCTTGGCGGCCAGCTCGAATTCCGGAAAGTCACCGTCGCACAGCCAGTTCAGTACGCCCACCACCTCGTTGACATAGTCGTGGATGAGCTGCTTGGTGCCGAGCCGGGAATAGCCGTAGAGGGCCGGGTTGCACAGGTTGCCGAGGTTCCAGTACAGGCCCTGGCGCAGGTGGTAGACCAGCTTGGACACCTGTCCTTCGCTGCGCAGCTGGCGGATGTGGCGCAGGCGGTTCTTGATCAGCTTCCAGTCGTACTCTTCGCAGGCTTCTTCCTGGCGCCAGTCCTCGCGGCCGGTGACGCGGTCGAACTCGGCGGCAGCCTCGCGCCAGGTGGCATAATCGTTGGCGTTACGCATCGCCACGCGACATTCGCGCACTCTCGGGTCCAAGGCAGCCTCCGTAATATTCCGGTAACAGTCAGGCCGGTATGGTCGCGCATTTTTTGGCGGACCGCCATGTCGCCGCGGCCCCGCCCGGATGCCCGCCGGGCGCCGTCCGGCGGCGCACCACGCCGGTGCTACCATTGGCGCAGATCGGCGCAACCCACATTGGAATCACGACACGCATGAACATCACCATTTTCGGCTCCGGCTACGTCGGACTGGTCACCGCAGCCTGCTTCGCCGACGTCGGCAATGAAGTGCTGTGCGTCGACATCGACGAAGCCAAGGTGGCACGCCTGCGCCAGGGCCAGATCCCGATCTACGAACCCGGCCTCACCGAACTGGTGCTGAAGAACGCCGCCGAGGGCCGTTTGCGCTTCACCACCGACGCCGCCGCGGGCGTGGCGCACGGCCTGTACCAGTTCATTGCGGTGGGCACTCCGCCCAACGAGGACGGTTCCGCCGATCTGCAGTACGTACTGGCGGTGGCGCGTTCCATCGCCCGTCACATGGATGGCTACCGCCTGGTGGTGTCGAAGTCGACAGTGCCGGTGGGCACCGCCGACAAGGTGTCCGCAGCGCTGCGCGAGGTATTGCAGGAGCGCGGCGCGACGCCGGAATTCGACGTGGTATCCAACCCCGAGTTCCTCAAGGAAGGCGACGCCATCGCCGACTTCAACAAGCCGGACCGCATCATCGTCGGCGCCGACAGCCCGCGCGCGGCCAAGCTGATGCAGACGCTGTACGCTCCCTTCAACCGCAACCACGACCGCGTCATTGTCATGGACGTGCGCTCCAGCGAGCTGACCAAGTACGCCGCCAACGCCATGCTGGCGACCAAGATCAGCTTCATGAACGAGATGGCCAACCTGGCCGAGCGCATCGGCGCGGACATCGAAAAGGTGCGCATCGGCATCGGCGCCGACCCGCGCATCGGCTATCACTTCATCTATCCCGGCGCGGGCTACGGCGGCTCCTGCTTTCCCAAGGACGTGAAGGCGCTGGTGAAAAGCGCCAGCGACGCCGACTTCGATGCCGCCATCCTGAAGGCGGTGGAGCAGGTCAACGACAACCAGAAGCAGACCCTTTACCGCAAGCTGCGCAAGCACCTGGGCAGCCTGCAGGGCAAGACCATCGCGGTGTGGGGCCTGGCTTTCAAGCCGCGCACCGACGATATGCGCGAGGCGGCCAGCCGCACCCTGATCGAGGCGATCTGGGCCGATGGCGGCAAGGTGCGCGCCCACGATCCGGTGGCGATGAAGGAGGCGCAGCGCATTTACGGCGACCGGCCGGATTTCGCCCTGCTGGACTCGCCGATGGCGGCGGCGGAGGGCGCCGACGCCCTGGCGGTGGTGACCGAGTGGCGCGTATTCCAGAGCCCCAACCTGGGCCGGCTCAAACAGCTGCTGCGCCAGCCGCTGATCGTCGACGGCCGCAACCTCTACGACCCGGCCTGGATGAAGAGCGAGGGCTTCGTCTACGACTGCGTGGGCCGGCCAACCCCGGCCGCTTGAGGCCGGGAAATTTTCCGCCGCGAACAACCGCAATCCATTGCGGCTGCAATAGAATGCGGCTTTCGATTTGCGTTGATTGATCTGCGGCGAGGCGGACCTTGGAAAGCTGGATCGGCGGAGGCGACCCCAAAATCACGTTGAAGGAGCTGGCGGAAGCGCCGGCCGTGGTCCGCCGTATCGTCACGCACCCCTACCTGGCGGTGCGCGGCATCGCCCGCGGCAACCTGCCCAGCCCCTGGGACATCGTCGCCTTCGCCCTGCTGTTCGGCACCCTGGTGCTGATCACCGTCGGCACCAAGCAGTTCGGGGCGCCGCTGTCGGCGCTGGAAAAGACCTCGGTCGACCTCAGCCCATCCGCCCTGCCCTACTACGCCCTGCGCACCACCCTGCGCATGGGCGCCGCCATGGTGCTGTCGCTGGTGTTCAGCATCGGCTACGCCGGCCTGGCGGCAAAGAGCCAGCGCGCCGAGCGGATCATGATCCCGATCCTGGACATCCTGCAGTCGGTGCCGGTGCTGGGCTTTCTGACCTTCCTGGTGCCGTTCTTCCTGGGCCTGTTCCCGGGCAAGGTGCTGGGCGCCGAGCTGGCGGCGGTGTTCGCCATCTTCACCGCCCAGGCCTGGAACATGGCGTTCTCGGTCTACCAGTCGCTGCGCACCCTGCCGCCGGACCTGGTGGAGGCCTGCAAGAGCCTGCGCTTCGGCCCGCTGCAGCGCTTCCGCCGCCTGGAGCTGCCGTTCGCCATGCCGGGGCTGATCTGGAACATGATGATGTCGATGTCCGGCGCCTGGTTCTTCGTGGTGGCGTCGGAAGCGATCACGGTGGGCAACACCAGCATCACCCTGCCCGGTATCGGCTCCTACGTGGCCACCGCCATCGCCGACAAGAACCTCGGCGCCATCGGCTGGGCCATCGCGGCGATGCTGATCGTGATCCTGCTTTACGACCAGCTGCTGTTCCGCCCCCTCATCGCCTGGGGCGAGAAGTTCCGCGCCGACAACGAGCCCGGCCAGGTGCAGCCGGAGTCCTGGGTGCTGCGCATGCTACAGCGCTCGCGCTTCGTCGCCTTCCTGTGGCAGCCCACCGAGACGGCCATCAATGCCGTGCTGCGGCCGCGCCGGCCCCTGGCCGCCCAGGCCGAGGGCGGCTTCGCCCTGCCGCCGTGGACGCCGCTGGCCCTGGACATCGCCTGGTATGGGGTGGTGGTGCTGGCCGCTGCCTACGGCGCCTGGCAGACGGTGAGCTATATCAGTCACTCGCTCGGCCTGGGCGAGGTGGGCCACGCCGTCCTGCTCGGCCTGGCGACGATGGTGCGCGTGATCCTGCTGGTGGCCATTGCCAGCCTGCTGTGGGTGCCGATCGGCGTCTCCATCGGCCTGCGGCCACGCCTGGCCGCGATGGCCCAGCCGGTGGCCCAGTTCCTCGCCGCCTTCCCCGCCAACCTGCTGTTCCCGGTGGCAGTGGCGGTGATCGTGCGCTTCCACCTGCATCCGGACATCTGGCTGAGCCCGCTGATGATCTTCGGCACCCAGTGGTACATCCTGTTCAACGTGATCGCCGGCGCCAGCGTGTTCCCGCACGACCTGCGCGACGCCGCCGACAACCTGCACCTGCGCGGCTGGCTGTGGTGGAAGCGGGTGATGATCCCCGGCATCCTGCCTTACTATGTCACCGGGGCCATGACCGCCGCGGGCGGCTGCTGGAACGCCAGCATCGTGTCGGAGATCGTGTCCTGGGGTGACACCCACCTGCAGGCTCATGGCCTGGGAGCGTACATCACGCAGGCCACCAACGACGGCGACTACCCGCGGGTGGTGCTGGGCGTGGCGATCATGTCGCTGTTCGTGGTCGGCTTCAACCGCGTGCTGTGGCGGCCGCTGTACAGCACGGCGGAGCGGCTGGCGGGCGTCGAGGAATAGAAAGGAAACCGGATGATCGACGAACAGAAAAGCCCTGTCGCACCGGCGCCGGCGCAAGCCCCCATCTCCGCCGAAACCGTGCTGGAGGTGCGCGGCGTACGCCGGCACTTCCGCCGCCCGCACGGCGACCCGTTGGTGGTGCTGGAGTCGGTCAACCTCAACCTGCACAAGGGCGAGATCGTCGGCCTGCTGGGCCGTTCCGGCTCCGGCAAGTCCACCCTGCTGCGCATCGTGGCCGGCCTGATCCGCGCTTCCGACGGCGAGGTGGTCTACCGCGGCGAGAAACTGCACGGACCGGCGGATGGCATCGCCATGGTGTTCCAGTCCTTCGCCCTGTTCCCCTGGCTGACGGTGCTGCAGAACGTGGAAGCCGGGCTGGAGGCGCAGGGCCTGCCGCCGGACGAGATGCGCGACCGCGCCTTGCGCGCCATCGACCTGATCGGCCTGGACGGCTTCGCCAACGCTTATCCGCGCGAGCTGTCCGGCGGCATGCGCCAGCGCGTGGGCTTCGCGCGCGCGCTGGTGATGAACCCCACCATCCTGCTGATGGACGAGCCGTTCTCCGCGCTCGACGTGCTGACCGCGGAAACCCTGCGCACCGACTTCCTCGACCTGTGGATGGAGAACAAGCTGCCGATCAAGTCGGTGCTGCTGGTGACCCACAACATCGAGGAGGCGGTGTTCATGTGCGACCGCATCCTGGTGTTCTCCGCCAACCCCGGCCGCGTGGTGGCGGAGATCAAGGTGCCGTTCAAGCACCCGCGCAACCGCCTCGATCCGCGCTTCCGCCAGCTGGTGGACGACATCTACGCCCGCATGACGGTCAAGGCCGGCGCCGGCAAGACCACGGTGTTGTCGATCGGCGAGCGCATCCCCGAGGTGTCGACCAACCTGATGGCCGGCCTGATCGAAACCCTGGCCTCGGAAACCTACAAGGGCCGCGCCGACATGCCGGCGCTGTCGCAAGCGCTGGCGCTGGAGGTGGACGAGCTGTTCCCGCTGGCCGAGTCGCTGCAGATGCTGGGCTACGCCGAACTGGAAACGGGCGACGTGCACCTCACCCCGCTGGGCCAGCAGTTCGCCCTGGCGGACACCCAGGCGCGCAAGGTCAGCTTCGCCAAGCAGATGCTCACCCGCATCCCCCTCGCCGCCCACATCAAGAGCGTGCTGGACGAACGCCCCGGCCACCGCGCGCCGGCGGTGCGCTTCCTGTCCGAGCTGGAGGACTACCTCAGCGACAGCGCCGCCGAGCAGACCCTGCGTGCCGTCACCATGTGGGGCCGCTATGGCGAGCTGTTCACCTACGACGACGCGGCCATGAGCTTCAGCCTGGAGATCCCGGAGGCGGAAAGCGCCTGAGGCTGGCGGCATTGCGTCGGCGCGGTCACGTCCCTAGAATACGTCCCCTTGGACGGTTAGCTCAGCGGTAGAGCATCGCCTTCACACGGCGGGGGCCACAGGTTCGATCCCTGTACCGTCCACCAGACAGGTGTTCCGGAGTGACCCGGAACAAACGATAACCCCGCGTAAATGCGGGGTTTTTCGTTTGCTGCATGATCTACAGTCTTCTACGCCAACGATCTGCAACCTGCATACTTCAGCGCACGCGCGGCTCTCAGGGCCTGGTGGCTTCTGCCGTTGCCGTCGGCGGGTGCTCCAGAAAGAACTGTTGCACCTGCCGATCCGCATCCTCCCGACTGGTGTGATAACGCAGCTGGACCAGACCGGCCAGCGCATGGATGTTGCCGTTGACTTTCGTCAGGTCCTCGGCAGGTACTTTGGTCCACAAGGCCCTTGCATCGGGCAGCATGTGTTTCCACCTTTGCCTGGTCAGGCGCTCGTTGGCAAATGCCAGCGCCTTGATCTGCCGCTTCGATAGCGTGGGCCGAGCAGCGGTCGGCACCGGACTGCCCGCCAACTCGGCGGCTCCCGTATCTGTGTATTCGCTCATGGACTGATTCCTATATTGCCTTTGGGCAAGCTGGTGGCCAGGACCGCGCCGGCGTGGGCAGAAGATCTCATCTGCTGTTTCAATCGGAGCGCCAACTCATAGCCAAGGCGCGTCAGCCCGGCCGAGCGGTTGTGGCGGGTGGTGATGAGATCCATTTTTCGCAGGCGCTCTCTGGATGAGGCCGAGATGACGAGATTTCCGCCGCGGTGGGCCTGAGCCACCAGCCAGAGACGATCCATCTGGGTCAGCTCGCGCATATCTGTTCCTCCAGGAAACCGGGGCGCAGCGCGCGAGTGGCATTCATTCGGGCGTGAGCCAGCATACTCCCCTGTGCAGTGAATTGGATGCGAACCGACGAGCGGGGAAGCTCCTCGCAGAGCCGCTCGATTTGAGGCCGCCTGAAGATCGAATGAACGTTTTCCGCAGAAACCGGACGGTTCGCCGAAAACGAGTGATATGGAAATTCGGAGACTGCGCGCTTGGCGTTAACGACGCCGATGCCCCTTTACTGCCTCTTTTCGTTCCTTGCCAGCTTGAGCATATTTCCCTCCCGATGCGTCGACCAAGGCTGCCGCCGTGCACATCGCCGTCGCGGAAAACGAATCAGAGGTGACCGAGCAGTAATAGCTCCTCGTCGATGCCACGCATCGGAATCACGGGCAAATCGGATTCGGCCAGGACCGATGCGGTGATTTCGCCGTTGGCGATCTCCTGCAGTGCCAGCACCGTGGACTTGTGATCTTGTCGCGGCACCTTGGCGTCCGCGCCCCTGGCCAGCTGTCTAGCGCGCTTGGCGGCGATCAGCGTCAGATCGAATCGGCTCGAAATGTGGACAAGACAATCTTCGACCGTGTTGCGCGCCATACGGATAAACCCAGAGTGAACACCGCGACAGCACGGTAGGATCACTATACGCCTATTTGCGAAGGGGCAATTCGCATACTCCTGCGTTCCGGCGTATGCTGGGGATCAGCTGCTCTGGCTGAAGCAGCAGGCGTATCGCCTTAACCGGACGCTCCAACACTCGATGACGCCTCGCTTCGGCGCTGAGGTGCGATCGTCCCTCCCATAACGCGCGGTTCCGTAGCGCCACCACCCCGGGTTCATCAACTGGGTCAGACCATGTATAGCGCCCGCCGCATGCGCGGCATCGATGGCAACTACTACCCTGCCGGCTCGATCCTCGGCGAGGACGGACGTTATCACCCGAAGGGTTCCTTCCGTGGTGTCGATTCCGAGTATTACCCGGCCGGGTCATTCCTGGGGAGCGACGGAAAATACCATCCCAAGGGACACGTGTTGTTCGGCGATGGCGTATATCGCCCGCGGGGGCATTTCCTGGGCGTCGATGGCGATTATCATCCGGCCCATTCCTTCCTGGGCGAAGACGGCCGTTATCATCCGCCGGGCGCCTTCCTGGGCTTGGATGGCAAATACCATCCTCGCGGCTGCTTTCGCGGCGAGGACGGTTGTTATCACTACGCCGGTTCATTCCTCGGCGTCGACGGCAAATATCACCTGGAAGAAGCGCAACGCGCGAACAACGGGGACTACGAGGTCTCACCGACGCGCCAGCAGGACGAAATGCGCAACCGGGAAGGTGTCGACTGCTAGGGAACCTAGGGATGAACAAGCAGCTGATGTACATCGAGGCCAAGTCGCAGGCCATCGGTGGCCGTGGACGCATCGGCTGGGTGGAGCGCCCGAAGTCCTGCCGTGTCTATCACTACGGCGGCAAGGTCCTGCAGATGTCCACCTGCGGCCCGTACAACTGTTTCGATGCCGGCTCCGGCGAGCCGTACCTGGTGACACAGCCCAAAGGCAACGGTCGCGACAAGCTCTATGGCGGCTTCGTGGATATCGATGATGACGCGCGGCAGGAGTACTGGCTGCGCATCCGCAATCGGCCGGATTGCGTGGACGCCGCATTTTTCCGGACCGATTCCCGCGCAAGCAGATAGCGTGCGGAAGCGGCCCGTTGCTGCAGGCCCCCTTTTCCTGTAAAGTGCGTAGCGCAGTCGTTTCAAGCAGTGTTGTCAGTTCGATTTCACAGCCACTCTCGTGGCGACATGTAATCCTCTCGATACGTTCCTTGATCGCTTGCCTCTCCCGGGCGGGTTGCCCGTTTAAGTGGTTATTAGGAATGTCATCATGAGTAATGTCTCAACCGGTTCCGTGAAATGGTTCAACGACGCCAAGGGGTTCGGCTTCATTACGCCGGCCGACGGCGGCGAAGACCTTTTTGCGCACTTCAAGGAAATCCAGGGCGACGGGTTCAAGACCCTGGCTGAAGGCCAGCGCGTCGAGTACATCGCCGCGCGCGGCCCCAAGGGCATGCAGGCGACGAAGATCCGCCCCCTGTAAAGCGACACAAGCAGCAACAAAGCCGCGGCCACTGCCGCGGCTTTTTTTTGCTCGTTTCCCTGTTCCGCCCGGAACCCGGGTGCTTAACCCTACTTAACGGGTTCTTGACCCAGGTCAATGCCGCGCGGTGGCGGCCAATGCATCATGAGTTTTATAAGCGCCGATATCCGCGGAGCGGGTATCAACGGCGCTCCATCAGCTCTCAGGAGAATCCGCATGAAATGGTCAGGCGCAATCCGTCTGGGTCTTATCCTCGGTTCCTGGGTCCTGCTGGCACACTCTTCGCCGGTCCTCGCCGACGATCCGAAGCCGACCGCGTCCGCGCGGATGCAGGAACACGGCTTTGACTGGATCGAGCACACGCAGTACACGCTGAGCGAGCTCAAGAGCAAGCTGAACCTGAGCCCCGCACAGGTGGCGGGGTGGCAGACATGGTCGGAAGGCGTGCTGACGGATGCGCGTCGGAACCTGGAGCAGCGCAAGGCCGAGCAGGGAAAGGAAGTGCGCGAACCCGCGGCGCCGATGGACCTGACCACACCGGAGCAGATGGGCCGCGGCGTCGATCGCCTGCGCACCCACCTCAAGTGGATGCAGGAGCACCTGGCGCAACTGGAAGCGGCCCAGACGCGCACCAAGGTCTTTTACGACACGCTGGATACAAACCAGAAAACCATCTTCGACCTGTTCTGGCACGAGATGTCCCACCGGATGGCCGGGCACGACGGTATGGGTATGGGTATGGGTATGGGTATGGACATGCATCGCGGCGATGGCTTCGGGCACGGTGCCATGGACGAGGAGCACGAAGGACCATGCTGCGAACACTGACCCGTTTGCCGAGGATGCAGCCATGAAAAAGACATCGTTGAAACTCAACATCGCGCTGGGCGTGGCGCTGCTCGGATGCAGCTTGGCGCTGCCCGCGGGCGCCCAGGGTCACCGGGGCGGTGGTGGCGGTGGCGGGCATGGCGCTCCAGGCGGGCATGGCGCTCCGGGCTGGCACGGCCAACCGGGCTGGCACGGCGGCGGCTGGCACGACGGCGGCGGGCACGACGGCTGGGGATGGTGGGGACTGGGGCTGGGCCTGGGCCTGGGTTGGGACGCGGCGTACTGGGGCTACCCGTACTACAGCCCGTACGCGGGCTATGCCTACCCCTATTACTATTCCGCGCCGCCCGCCGTGGTGGCGGAACCTTCGCCTTCGCCCCCGCCGCCCGCGGCAAGCTGGTACTACTGCGAGTCGGCGAGAGACTACTATCCCCGCGTCGCTCAGTGTCCCGAACCCTGGCGCACGGTCCCCGCCGTGCCACCCGGACCCGCGCGGTAGCCCGCCCCCGGGTCGGCGGCGTCCCGGCAACGCGTAGCGCCGGTTTTCCACCCGTTGCCCGAAATTCCGGAGGAATGTCATGCGCGCCCTGAAAGCCTGCGTGTTGACCGCATGCCTGTTGTCGGCCTGTGCCGAGATGCCGAGCGGTCCCACCGTGGCGACCATGCCGGGACCGTACAAGCCGTTCGAGGTATTCCAGGCCGACGATGCGGTGTGCCGCCAGTACGCGCAGAGCCAGATCGGCCAGTCGCCCGGCGAGGCGGCGGCAAGTTCGACTGCCGCGGGAGCGGTCACCGGCGCCGCCGTGGGTGCGGCCGCCGGCGCCCTGATCGGCCGGGGCGGCGAAGCCGCCGCGACAGGGGCCGGCGTGGGCCTGCTGGCCGGCACAGCCATCGGTGCCGAAAGCGGCAACCGTTCGGCAGGATACCTGCAGTACCGCTACAACGTTGCCTACGAACAGTGCATGTATGCCAGGGGCAACCAGGTGCCGGGATTCGCGGCCGGCACCGCGGTGCCACCGCCTCCCCCGCCGCCGCCTCCCGCCGCTTCGCCGCCTTGAACCGGCCCGCTGCGAAGGCAGCATCCGGCGAGCGGGAGGCCGATTGAAACGGGGCGATTTCTGACTTATAAGAAAATTGAATCGGACCAGAGGGGGGATTCCCCTCGCGAAACCGTCACGATTCCTGCTGCCCTGTCGTGCCTTCGCCCCGTCCCCCCGGGGCTTTGCGGAGCGGACCAATGAACCGATACCTGCGACATTCCCTGATCTGGCTGCTGTCGAGCGTCCTGGCGCTTCCCGCCCTCGCTGCCTTGAAGGAAGGGGATACCGCTCCCGACTTCACGGCGCCGGCCTCCCTCGCCGGCAAGGCTTTCACCTTCTCGCTCAAGCAGGCGCTGAAGCAGGGGCCGGTGGTCGTGTACTTCTACCCGTCCGCCTACACCGGCGGCTGCAACCTGCAGGCGCACACGTTCTCCATCAACCAGGAGAAGTTCGCCGCGGCCGGGGCCAGCATCATCGGCGTGTCGCTGGACAGCATCGCCCGGCTCAACGACTTCTCCGCCGACCCGAACTACTGCGCCGGCAAGATCGCGGTCGCGTCCGACGCCGACGGCAAGATCGCGCGTTCCTACGATCTGAAGGTGAAGGAAGGGGCGCCCGGAATCAAGGATACCCGCGGGGTCGAGATCGACCACGGCTTCGCCGAGCGCACCACCTACGTGGTCACCCCCGACGGCAGGATCGCCGCGACGCTGGGGGGCCTGGCGCCGACCGACAACGTCGCCAAGGCGCTGGCCGCGGTGCAGCAGCTGGCGGCCGCCAAGGGACAGCACTAGCCGCTACGCGCTGCCCGTACGGCGCAGCAACAGCGATACGCAGAGCGCGATCACCGCCACGTCGACGGCGACGTGGAACAACGAGAAGGGATTCGGCCGCACCATCAGGTAGCGGTACAGGCCCAGGCTGCCGCCGATGAGCGGGAACACTATTGCGCACCACAGTGCGGCACGCTTGGGCTGTAACAGGTAAAGACCCAGCAGGAAATAGAGGGCGCCGAAGACCGCTGCGCCGATCACATCGGCTTGGCCTGGATAGACCCATAACTGCGCGACGTGAGTGGCGCCGGAAAGGAGCATCAGCCCGGCGGCGATCCGCCGCCGGTTAGCCCGGGTTTGCATAGAAATAGCTCATGGTGTGTTTTTCCCACACAGATTAACCAATCCGGCGCGAAGCGGGCCCGGTTAACGCCTGTTTGGTCGCAGCAAGCACGTCTCCTGCCGCGACGGCCGGGCATGACATGCCATCAAGAACGGTGCCAGACACCCCCTGCTGGGCCCTACCAATCCAGCCGGCGATCAACACACTATGGGGCTGTGTCGCAACGCGCGAAAACTACAAAATCCCCAATGCACACGGGATCTTCGCCACCACTCATCCGTCCTGCTGCGCCGCTTGGTGGGTCCCAAAGCCGAAGGTCTTCCCGGCTCCACCGCTGATCCGTCGTTTGCACTTGCATAGGCGTGGTGAAGCATAGGATTGCGACAGTGACGAAGGACTCGTCACAAGCGATCCGAATTCATGGGGAGTTGTCCAGATGCCACATGTAGCCGCACTGCAGATCCTGCTGGCCCTGGCGGTCGGCTGCGTGACTTCCCTTGCCCTGGCCAAAGCGCATGCACGTTGCCACGTGCCTGTGCGGCAGCGTTCCAACAAACCCCGAGTGTAACCGCCATGAACTACAGCAAGATTGTGCGCGCGGTCATCATGTCAGCCTTCATCGGCTGCGTCTCGTTGTCGGCGCAGGCCACCAACAAGACCGCAACCTTCCTGGTCTCCTTGACCGTATCGTCCGACTGTTCGATCAGCGCCAACGCGCTGCCGTTCGGCACCGCGACGAGCGCGCTGGCGACCAGCCCCATCAACCAGACCACCACGCTGAGCGTGACCTGCTCCAACGGCACGAGCTACACCTTGAGCCTGGACAAGGGCACCACCACCGGCTCGACCGTCACCGCGCGCCTGCTGGCCGGAACCGGGAGCAATGTGCAAACGGTGCAGTACCAGCTCTACAGCGATTCGGGTCGCAGCACCATCTGGGGCGATACCAGTGGCGGCAGCACGGTCAGCGGTACCGGCAGCGGTTCCGCCCAGTCGATCACCATCTACGGTCAGGTGCCGGCCCAGACCATCCCGACCGCCGATAACTACAGCTCGACGGAGACGGCGACAATCACCTTCTAGAGCTGCTCGCCCAGCGGGCAACAATATTTGGATAGGGACGATTCCGGCGCAGGCCGGCGGGCGGAGCCTGTGCCGTGAGAATCGAAACCAATGCAAGGGATACCGGGCCCAGCGCCGCGGCACGGTATCAGCGGCAAGAGGAATGCGGCGGGGAGATTTGATCGAGAGTCACCACATTCAACGGATGTTCAGAGGGAGACAACAGTGAAACAGACCAACTATAAAAATTTGCGCTTTACTGCGGCCGGCATCTGCGCCACTTTGGCGGCTGCAGCAATGGTTCCGGCAGCCCAGGCCAGCACCACCACGACGACGTTCCTGGTGCAGATCACGCTGGTTTCGAGCTGCGCGGTCAGTGCTTCGACACTCAACTTCGGCAGCAGCGTCGGCCTGCTGACCTCGGTGGTGAATGGCACCACCACGGTCAGCGTGACCTGCTCCAACACCACGACCTACAACGTGGGGCTGGACGCCGGCACGGTCAGCGGTTCGACCGTCGCCTCGCGGCTGATGGCGGGCACCACGGCCGGCAACACCGGAACCACGATGGGCTTCCAGCTCTACTCCAATGCCGGCATGACGACGGTATGGGGCAACACAGTGGGCACCAACACCGTGAGCGGCACCGGCAACGGCACCGCGCAGTCAATCACCGTCTACGGTCAGGTACCGGCACAGACCACGCCGAAGCCGGACACCTACCAGACGACGATCACTGCGACGGTCACGTACTAGCCCCTGCAGCCGCGAGCACCCGATCTATCGTCGATGACTAGAGGCACGTCCCGCACCCTTGCTATCGCTTCCGGCCTGGGTGCGGGACTGCTGTGTCTTGCTGCGAGCGCACAAACCGCCGTGCCGCCCGCAGGGACAACCACCCGCACGGCGACGTTCGTGGTGTCCGTGATCGTCGACAACGACTGCCTGCTGTCCAGCGCGACCGACCTCGACTTCGGGCACGCCCGCGCACATGCCGTCGGCGGCGCCAAACCCCAGGTGGCACCTTCGCTGCAGGTGACGCACCTGACCGTGAGCTGTTCCAAGAACACCCGTTTCACCCTGTCCCTGGACAAGGGCAACGTGCCGGACTCCACCATCGACCGGCGGCTCGCGGCCGCCGGAGACCCGGCCAACACCGACAGGCTGCAGTACCAACTCTACCTGGACCCCTCCTACTCCACCGTCTGGGGGGACGCCTCCGGCGTCGCCGGCAACGTGAGCGGGATCGGAACGGGGGTGGTCCAGACCTTTACGGTCTATGGCCGTATACTTCCGCAGGAAAGGCCGAACGCAGACAGCTATAGTTCAATTATTACTGCTTCGCTGACCTTCTGAATCCGGGGGTGTAGGCATGAATGACTCGCATGGGGCAAGAGAGCCGGCGCCGCGCGCACGCCCGCTTGCGGGGCGCGGCCGACGCCGCAGCCGGGCACGCTGGCTAGGCTTGGCGATGGCCCTGCTGGGCGCGCCGGCTGGTGCCGCGTCGCTGCAGGTTTCGCCGGTGACGCTGGTATTCCAGGCCGGCCAGCCGGCCCTCGGCATCACCCTGCACAATACCGGAGACGCTCCCCTGACCGGCCAGGTGCGGGTGTTCACCTGGGGCCAGGACGGCAAGGACGATACGCTGCAGCCGGCCGACAAGGCGCTGGTGGCCAGCCCGCCGATGGTGGTGATCGCGCCGCAGGCCGAGCAGCTGGTACGCGTGGTGCGGCTCAACCGTGAGCCGGCCGACCACGAACTGACCTACCGCCTGCTGATCGACGAGCTGCCCCCGCCGCAGAGCGGCACCACCCCGTCCGAGGTCACCGGCGGCGTGAACTTCCGCTTGCGCTATTCGATCCCGGTGTTCGTGCCGATGGGCGGGGCGCCGGCCGAGCCGAAGCTGGACTGGACCCTGCGCCAGCGCGACGGCAGCTGGTTCATCGCCGCGGCCAACCATGGCGCCACGCATGCGCAGCTCAGCGCGGTCAAGCTCACCGCGCCTGACGGCGACAGCTTCGAGGTATCGGCCGGCCTGCTCGGCTACGCCCTGGCCGGCAATGGCCGCGAGTGGCGCCTGCCGGAGAAGTTTCCGGCCAAGTTCGGCGCCGCCGGCGTGAAGGTGCAGGCGACGGTCAATACCAGCCCCTGGCCGCCGGCACCGGTCGGCGTGGAAGGCAGCCACTAACCGACGACTACGCCAACCACAAACGGAGCACCAGAACGCACCCAGGCCCAGGCAGGAGCGAGGACAGGGAAGTGCGACCGCGCATAAGCGAGGCGGGTCGCCGGGACAGGACGCACGCTGCCAGGCAAAGCGCGGCAACAGGCCCCAACAATAAACCGATCATGAGCCTGAAATATCCACCGCGCCGCGGTCCGCGGGTCCCGACCGCCGCGCCCGGGATCCGCTATCGCCCGGCCCTGGCAACCGCAGCCTCAGCCGGGATGATGGCGCTGCACGCGGCATGGGCAGCCAGCCCCTCGGCCCTGGACCTCGGCAAGCCACCCACGCCGCCGACGCCGGCGCAGCCCCCTGGGGCGCCCAACCCCGCATTCTCCACGCCGCTGTACCTCGAAGTCACCCTCAACGGCCAACCGACACAGACGGTGGCACCGTTCTACCTGAAGGACGGGCGCCTGTTCGCCGACGTGGAGGACCTCAAGCAGATCGGGCTCAAGACCGAGGAACTGAAGGATCTGCCGGAGCTGAAGCGCATCCGCCTGGACCGCGCCTCGGCCGGCGAAGCCGGCCTGTTGCCCCTGGACCAGGTTCCAGGCCTGCAATACCGCTACGACGCCGCGCGGCAATCCATCGACCTGACGGTCACCAACCAGCTGATCGAGCCGAACCTGATCGGGGCGCGTTCGGGCCACCCGCCCGCCGCCGCTGCCGATACCGGTCTGGTCCTCAACTACGACGCGTTCCTGGAGGGTGGCCATCGCACCGAGACCTCGTTCAGCATGTTGAACGAGGCGCGTCTGTTCAACCCGCTCGGCATCTTCGACAACACCGGCGTGATTCGCGCTGGCGGCGCCCTCGATCCCTATACCCGCCTGGACAGCGCCTGGCACTACGACGACCCGCAGGCGCTTACCACCGCCCAGGCCGGCGATGCCATCTCCTCGTCACTGAGCTGGTCGCGGTCGGTGCGCATGGGCGGCTTCCAGTTCCGCCGTAACTTCTCGTTGCGGCCGGACCTGATCACCTTTCCGGTGCCGACACTGTCGGGCAGCGCGGCGGTGCCCTCGGCCGTGGACCTGTACATCAACAACGTGCGCCAGTTCAGCAGCGAGGTGCCCACCGGCCCGTTCGTGATCAACAACCCGGTGGCGCTTACCGGCGCGGGGCAGGCGCAACTGGTGGTGCGCGACGCGCTCGGCCGCCAGGTCAGCACCACCGTGCCCATCTACATCGACAACCGCATGGTCGCCAGCGGCCTGTCGAGCTATTCCTTCGAGGGCGGCTTCCTGCGCCGCAACTACGGCCTCAAGTCGTTCGATTACGGCGAAACGCCCAGCTTCAATTACACCTACCGCTACGGCTGGTCCGACGCCTTCACCTTCGAGGGCCACGGCGAGGCCACCGCCGGCCTGTACAACGCGGGCGAGGGCGCGCTGCTGCGGCTGGGCCAGTGGGGGGTGGTCAACGCCGCCGTCGCGGGCAGCGTGGGCACCAGCGCCGGCAACCAGGCCAGCCTGGGCTACCAGCTGATCCTGCCGCACATCAGCTTCGTGGCCCAGACCACCCGCACCCTGCACGAATACCGCGACCTGGCGACGATCGGCGGAGCGCCGCCGCCACGCATCTTCGACCAGGTCAACTTGTCGATGCCGATCCTGCGCACGCAGAGCATCGGTGTCAGCTACATCCATACCGAGAATCCCCTGCTGCCGGTTCCGCTGTCCACGCCGACTGTCAATCAGCCGGGCGCTCCGATCCTGATCACCAACACGACGACGGTCAACAACAACCCCGTGTCGCGCATCGCTTCGTTCTCCTATACCGCGCAGGTGATCAGCTGGTGCAGCCTGTTCGGCAACGCCTACCGGGACTTCGACAGCAGCCATGGCTACGGCTTCTGGCTTGGCCTGTCGATCAACTTCGGCAGTCGCGTGGTCGGCTTCGTCAACGGCGGCCGCAGCTCAGGGCAGACCAACTACGGCGGCAACGTGGTCAAGTCGGCTGACTACAACGGCGGCTGGGAATGGGGCCTGCAGGACAACGAGGGCAGCAGCAACTACACCCGGCTGGCACGCGCCGGCTACCTGGGGCGATACGGCGAATTCACCGGTTCCGCCCAGAAGGCCGGCGACCAGACGTTGCTGTCGCTGGAAGGCAACGGCGGGCTGGTGTTCATGGACCGCGTGTTCGAGCCTTCCCGCCATATCTACGACAGCTTCGCCCTGGTCTCGACGGACGGCGTCACCGGCATCCCGGTGCTGAACGAGAACCGGGTGATGGGCAACACCGACCGCAGCGGACACCTGCTCATCCCGGACCTGAACTCCTACCAGCACAACCACCTGGAGATCGACAGCCTGGTGCTGCCGGCGGACGCCAGCATCCCGGTGAACAAGCTGGACATCACGCCACGCAGCCAGGCCGGCGTGCTCGTCCACTTCGCCATCCGCCACTACACGGCGGCGACCGTGATCCTGGTGGACCGCAGTGGCGCACCATTGCCGAGCGGCACACTGGTGAGGGACACCGAGTCCGGCCAGGACTTCGTGGTCGGCTACGACGGCCAGGCGTTCATCGAGGACCTGCAGGCGCACAATCACCTCGCGGCCCGCAACAATGGTCCCGGCGCGCACCTGAGCTGTTCCGCCGAGTTCGATTACCACCCGCCCGCCAACAGCAACACGCTGCCGACCATCGGCCCCGTGGTCTGCGCGCCCAAATGAGGCCGACCTTCATGCAACAGCCCTATGCCTGGAACCGCCTGGAGGGTCCTAATGTCGGTCCGGGCATACCGCTGCGCCGCGTCAGCTGCGCCGGCGGGCGCATGCGGCGCTACCTTGGTGTCATACGGGAGATTGCGTCATGAGCCGTATCAATTTGGAATCCGGTGCCGCGCCGGGCCCCGGCCTGCCCCGCTTCGTCGCGCCGCTGCGCCTGCCGGCGCTGCTGGGCCTTGCGGCCCTGCTGCTGTGCAGCGCGCCGGTCAGGGCCCAGATCCAGGGCTGTAGCGCGACCTCCCCGACCATCGCCTTCGGCAACGTGGATCCGGTGGGCGGAAGCAACTACTCGACCAGCAGCAGCATCACGGTGACCTGCAGCCTGGCGTTCCTGGTCACCGGCTCGGCCAATTTCTCCATATGCCTGGATATCGGCGGCGCCGCCCCGGGGCGGGTGATGAGCAGCGGGGCCAATACGCTGAACTACAACCTTTACCAGGACTCTGCACATACCACCATCTGGGGCAGCCACTACAGCGAACCGCCTTACCCGCTGGTCGTCAACATGACGGTCAGCAGCCTGATCCTGGGCGGCGTGACGCAGGTCACGGTACCGATCTACGGCTACCTGCAGTCGAGCCAGAACACAACCGCGCCGTCCGGCTCTTACCTGCAGGGCTTCGGCGGCAGCGAGACTGCCGTCAGCTACAACTTCTCGTATTCGCTGTTCTTCCTGCCGGGCACCCCGACCCCCTGCACCTCCGGAACCAACAACTCGGGCGGCACGTTCGCCTTCAACTCCACCGCCAGCGTGGTCAACGACTGCCTGGTGTCCGCCACCACCATCAATTTCGGCGGCAGCGTCGGCGTGCTGACCGGCCCGGTGACCGCCAACGGCACCATCACCGCCACCTGCACCGAGAGCGACAACTACACCATCGCCCTCAGCCAGGGAACTACCAGCGGCGCCAGCCTCACCGACCGGCAGATGGCGGGTAGCGGCGGCGCCGTGGTGCACTACGAGCTCTATACGGGATCCAGCTACGCCACGGTGTGGGGCGACGGCACTTCCGGAACCGGCACGGCCAGCGGTACCGGCAACGGCAGTGGCCAGAACTACACTGTCTACGGCCGCGTCCAGGCGCAGACCACGCCGAAGCCCGGGACCTACAGCGACACGATCACCGTCACCGTGACCTATTGACCGGCTGCGGCTCCTTGTCCGCTTAGCTCTTCGCAACCGCCGCTCGCGGCGAAGTGTGACGCACTTGGCGGTCTTTTGAGCGCGGACGCGCCAACATGCTGGCTATAGGGCAGGCCTAAAGGATACGCCGGGATTATCAGGGGAATCGCCTGTCCCACACGACGCGAAGGCGGCCGTTCCAAACCGTCACCGTACCTTCGCGCAATCACCGCGGCGATCCGCGGCCGCCCGGCGGCCACTAATCGGAGATACGAAGGTGATACTCAACAAATCCTGCTACCGGGGCTATAGTGCCTGACATGCACCTGCTCATACTGGATGACGAGCTGGGCATGTCGACCTACATCGGCATGGTTGCGCGGGACCGTGGCTGGACGGTGGAAACGTCCGGGACTTCCGGCGAGTTCCAGGCGCATTTCCGGACGCGCGCGCCGGACGCCATCGTCCTCGACCTGCAGCTCGGCGGCAGCAGCGACGGCGTGGAACAGCTGCGCTTTCTCAACCGCCAGGGTTTCACCGGCAGCATCGCGCTCATCAGCGGCTTCGACGCCCGGGTGCTGGCATCGGCCCGCCAGGTCGGGGAATCGCTGGGGCTGGCGGTGATCGCCACCCTGACCAAGCCGATCCGCGTGGCGCGGATCCGCGAAGTGCTGGAAGCGATCGAGCAATCTCTGGGGCAAACCGCGTCCAGCGCCTCCGTGCCGGACGCGCTGGAGAATCCCGCGGACAGCGACGGCCAGTTCAGCCCGGCCGCGGTAATGCAGGCGATCGAGGGCGGGGAAATGGAACTGCACCTGCAACCGATCCTGTCGTCGGCCACACGCGTGGTGACGCGTCTCGAAGCGCTGCTGCGCTGGCGCCATCCCAAGCTCGGCCTGGTGGCGCCCGACCGCTTCGTGCGCATCGCCGAGGAGGACGAGGCGGTCATCGACCGCCTCACCATGTGGGTGTTCGAAACCGCCGTATGGCAGCACGCACGGCTCAGTGCGATGGGCTGCCCGATCCCGATCTCGGTCAACATCTCCGGCGTCAACCTGCACGGTCTGGATTTTCCCGACCGCCTGGTGCAGCTCATCAACGCTTCCGGCATCCCCATCGACGGTATCTGCCTGGAGGTGACCGAAAGCGTCGCGATGGGTAACAGCGGCGCGATGATCGACATCCTGACCCGGCTGCGCCTGAAGGGGTTCCAGCTCGCGATGGACGATTTCGGCATCGGCTTCTCCTCACTCAAGGCGCTGCGCCAGATGCCGTTCTCGGAACTCAAGATCGACAAGTCCTTTGTCGGCGATGCGCTCGGCTCGGCCGACTCCTTCGCCATCGTCAAATCGGTGATCGAGCTGGCGCGCAGCATCGGCCTGGAAACGGTGGCCGAGGGCGTTGAGACCGAGCCGACGGCCACCCTGCTGACCCAGCTCGGCGCCACCGGCCTGCAGGGCTACTACTTCAGCCGGCCGTTGCCGTTCGTGGACATGCTGGACTGGGTGCAGCAGCGCCGCGAACCCGCCAACGACGCGCAAAGCGTGATCCGTTTCCGCTGAAACAGCCATGGCCGCCGCGATTGGCGAGGTGGCGGAAGCGGATTTCCGGTCGATCTTCGAAGCGGCACCGCACCCCTACCTGCTGCTGCATACCGACCCGGTGTTCACCATCGCCGCGGTGAACGACCTGTACCTGTCCGTCACCGGAACATCCCGGCACGACATCGTGGGCCGCCCGCTGTTCGAAGTGTTTCCGGACAACCCGGAGGAACCCGTGGTGCGCGGCCCGGGCGACCTGCGCGCTTCCCTGGCGAGGGTCCTGCACCAGCGCGTGCAGGATGTCATGGGCGTGCAGAAATACGATATCCCACGACGCGACGCCGAAGGGTTCGAGGAACGTTACTGGAGCCCGGTCAACACGCCGGTCATCGGCGCCGATGGCGGCGTCGCCTTCATCATCCATCACGTCGAGGACATCACCGAGTTCATCCGCTCGCGCAGCCCCGCCGGCTCCGAGCGGCGGCGCAACGACCGGATGGAGGCTGAGGTGAGGCGGCGGGCCGACGAGCTCAAGGACGTCAACCGGCAGCTCAAGGCGGCGCTGGAGGAGCTGGAGCTGCGCCGCCTCGCCACCGAGGCGGCCAACCGCGAGCTCGACGCGTTCAGCTACTCGGTGGCGCACGACCTGCGCGCGCCGCTGCGCGGCATCGACGGTTTCAGCCTGGCGCTGCTGGAGGACTACACACCCCTGCTCGACGAGCAGGGCAAAGTCTATCTGCGTCACCTGCGACAGGCGGCGCAGCAGATGGGGCTGCTGATCGACGACCTGCTCAACCTGTCGCGCATCACCCGCAGCGAGCTGCACCGGGAGCCGGTCGATCTGACGCAGATCGCACGCGCCGTAGCGGAAGCGCTGCAGCGCCAGGCGCCGCAGCGCCCGGTCGAATGGCTGATCGCCGAAGGCCTCCGCGCCAGCGCCGATCCACGCCTGCTCAAGGTGGCTTTCGAGAACCTGCTGGGCAACGCTTTCAAGTTCACGCGGACGAGACAGCCCGCGCGCATCGAGGTGTCCAGTTACGCCGACGCCGGCGGCGCCAGTGCATTTGTCGTCCGCGACAACGGCGCCGGCTTCGACATGGCCTACTCGGCCAAGCTGTTCGGCGTGTTCCAGCGCCTGCACGCGGCCGAGCAGTTCGAGGGCACCGGCGTCGGCCTGGCCACCGTGCAGCGTATCGTGCACCGTCACGGCGGCCGCATCTGGGCCGAGGGCCGGGTCGATCGCGGCGCGGAGTTCCATTTCACCCTCAGCCCCGCCGTGGAGCAAGCTGCAGGAGAACCGCCAGCATGAACGAAACCACCATCCTGCTAGTGGAGGACAACGCGATGGACGAGACGCTGACGCTGCGGGCGCTGCGCAAGGGCAACATCCGCAACGAAGTGGCGGTGGTACGTGACGGGGCCGAGGCGCTGGAATACCTGTTCGGCAGGGCGCCCGCCGACGGCGCCTACCTGAAAGCCCTGCCGCAGCTCATCCTGCTGGATCTGAACCTGCCGAAGATCGACGGCTTGGACGTGCTCAAGCGCATCCGCGCCGACGACCGCACCCGGCTGCTGCCGGTGGTGATCCTGACCTCCTCCGTCGAGGAGCAGGACCGCATGCGAGGCTACCTGCTCGGCGCCAACAGCTACGTGCGCAAGCCGGTGGACTTCCAGCAATTCGCCGAAGCCGTGCAAAACCTCGGGCTGTACTGGCTGGTGCTGAACATCCCCCCGCCGGAACCGCGCGGCGGCTGAACCGCGGAGGCCCTTATGAAGCGACCGCTGCGGGTACTCATCGTCGAAGACAGCGAGAGCGACGCGGCCCTGTTGCTGCGCGAACTGCGGCGCGGCGACTACGCGCTGTCGTTCCAGCGGGTCGATACCCCGGAGGCGATGGCCGCCGCCCTCACCGCGCAGACCTGGGACCTGGTCGTCTCGGACTACTCGATGCCGCGTTTCAGCGCCAAGGCGGCGCTGACCATGGTGAGACAGGCGGAGCTGGACCTGCCCTTCCTTATCGTGTCCGGCACGGTAGGCGAGGAAACGGCGGTGGAGGCGATGCGCGCCGGCGCCCATGATTTCATGGCCAAGAACGCCCTGACCCGGCTGCTGCCGGCGATCGAGCGCGGCCTGCGCGACGCCGGCACGCGCGCCGAAAGCAAGGCCGTGCAGCAACAGCTCTTGCATGCGTTGAAGATGGACGCCATCGGTAAGCTCACCGGAGGCATCGCGCACGACTTCAACAACGTGCTCGGCGTCATTGTCGGCAACGTCGAAGTGCTGATCGAATCCCTGCGCAGCAACCCGATCCAGACGGAACTGGCCACCGCCATCCTCAACGCGGCGCTGCGCGGCGCCGAGCTGACCAAGCGCCTGCTCACCTTCGCCCGCCAGGAACCGCTGAACCCGAGAGTGATCGACCTCAATGCCATTTTACCCAGCACCGTCGCGATGCTGCAGCGCACCCTGGGCGAAAGCATTCACATCTCGACCACGCTCGCCAACGGGCTGTGGCTGTCGCAAGCCGACCCTTCGCGCGTGGAAGACGCCCTGATCAACCTGGCCATCAACGCCCGCGACGCCATGCCGCAAGGGGGAACGCTGGCGATCGCCACCGCCAACGTGGAGCTGGACGAGCACTATGCCGCGCTGCATCCCGGCGTGCTGGCGGGCGAATATGTCGTGCTGTCGGTCACCGACACCGGCACCGGCATGCCACCGGACGTGGTTGCGCGCGCCACCGAACCGTTCTTCACCACCAAGCAGCAGGGCAAGGGTACCGGGCTGGGGCTGAGCATGATCTACTCGTTCGCCAGGCAGTGCAACGGACACCTCAAGATCTACAGCGAGGTCGGCACCGGCACCACGGTCAAGCTCTATCTGCCCAAGGCCGGCAAGCGGGAGCAGCATGCCACCGCGGACCCGTCGCCGCTGCCGGCCGAAACTGTGCCCCGCAACGGCGAGACGATCCTGCTGGTGGACGACAATGCCGACCTTCGCATGGTGGCCGAGGTACAACTGAGAGAGATGGGCTACGAGGTGTGCACAGCGGAGCACGGCCCGGCGGCGCTGGCGCTGTTCGAGGCCGGGCAGCGATTCGACCTGCTGTTCACCGACATCGGCATGCCGGAGGGCATGAACGGCTACGAACTGGCGGCCGCAGCGCGGCAGCTGCAGCCGGGGCTGAAAGTGCTGTTCACCACCGGCTATGCCAGCGTGGGAGCGGCGCCAGGACAGGAAGCGCAGGATCTGCCGCCCGGGGCGATGCTGCGCAAGCCCTATCGCAAGCAGGACCTGGCCCGGATGATACGGACCGTGCTGGACACGCCGGGCCCAGCTTAGAACCTATCTCAAGAGCGTAGCGAGCGCAGGCACTCGATCCACTCGCGACGGATGCGGGCAGGGCCCTTCCTATGCGGTCCCGGCCGCACCCTTGATGGACACGATTCGCAGAGCCAGCTCCAGCGCCTGCTCGTAGTTCAGGCGCGGATCGACCGCACTACGATAGGCCCGTTCCAGGTCGCTGGCACTGAGATCGCGCGCGCCACCCAGGCACTCGGTGACATGCTCGCCGGTGAGCTCGAGGTGCACGCCGCCGAGCTGGGAACCGCAGCCGGCGTGGAGGGCGAAGGCCTGTTCGATCTCGGCCAGGATGTCGGCGAAGGCGCGGGTCTTCAGGCCGTTGGCGAGCGTCTGGGTATTGCCGTGCATGGGATCGCACAGCCACAGCACGCGGTGGCCCTTGGCGCGCACCGCCTCGATCAGCGGCGGCAGATACTGGGCGATCCTGGCCGCCCCCATGCGGTGGATCAGCACCAGCCGGCCTGGCTCGTTGGCCGGGTTGAGCAGTTCGCACAGCTGCAGCACCCACTCCGCGCTCATCGCCTGGCCAACCTTGACCCCGATCGGGTTGCGGATGCCGCGGCAGTACTCGACATGGGCGCCGTCGACCGCGGCGGTGCGCATGCCGATCCACGGGAAGTGGGTCGACAGGTTGTACCAGCCGGGCTGGCGCGGCACGCGCCGCGTCTGCGCGGCCTCCGCGTGAAGCAGCAGCGCCTCGTGCGAGGTATAGAACTCGACGCGGTTGAAGTCGCTGATGGTCTGTCCCGCCAGGGTTTCGATGAAGCGCAGCGATTCGCCGATGGCCTCGACCCGCTGGCGGTACTCGTTGGCGTGGACCACGTGCTCGACCCAGTCCAGGTTCCAGTACTCGGGGTGATGGAGATCGGCGAAGCCGCCGTCGATCAGGCCGCGCGTGAAGTTCATGGTCAGGGCGGAGCGCTTGTGGCCTTCCAGCAGGCGCTGGGGGTCGGCGGCGCGCGCCGTTTCGGTGAACTCCGGCGCGTTGACCAGGTCGCCGCGGTAGCACGGCAGGGTCACGCCGCCGCGCGTCTCGGTGTCGGCCGAGCGCGGCTTGGCATACTGGCCGGCGAAACGGCCGATGCGCACCACCCGCTTGCGCAGGCCGTGCACCAGCACCAGGCTCATCTGCAGCAGCACCTTGAGCCGGTTGGCGATGAGAGCCGACTCGCAGTCGGCGAAGCTTTCGGCGCAATCGCCGCCCTGCAGCACGAACCGGCTGCCGGCCTGCGCTTCCGCCAGCTGGGCCTTGAGGTTGTTGACCTCCCAGGACGTCACCAACGGCGGCAGCCGGGCCAGTTCGGCCAGGGCCAGCCGCAGCGCCTCCGCATCAGGATAAACAGGTTGTTGTACGGCGGGGCGGGACTGCCAGGATTCCGGGCTCCACCCGTGGGGAACATCATTGCTCATCGTAGTCACACGCGCCTTCGCGGCTCTGCGGCGGACGGCAAGTATAAGGCACGCCCACCGCCGCGCCGCGGCTTGAGGCTCAGCGCCGGCAGGTGTACCCGATCCGCTCCAGGGCCTTCGGGTCCGGAGTTTGCGGGTGCCAGCCCTGATCGTCGAGGGCGAGGCGCACGGGAATGGGCTCGGACGGCAGCAGCGCGGCAGCCCCCTGCCCCGGCTTGCCCGGCGCCAGCACCAGGGGGGTCAGAACCAGGTCCAGCGAGCGGGCATCGTACCAACCCTTGAAGGCGGCGAGCGCGCCGTTGGTGGTTGCGCTGCGGCAGACCAGCGCAAGACCCGGACCATCGGCCGCGAGAGCCATCACGACCAGCAGCACATGCGTATCGCCCGGGCTCATGCTCAGCAGCCACCTGCCGTCGGGCGAAAGCTGCACGACGTAGCTGCCATTGGGCGCGAATACCATCCTGCCGCTGGCAGGGTTCATCAGGTATGAGCCGGGAACGTCCGCCAGGAACCGCTCCTCGACCCGGTGATAGGACGCCGCCCCGATGCGTCCGGCGTACAGGAACAGCTCGCCGTCGGCGGCGTCCCTGGACGATGAACCATGGTCGCTGAATTTCACCGGGCCGGCAGCCCCGGTGTCGATCGTCAGCGTCTTGCCCGCACGCCGCACGGCCGTCGACTCGGCGGCGATCCGCGCCTGCTCCTGCTTGCGCGCAACCTTGTCGCTACCGTCGAGCATGGGCACCTGGCCGGGCGCCTCGTTGCCAACTTCAGGCGCCGCCAGGATCGCCGTGGCGATGTCAGCCGCAAGGGGGACTGCCGCGATCGGATCGCCCTGCTCGAGGGGCAGCAGCGGTTGCACGGTCGACAGGTCGAGTACGTCGGGGGCTTCAAAGCGATAACCGGCACCGAACACCGCGCCGCCCCAGGCGGCGGCCAACCCCACGACGGCGGCGACGATCACCGCCGGCTTGTTCGAAATCATCGCAGCTCTCCCTTCCCGCCATCGAGTTTACGCCACGCCAATAAAATCCCGGGGAGGGCGACCGGCCATCGCAGCCAGGCCAGGGCCGGTTATCGGCCTACTCCTTCTCCTCCTTCGCCTCTTTGAGTTGTGGCAGCTCGACATGCCTTGCCAGCTCATCGAGGAATCCGGCGGGTTTTATCAGCAGAACGTCGCAGGCCAGTTTACGCAGGAGCGCCTCCGCAGTGGTGCCGAACATCAAGCGGTCCAGGCCGCTGTGATAGGCCGAACCCAGCACCACCAGGTCCGCGCCGCACTCCTGCGCGCAGAGCGCGATGCCTTCGGCCGCGTCGAACGCGTTGCGGCGCAAGACATGGCCGGCATCGATGTGATTCGCCGCAGCGAACTTTTCGAGCGCCTCCTGGTGGGCCGCATTCATACGCTCGTAGGCATCGGCAATGAGGTCCGTGCCCTCGACAGCCGCGGGCACGTAGGAAAACACGGAGGCGACGTCGGCTTCGGCACCGCTCAGCTCGGCGCAGTTTCGCGCCGCCTCCAGCACCCGTACGTTCAGACCCCTGGCTTCTCCGGCCACACTCACGTCGACCGCCGCCAGGACACGTTGCGGGAGCACTTTCGACTTCGGATGCACCAGCATCAACCGGAACGGGCTCAGTCGAATCAGCTTCCAGTCGCTGCCCGACGGATGCAAGGTGGCGGCCACGTACGGATCGCAGGCGATATCCTTGATGACAAGACCCGGCTTCAATTCCAGTATCTTGCCGATGACGGCCTTATAGCCGCCGGCAGCCCAGATCACGTCGCAGTCGACTTCGAGCCCCTGGCTCGCCAGGCCCTTGGCCTGCTCCGCCAGCCAACGCATGCGCTCGTCGATGAAGTCACGGCGTGCCCGGTCCGCGACCTCTCTTCCAAATATCCCTTTCGCGTAGTCGATCGGCGCGTAGTAATCGAACAGGCACAGGTGGAGAGCCGCACCGCTGCGCCGCGCATAAGCCTCGGCGCGATGCAAGGCGGGCGTCGCGCGGCGTTCGGACATTACGACCATGATGGAAGTCAGCGCACTCATGCAGGTCTCCAACCGGGCTTCGCCGACCTGTTACCGTACCGAGCGAAAGCGTGACCAGGTCTTTTAGCGTTCCGCGACAACAGCGGCCGAATTATAGTTGAGGAAATGCGGCGCCAATCGATGACCGGAGACGCCCGCAGCGAAATCCGCCGGCAATATTCCAAACAATATCAATGAGTCACACAGACAATAACAGGCATCAGCAAGGAGAATCGCCCTCGTCTTCTGCCCAGCACACGCCGCTGATGCAGCAGTACCTGGCCATCAAGGCACAGCACCCGGACACGCTGGTGCTGTTCCGCATGGGCGACTTCTACGAGCTGTTCTACGACGACGCGCGCAAGGCGGCACGCCTGCTCAACATCACGCTGACCAAGCGGGGCGAATCCGCCGGGGCGCCGGTGGTGATGGCCGGAGTGCCGCACCACAGCCTGGAGCAGTACCTGGCGCGGCTGATCAAGCTGGGCGAATCGGCGGTGATCGCCGAGCAGGTGGGCGAGGTCGGCGCCGACAAGGGTCCGGTGCGGCGCGAGGTGGTGCGTATCGTCACGCCGGGCACGGCCACCGAGGAAGCGCTGCTCGACCCGCGCGCGCAGAACCTGCTGGCGGCGGCCTGCGCGGCACAGGGCCGCTACGGCCTGGCCTGGCTGGAGCTGTCGTCCGGGCGCTTCTCCCTGCTGGAGACGGAGCGCGCCGCCGACTGGCAGGCGGAGCTGCACCGGCTGCGGCCGAGCGAGCTGCTGCTGCCGGAAGAGGCGGCGCCCGACACCGGCGGGCTGAGCGGCCGGCCGCGCCCGGCCTGGCATTTCGAGCCAGGTTCGGCCCGGCGCCTGCTCAACGAGCAGTTCGGCACGCGCGACCTGCGCGGGTTCGGCGCGGACGACCTGGGCGCGGCGCTGGGGGCGGCGGGCGCCTTGCTGCAATACGTGCAGGACACGCAGAAGACGCAGCTGCGGCATATCACCGGGATGCGCGTCGAGGCGGTGGAGGACGCCCTGATCCTCGACCCCGCCACCCGCCGCAACCTGGAGATCGAGCGCTCGCTCTCCGACGCGCACGAGATCACTCTGGCCGGCGTCACCGACCGCTGCACCAGCGCCATGGGCAGCCGGCAGCTGCGCCGCTGGCTGCTGCGGCCGCTGCGCGACCGCGCCCAGGTCGCCGCCCGTCACGACGCGGTGGCGGCACTGCTCGACAGCGGCGCTCACCGCACCCAGGCACAGGCGCTGCGCGGGGTGGCGGACATGGAGCGCATCCTGGCCCGCATTGCCCTGCGCTCGGCGCGGCCGCGCGACCTGCTGGGCCTGGCGCAGAGCCTGGACGGGCTGCCAGCGGTAAAAAGTGCGCTGCGCGGCCTCGACACGCCGCTGCTGACCGAGCTGCAGGAACGGCTGGGCGAGCACGGCGAGCTGGCGCAGCATCTGGCACGGGCGCTGGCGGCGGAACCGCCGCTGACAGTGAAGGACGGCGGCGTGTTCCGCGCCGCCTTCGACCCGCTGCTGGACGAATTGCGCGGCCTGTCGGAGAACGCCGACGGCTTCCTGGTGGAGCTGGAAGCGCGCGAACGCGCGCGCAGCGGCATCGAAACGCTCAAGCTGGGCTACAACCGGGTTCACGGCTACTACATCGAGGTCGGCAAGACCCACGCGGCGAAGATCCCGCTGGACTATACGCGCCGGCAGACGCTGACCAATGCCGAGCGCTATGTCACCGAGGAGCTGAAGCGCTTCGAGGAGCAGGTGCTGACCGCGCGCGACCGCGCGCTGGCGCGCGAGAAGCAGCTCTATGACGAGCTGCTGGAGCGCATCGCCGCGCAGTTGCAACCGCTGCAGCGCTGCGCCGCGGCGCTGGCCGAGCTGGACGCGCTGGCCTGCCTGGCGGAGCGCGCCGAGACTTTGCGTTGGACCCGCCCGCAGCTGGCGGAGACCGCCGGCATCGACATCCGCGGCGGCCGCCACCCGGTGGTGGAGCAGACCCTGGACGCCCCGTTCGTGCCGAACGACCTGGAGCTGGACGAGTCGCGCCGGCTGCTGGTGATCACCGGCCCCAACATGGGCGGCAAGTCCACCTACATGCGCCAGACGGCGCTGATCGTGCTGCTGGCCCATGCCGGCAGCTTCGTCCCGGCGGAGTCGGCCCGCATCGGGCCGGTGGATCGTATCTTCACCCGCATCGGCGCGGCCGACGACCTGGCCCGCGCGCAGTCGACCTTCATGGTGGAGATGAGCGAGACGGCCAACATCCTGCACAACGCCACCGCGCGCAGCCTGGTGCTGATGGACGAAATCGGCCGCGGCACCTCGACCTACGACGGACTGGCCCTGGCCCGTGCCTGCGCCGAGCACCTGGCGCTGGCGGTGGGCGCGTACACCCTGTTCGCCACCCATTACTTCGAGCTGACGGCGCTGGCACAGGAAATCCCGGGCGTCGCCAACGTCCACCTGGATGCGGCCGAGTACAGCTCCCCCGCCGGCGAGCAGCTGGTGTTCCTGCACCAGGTGCGGCCGGGCCCGGCCAACCGCAGCTACGGCCTGCAGGTGGCGGCGCTGGCAGGGGTCCCGGCCGCCGTTACGACGCGCGCGCGCGCCGTGCTGGCGGAACAGGAACGGCGTCCGCAACCGGGCCCTTCCGCGGCACCGGCACAACCGGAATTGCCGCTGTTCGCCCCCACGCCCGCCCCGTCCCCGGCGCTGCGGCTGCTGCAGGAGATCGATCCCGACACGCTGTCGCCGCGCGCGGCCCTGGACCTGCTGTACAAGCTCAAGCAGGCGCATAACGGCTAGGACGCTTCTGCCCCCTCTTTGGGGGGTGAGACGGGCCGCGGGCAGCATTTCAGCCGACATCGCGCCATGCATGCCTTATCCTTGAGGCCGGGCCCGACGCCCAGACAGGGAGACCATATGCGCAACCGGATCACCATCGCGGCGGCCGCCGCCGCCATCGCCATCCCCTTCGCCGCAGGCGCCTACACGCACGGCAAGCCGGGCCTTTGGCAGATCACCACCCAGATGAAGTTCACCAAGGGCGGGCCGCAGGCGCAGATCCCGCCGGACAAGCTGGCGATGATGAAGCAGATGGGCATCCAGATGCCGGACATGAGCGCCCCCATCAGCACCAAGACCTGCGTCACCGCGGAACAGGCCGCCACGGATACGCCGCCGACGCCCGGTCAGCGCGGCAACTGCCAGGTGCAGAACCTGAAGCGCGACGGCCACACCTTCAGTGCAGACACGGTCTGCAGCGGCGAAATGCAGGGCACCGGCCACGTCACCGTGACCTACGACAGCGACGAACACTACAGCGGCAAGATGGATTTCAGCGGCACCAGCGCGCACACCGGCGATGTGCAGACCAGCAACGAGTTTTCGGGCCAGTGGCTGGGCACGGACTGCGGCTCGGTGAAGCCCTCCGCGATGCCGGCGCATTGACGGCGCAGGCGGTGGCCTGAGGCTGGCTACCTAGAGCATTTCCAGTTCAGATGTATGTATGCTGCTCCCCTCTCCCGCACGCGGGAGAGGGAAACAACATGTATGCATCCAAACTAAATATGCTCTAGGCCCCGGCCTGACGCAGCACCAGCTTCACCACCAGCACCAGTGTCAGGATGAACAGGGCGGTGATGATCAGCCCCACGGCGATGAAACGGGCGGCGTTGCCGTGCTGGAAATCGCGCATCCGCTTGCGGCTGCTCTGCACGCCGAAAAAGGAGGCGACCACGCTGCCGATGGTCTGCAGCAGCGTCAGCCTGCCCGGATCGGACTGCGGCGGTTCGCTCTTTCCGGTCATCGGTACTCCGCTTCAATAGGTGGCGAGGAGACGGCGCGAAACCTGCAGGTCCTCCACGGCTCTCTCCCGCATCTCCTCGGCCAGCGCCTGCTCCAGTTTGCCGCCGATCAGGGGCATGGGACAGTGCAGCTTCCACTGCAGGACGTTGGCGCAGCCGCCCGGCCGTTCCACCAGCCGCATGTCGGCGCCGATCCGCATCGGCAGGTTGCGGACGTCGATCTCGAGCCGCCCGGTGGCGGTATCGAGATTCCACACGTCTTCCTGGGTGACCAGCACCGAGTCGCCGATGAACTTGCGCGCGAAAGCCGGCACGTCCCCGCCCGGCCTGCGATGGTAGCTGCACTTGATACGGAAACGCCGGCCGTCCGTCTCGTGCTGCAGCACCTGGATATCCCAGCCACCGACCGCGGCGTACTTGCGCTCGAAATAACCGCGGTCGCTGAACATGCGCAGCACCTTGTCCCTGGGCTGATCGAATTCCTGCCGTTCCTCGAAACTGGTGGTCATACCCCGTGAATGTCCCCGCATCACCTGGCTAAAGAAAAAAGCCGCCGGGCGGTGCGCCCGGCGGCCTCGAAGTCGAACGCCTGGTCGTTGAAAGATCCGCTTACTTGGTGGTCAGCTTCTGCACCGAGGCGGCGGTGAAGTAGTCGTCCGGCCAGGTCTGCGTCAGGTCCACCGGCTTGTCCTCGTTGAACGCTGCGGTGATGAAGTAGCGGCCGGAGAAGAAGTCGTAGATCACTTCCGGCACGGTGGAGGCGGCCTGGATGTTCGGCGCGTTGATCAGGTGGCCTTCCTGGAACTTGTAGAGCTGGTCCTTGTTGTCGTAGTCGTCCACCGCCTCGATGTTCCAGGCGTCCTCGTCGACGTAGAAGCGACGCGTCTTGAAGGTGTGGTTGGTACCGGGCTTGAGGTTGGCCTCGACCACCCAGTAGCGGTGCAGCTCGTAGCGCGGCAGGTCCTGGTTCAGGTGCTTGGGACGGATGATGTCCTTGTACTTGACCGTGTTGCCGGCGATCTTGTTGGAGTTGTACGGCAGGTAGAACTCCTTCTTGCCCACCAGCTTCCAGTTGTAGCGGTCGAGGGCGCCGTTGAACATGTCGACCTGGTCGTAGAACTGGTTGCCGTCGGTGCCTTCGTACGGGTTGTCGTACTGCACCGTCGGCGCGCGGCGGATGCGCTTGAGGCCGGGGCTGTACAGCCAGGCAGCGCGGCCGGCATCGCCGGTGCCGGACTTTTCGTGCACCAGGATGAAGGTGCCCGCCAGGCGCGGCGGCGACAGGGTCTGCGACAGGTAGCGCAGGAACTCGCCCTGGCCGGCCTTCATCGGCACCGGGCTGTCGTGGTTGGCGTAGTAGAACTTCACCTGCTCCAGGATCTTGGTCTGCTGGAAGTCGCCGCTGGGCTGCACGATGAACTGGTTGTTGTAGCGCTGGGCGTAGTTACCGCGCCACTTCAGCTTGTGGTTCCAGATCACCTCGGCGCCGGACTTCGGGATCGGGAACGGGAAGCCCAGGCTGCAGTTGTCCGGGTCGTCGGTGCCGTTGAGCTTGCAGGTCGTGGCGTTGGCGGCGGTGGCCTTGTAGATGAAGTCCGGGAACGCGACCGTGCGGCGCGTCGGGTAGACGTTCATCTTGTAGTCGGGATAGCGCTTGAGCAGCTCCTTGTGGCCTTCGCTGAGCTTGTCGGCGTACTTGGAGTAGTTGTCGTGGGTGATGGTGAACAACGGCTTGTCGCCGTCGAGCGCGTTGTCGTGCGGGAATTCGCCCGCGAGCGGGCCTTCCTGCGGGTGACCGCCGGTCCAGGCCGGAATGGTGCCGTCCGCGCTGGCGCCTTTCTCCGCGCCGACGGGGGTGAGGGACTTGCCGAGGTCGGAAGCGTCGGCGGCCATGGCGTGCGGAGCCGACAGCCCCAGCGCCAGGACGCCCAGGACCAGCAACTGATTCTTCATGTCTAAAGCTCTCCTCAACAGGGTTTATGACCGTCCGGCGGAGTACGGAGCGGATTGTGACGCAGGATGCTACAGAAAAACCCCGACGCTCGCCAATGAGTTGACCTGGGGGGGGTCCCGTCTATTGCTGCGGCGCCATGATGCCGAGCCGGCGCAGCAGCAGGTCGCGCGCGTCCAATTCCGCGGCCAGCGTCGCCAGCATGATGAACACCCCGGCCAGCCGCCGGTGCAGGAACACGATCTCCCGCGGCGGCACGCGGAAATGCACCGACAGGGCATTGCGTGCCGCCACGTTGGCGGCGCGCATCGGCAGGTCGCTGGCGCCCCAGCGGTACTCGCCGCGGGGCGTGCGGAGCTGCGGCGGGGTGCGCGGGTCGTCGGGCCCGTTGAACGGTTCCACGATCATCTGGCACATCTCGGCAAAGCCTTTCAGCACCGGTTCCGGGAAGCTGCCGCTGAGCAGGCCGATCTCGGCCGCCCCCCGCAACAGGCGCTCCCGATCCACCAGCACCGCCCCGCGCACGATCTCCGCGTAGCCGTCCACGAACCGCTGTTCGAACCGGCGGGTGGCGCCGAAATCGAGCAGCACGATGCGGTCGTCCCCGCCCTCGCCGCCCCGGCGGATGCGGTAGTTCCCGAAATGTGGATCACTCTGCACCAGGCCCCAGTCGAAGAACTCGGTCAGGAACAGGTCCAGGAAGGCGAAGCCGAGACGGTTGCGTCGCGCCTGCGGCAGGGCCCGTACCGCCTCCTCGCGCGGCGAGACGCCTTCCTCGTAGCTGGTGGTGAGCACCTGCCCGCTGGAGTATTCGCGCAGTACCCGCGGCACCACGAAACGCGGATCGTCCGCCAGCCGCCGCGCGAAATCCTCGGTGAAGCGCGCCTCCGCGCCGTAGTCCACCTCGCGGTACAGCATCTCGCGCACCTCGGAGAACACCGCGTCCAGGTTGAGGCCCCTGGGCGCCAGCCGGGTCATCATCAGCAGGCGCGACAGGGTCTTGATGTCGCTGTCGATGGCGTCGGCCACGCCGGGGTACTGGATCTTCACCACCAGGCGCAGGCCATCCGACTTGCGCACCGCCATGTGCGCCTGGCCGAGGGAGGCGGCGGCCAGGGGGGTGCGGTCGATCTCGAGCTCGGCCAGCCGCTGCGGCCCCAGGCTGCGCTCCAGCACGGGCGCCACCACCGCCCAGGCCACCGGGGCGGTGTCGTCCTGCAGCCGCGACAGCACCTGCACCGCCTCCTCCGGCAGGAAGTACTGCCCGTACAGCGACAGCATCTGGCCCGCCTTCATGACGCTGCCCTTGAGGCGCCCGAGCTCGTCCGCCAGCACCTGCGCCTGGCGTGCGTAGAACTCGCGGTCGGCGGTATCGCGCGCCACCTCGCCGCGGAAGATGTTGGCCAGCGAATGCGCCACGATCTTGGTGCCTGCCCCCAGCCCCAGCTTGGTCAGCGCGAGGTTGCGCTCCAGCGGACCGGTCTTGATCGAGGTCATGGTAGGCTTTCTGTCGTTGCCAGAATCCATTGCGTTGCGTGTCCGGGGTTGAATCGAAAATGCCGAGCTTGGCGGATATTGTATTGGCTGCGGCGCACAAAGATGCGCTGGTGGCGGACTGCGTGCAGCTCACCGAGCGGCGCATCGCGGCCCGCGGCGGCCTGCGCGGGGCGGCGGTGAAGACCGGCATGGCGATGCTCAAGACGGCGCGGCCGGACATCCTGCAGCGTGCCATGCAGGTGTTACTGCCGGATTTCGTGACGGCGCTGGATCCGCTCTACCAGGACTTCGTGGCCGTGTCCGGCGCGGGGCGGGCGGACTTTGCCGGCTTCCTGCGCGGGCGCTCCGGCGCCGCGGTGGACGCCCTGCTGGGCGTGGCCGATGCCCGGGTCGCGCGGGTCCAGAACGGCGCCGTGAAATCGCTTTACGGCCGCCTGCGCGGCGATGCCGAAAACGAGGTCGGCGCCGCCTTGCCGGAGCTGGCGGCATTGCTGGCGAGCCGTCTCTCCGCCACCACCTGAGCGCCGTGGCCGCGCCGCGCTAGTCAGCACAGGCCTGCCGTCGCGCGCGCACCGGCTGACCGGCACGCCATTCGCCGGGGACGATCTCCCGCAGCGCCCCGCCTTGCAAGACCCTGTTCCCTCAAGGCGTGGGCCGGATTTGACGCGCCCCGGAGCGGGGGCGCACGCGCGCCGATCCCTTGACTGCGCAGGCGGCACGGGCATCCGGGCGCTTGACACACCGGAATGATTCGGCAAGATGCGCCATGGTATGGCGGCTTAAAGCCGGCATGGCGGGCGTTCACGGCCGCCATATAAAAGAAAATTAGATAACGATTCATGCGGAGGCGCGAGCAATGCGGCTTAGAGGGATTCATGCGGGGTTTGTTTTGCCGGCGCTGCTGGGCGCCGGCCTGCTGGCTGCGCCCCCGGCGGCGCAGGCGATCGACTTCAACGTGCCGCTGGGAGGCGACGACAGCATCCACGGGGTGCTGAACACCACCGCCACCGCCGGTGTCGGCCTGCGCACCCAGGGCCAGAACGTCGACCTCATCGGCAAGGCCGACCTCAACCCGACGGCCTGCAGCACCGGCCGCGGTTCCGCCGGCCTGATCCTCTACCAGCAGTGCCAGGGCGTGTACCGCACGCAGTCGTATCCGGCCCAGCGCCTGGCGGACGTGCCGGGCGCCTACACCATGGCCCACGACGACGGCGACCTGAACTACAACAAGGGCAGCATCTTCCAGGCGCCGGTCAAGGTCACGCCGGACCTGACGCTGACCTGGAAGGACTTCGGGTTCTTCGGACGCCTGCTGTATTTCTACGATTTCGTCAACGACGACTTCAACGACCGGCATCCGGACATCATCACGCCGCAGAACCAGAAGTCGGTGGGCCGCATCGGCTCGCCGGTGCCGGGGCTGTCCAACCTGATCCTGCCGGCCTCGCCGCTGTACGGGAATATCCCGCTGCTGTCGCAGAAGCTGTATGGCGTGGGCGCGTACGAGCGCACCAAGCGCACCGATCCGGCCGTGCTCAAGCAGGTCGGCACCAACCTGCAGTACCTCGACAGCTATGTCTACGGCAAGCTGCCGATCCCGTTCACCGACGACAAGAAGCTGACCGTCAAGCTTGGCCGGCAGGTGGTGAACTGGGGCGAAAGCACCACCCTGGTGTTCAACAGCATCAACCAGGCCAACCCGATCAACGGCAACAACTTCTACCGCATCGGCAACCAGCTCGAAGAGGATTTCACGCCGCTCAACATGGTGTTCCTCAGCTTCGAGCCGCTGCCGAACACCACCATGGAAGGCTTCTACCAGCTCGAGTGGAAGCCGCTGGAGGCGCCGGCGCCCGGCAGCTACTTCTCCAGCAACGACGTCGGCACCTACAACGCCATCCGCAGCGCCAACCTCAGCTTCGGCAGCACCAACGACGATCCCAACGGCATCGGGACGCCCCTGGACAGCCCGCTGGGCCAGGTCACCTACCTTACCGCCTACGCCGGACGCTCGCCCGACCTGAACCCGCGCACCGCCGGCCAGTACGGCGTCAAGCTCGACTACTACGCCGACTGGCTCAACAACGGCACCGACATGGCGGTGTATTACGAGCACTACCACTCGCGCCTGCCTTATCTAGGCTTCTTCGCGGTGCAGGACAGCTGCGCCCGCCGCGAAGGCAACCCGCGCCACAACGACGCCACCGACCCGGTCAGCTTCCTGCTCGACTGCCCCGGCATCCCCGCCCTGCACGGGCTGCTGAGCAAGAAGAAGAGCGACGCGGTGCCGCTCAGCACCGGCTACCTGTTCCTCGAGTACCCGGAGAACATCGACCTGCTCGGCACCAGCTTCAGCACCACCGTCGGCGACTACTCGGTGCAGGGCGAAGTGGCCTACCGCCCGAATCTGCCGATGCAGGTGTCGATCGGCGACCTGGAATTCGCCGCCGCCGGTCCCGCGCTCACCCGCTGCAACGAGGCCAGCATCCACTGCCTGGGCACCGGCGGGTTGAACATCGCCAACATGGCCAACGGCAGCATCGGCTCGGCCGGCAGCAGCGACTACGTGATCGACAGCAAGGGCACACCCGGCGCCTACAACGACACCTTCAACCTGCTCGGCCTGGGCGCGGCGCCGGGCTCGGCGCGCTCCTTCCCCAACTTCGTCATTCCGTACCGCGGCGGCATCGTCGGCGAGAACCCGTCGACCGACCTGTCCAAGCCGCTCAACCAGAGCAATCCCGGCTACATCCGTGGCTACGAGCGCTACCAGCTGGTCAAGCTGGACCTGGGCGTGACACGCGTGCTGGGCGCTTCGGACAACCCCTTCGGCGCCGACCAGATCATCGTGCTGGGCGAAGTGGGCAGCGACATCGTGCCGGACCTGCCGGCCCACGACGCGCTGCAGATCAACGGCCCCAACACGCCGTTGTCCGCCACCGCCGGCGCCGACGGCACCGGCGCCGACCGTTCGCGGCTGGCCTGCTCCAACATCCCTGACTGTTCCTACGGTCCCGACGGCCTGCGCTTCAACCCGCACCAGCAGCCGATCGGCGATTTCGTGAAGTCCTTCGCCTGGGGCTACCGCTTCGTGGTGTTGGGCAGCTACGAAAACGTGCTGCCCAACATCGGCATCCACCCGACCATCCTGTTCGCCCATGACGTGCAGGGCATCTCGCCGGGACCGGCGTTCGAGTTCGTGGGCGGCCGCAAGGAAGTGGATACGCTCTACGAGTTCCGCTACAAGGCCTCGCTGTCGCTCAACCTCGGCTACACCTGGTACTGGGGCGGCGGCGACCAGAACGTGCTGTCGGACCGCGACTTCGCCCAGGCCTTCGTCAAGTACCAGTTCTAGGAGCCACCGCGCATGCCCCGTGCCGCCAGCCCGCATCCGGCACGGCCGGGGCCTTTCACCATCGGGCGCCTGGCCAGGTCCGCCGGGGTGAACATCGACACGGTGCGCTTCTACGAGCGCCAGGGCCTGCTGCCCCCGGCGCCGCGCACCGCGGCCGGCTATCGTCTCTACGACGAAGCCGACGCCCAGCGCCTGCGCTTCATCCGGCGCGCCAAGGCCCTGGGCTTCTCGCTGGAGGACATCGCCGAGCTGCTGCGCCTCACCGAGGACGGCCACGACCGCGCCGGCATCAAGTCCATCGCCGAGAAGCGCGTGGCCGACCTGGAGAGCCGCATCCGCGAACTGGAACGGATGCGTTCGATCCTGGCCCATCACGCGGCGCACTGTTCGGGACGCGGCGAAGTGAAAGGCTGCCCGATCATCGAGGCGCTGCTGGACGAAATACCCTAGGAACCCGTTGAATCCTGGCCATTAGGCCAATCTTCCTATCCGCCCCCGGGCCGGCGGCCCGTATAGTGAAAAATAACTCAATCGTGCCGAGGCCGCCGCCATGACCGCATCCGCCACCCTGTTCCGCAACGCGACCGTGTTCGACGGCCGCGACCGGCCGCCACAGGTCATGGACGTAACGGTGCGCGACGGCCGCGTCGCCGCGATGGGCAGAGATCTGCCGGTGCCCGCCGGGGCACAGACCATCGACTGCAGCGGCCGCTGGCTGATGCCCGGACTGCTCGACATCCACACCCATCTCGACCTGGAAGTGGAACTGGCACCCGAGCTGCCCGAAGTGGTGCGGCACGGCACCACCACGGTGGTGATGAGCAACTGCTCGCTGGGCCTGGCCTACGGCAACCAGCGCCGCGGCGGCGACGACCCCATCGTCGACTGCTTCGCGCGGGTGGAGAACGTGCCCAAGCACGTGCTGCGCAAGGTCGGCGACGTCGTCCACTGGAACGATTCCGGCGCCTACCTCGATCACTTCCAGAAACTGCACCTCGGCCCCAACGTGGTGCCGCTGATCCCGCACTCGATGCTGCGCATCGAGGCGATGGGCCTGCAGCAGTCGGTGGCGCGCGACCCCGGCCCAGCCGAGCTCGACCGCATGGCCGCGCTGCTGGAACAGGGCATGGAGCAGGGCTACGCCGGCTTTTCCACTGACGCCCTGCCCTTCCACTACCTCGCCAACCAGCCCAACACGCGCAAGCAGATCCCCACCCAGTTCGCCTCCTTCGCCGAGCTGAAGCGCCTCACCGGCATTGTGCGGCGCTGGAATCGCGTCTGGCAGGCGACGCCGCCGAAGGACAGCCCGCTGCAGACCCTGCGCACGTTCCTCCTCACCAGCGGCCGGCTCTACGGCCGCACGCTGCGCACCACCGCGGTGGCGGTGATCGACCTGCATACCAACCGCTCGCTCGCCAGGCTCGGCCTCGCGCTGCTGCGCCTGCTCAATTCAAAGGCGGTCGGCGGCCTGTTCCGCTTCCAGGCCTTGTCGGCGCCGTTCAAGCTGTGGAGCGACGGCATGATCACGCCGATCGCCGAGGAGATCCCGGAGCTGCGCCTGCTCAACGAGTGCGACCTGGAGGACCGCGAGGGGCGCCTGCGCATCCTCAACGATCCGCAGTACATACGCGCCTTCCGCGCCATGTGGTTCAAGGGCAAGCGCGGCCTCAACCTCGCCAACCTCAAGCGCCTGCTCGGGCGTGAGGACATGGTGCTGAGCCGCCGCCTGGACGACATGGTCGTGGACGGCTGCCCGCTGGCAAGCTGGCAGGGCCAGACTCTGCAGGCCGCCTACGACCGCCTGCGGCGCTGGCAAGCGGACGGACAAGGTGCCCGGGACGAGCAGGAGGAAGCCTTCTTCCGCGCCTGCCCCAGCCCGATCGGCGACGAGGCCGACTTCGTGCTGCACCTGCTGCGGCGGTGGGACACCGGGCTGCGCTGGACCACCACCACCGCCAACCGCGACCCGGCGGTGGTGAAGGAGCTGCTGTTCCACCCGCTGACCCTGCCCGGCTTCAACGATTCCGGCGCCCACATCACCAACATGGCGTTCTACGACGGCAACCTGCGCACGCTGCAGATCGCGCAGGCCGACGGCCTGCAGCGGGTGGCGACCGCCGTGCACCGCATGACCCAGGCCCCGGCCGAATTCTTCGGCATCAACGCCGGCCTGCTGGCGCCGGGTGTCCAGGCCGACCTCTGCGTGGTGGACCCGGCGGCGTTGCAGCACTGGCAACCGGAATCCACCATCGAATACATCCACCGCGACCTGTTCGAATGCAAGCAGCTGGTGAACCGTCCGCAGGGCGTGGTGACGCAGGTGATGATCGCCGGCAAGCTGGCCTGGAACGAGGGCGCCTATACCCCCGCCTACGCGCACGAGCGCTTCGGCCGCGTGCTGCGGGCGAAGGACCACGCGGCCGAAGCCGCCATGGCCCCGGCTGTGGTGCCGTTGCGGGCGGCGGCGTAGAAGCCGGTCACCGCCCGCTGTTCTTTCCCGCCAGCGCCCGCAGTTCCGAGCGCAGCCACAGCGTGGCCGGTTCCAGCTCCGCCTGGCGATGCCAGTACAGGTGCAGTTCGATCGGCGGCAGTTCCAGGGGCATGCGCCACAGCCGCAGCGCGGCCGTGCGCAGCGACTCGGCATTGCGGCGCGGAATGGTGAGCAGCAGGTCGGAGGCGGCGGCGATGCGGCAGGCGCTCTCGTAATGCTGGCAGCGCAGCACGATCTGCCGCTGCAGGCCCTGGCGGCCGAACATGAAGTCCTCCATCGCCGGGCCGGTGCGGCGCGAGGAGACGGCGATGTGCTGCGCGGCCATGTACGAGTCGAAATCCAGCCGGCGCCGCGCCGCCGCCGACACCACGCACAGCGAATCCTGTAGCAGCGGCTCGTGGCGCAGCTCGGGCTCGGTGACCTGGGCCACGTCGATGGCCAAGTCGACGCGGCCGGCGGCCAGGTCGGCCTTGAGGTTGGCGCGGTCCAGCCGCACGCTGGCGATGGCCGCGGCCGGCGCCGCCACCCGCAGGCGTTCGAACACCGCCGGCAGCAGGTTGGGCTCCAGCTCCTCGTGCATCGCCAGCCGCAGACGGGTCAGGTCGTGGGCGGGATCGAAGGCGCGGCCACGCTGCAGGCCCTGCCGCAAGGCGGCCAGCGCCTGCTGCACCGCCGGCGCGAGCTGCTCGGCCCGCGGCGTCGGCGCCACGCCGCGGCCGCGGCGCACGAACAGCGGGTCCTGCAGCACCTCGCGCAGCCTGGCCAGGGAGTGGCTCACCGCCGACTGGCTCAGCGACAGCACCGCCGCGGCGCGGGTGAGATTTCGCTCGCGGTAGACCACGTCGAACACCCGGAACAGGTTCAGGTCCAGGCGCAGCAGGCGCGGCACGTCGACGGATTTATCCATGAATTATATTCATGATCTTAGATGCAAAAGTATCACTTCATGAATTATACGGCCAGGTCCAGAATGGTCGCTCCAGCGGAGGAGCGATCCATGCATTTCGAAGCCAGCCCCAAGTCCAAGGACTACACCAAGCGCGTCAGGAATTTCATGCGCGAGCACATCTTGCCGGTCGAGCGCGCGCACTGGGACGCCATCGCCGCGCAGCGCCACGGCGGCGACTGGCAGCAGTGGAAGATTCCGCCGGCGGTGGAGCAACTCAAGCAGAAGGCGCGTGCCGAGGGGTTGTGGAACCTGTTCCTGCCGGACGAGAAGCTGGGCGCCGGCCTCACCACGCTGGAATACGCGCCGATCGCCGAGGAAACCGGCCGCAGCCTGATGGCGCCGGAAATCTTCAACTGCAACGCACCCGATACCGGCAACATGGAGGTGCTGTACCGCTACGGCAGCGAGGAGCAGAAGGAACGCTGGCTCAAGCCCCTGCTGGCCGGCGAAATCCGCTCGGTGTTCTGCATGACCGAGCCGGACGTCGCCTCCTCCGACGCCACCAATATGCAGGCCACGGCGGTGGTCGAAGGCGACCATGTCGTGCTCAACGGCAAGAAGTGGTGGTCGTCCGGCATCGGCGACCCGCGCGCCAAGATCGCCATCTACATGGCGCTCACCGCCGACCCGAACAAGGACCGCCACCACCAGCACTCGATGGTGCTGGTGCCGCTGGACGCACCCGGCGTGAAGATCACGCGCATGCTGCCGGTGTTCGGCGAATACGACGAGCCGCACGGCCATGGCGAGGTGCATTTCAACAACGTGCGGGTGCCGCTGTCCAACGTCATCGCCGGCCCCGGCAAGGGCTTCGAGATCGCCCAGGGCCGGCTCGGCCCGGGCCGCATCCACCACTGCATGCGCTGCATCGGCGCGGCGGAGCAGACCCTGGACCTGATGATCGAGCGCGGCATGCAGCGCACCGCCTTCGGCAAGCAGATCCTCAACCTGGGCGGCAACCGCGAGCGGCTGGCCGAGGCGCGTATCGCCATCGACCAGGCGCGCTTGCTGACCCTGTACGCCGCCTGGAAGATCGACAAGGTGGGTGCGCTCGCCGCCATGACCGAGATCTCCGCGATCAAGGTGGTGGCGCCGAACGTGCTGCAGAAAGTGGTGGACGACGCCATCCAGATTCATGGCGGCGCCGGCGTGTCGCGCGACGTGCCGCTCACCGCCTTCTTCGTGCAGGCGCGCACGCTGCGCCTGGCGGACGGTCCGGACGAGGTGCACAAGGGCCTGATCGCGCGTATCGAGCTGGCCAAGCGCGGCTACTCGAAGAAATAGGCCGCATGGGCGCCGTCTACCTGATCCGGCACGGCCAGGCCTCGTTCGGCCAGGCCGACTACGACGCGCTCTCCGGCACCGGCGTCGAGCAGTCGCGCGTGCTGGGCGAGGCGCTGCGCACGCGGCTGCCGCAGGTGGACCTGGTGCTCAGCGGCACCATGCGGCGGCACCGCCAGACCGCGGACGCCTGCCTGGCGGCGATGCGCCTGGACGCGGAACGCCTGGAACAGCCCGGCTTCAACGAGTACGACCACGACGAACTGGTGGCGCGGCTGGAGCCGCGCTATGCCGACCACGCCCAGCTCGCCGCCGAACTCGCCGGCACACCGGACGCGCGCCGCGCCTTCCAGGCCCTGTTCGGCAAAGCGATGGAGCGCTGGATGAGCGGTCGCCACGATGCCGAGTACAGCGAATCCTGGAGTGCCTTCCAGGCGCGCTGCAGCAAGGCGCTGGAGGACCTGGTGCGCGCGCTCGGCGCTTCGCGCACCGCGCTGGTGTTCACCTCCGGCGGACCGATCTCTGCCATTTGCCAGAAGCTGCTTGGCATCGCCGACGCCGAGATGGCGCGCGTCAACTGGACCATGGCCAACTGCGGCGTCACCAAGCTGATCTACAGCGAGCGGTCGGTCTACCTCAGCACCCTCAACGAGCACAGCCATTTCGAGGGCGCGCGGCGCCATCTCATTACGTACCGGTGAGGGGTGAGGAGTGAGGTCGCGCCCTTACGGGCGCTGTGAGGGGACAAGCAAAAGGCGCAGAGTGGTTTCAGCCGGGCTTTTGCTTGTCTCCTCACTCCTCACTCCTCACTCCTCACCCCTCACATCATCCAAGACCATGAAGCCGATTCGGAAGAACATCCTCATCACCGGCGCCAGCTCCGGTCTCGGCGCGGGCATGGCGCGGGAGTTCGCCGCCAAGGGGCGTGACCTCGCTTTGTGCGCCCGGCGGACCGAACGGCTGGAGGCGCTCCGGCAGGAACTGCTCGCCGCCCACCCCGGCATCCGCGTGCTGGTCAAGCCGCTGGACGTCAACGACTACGACAGCGTGTTCACGGTATTCCGCGAGTTCGCCGGGCAGATGGGCGGCCTCGACCGGGTCATCGTCAACGCCGGCATCGGCAAGGGCCAACCCATCGGCACCGGCTATTTCCACGCCAACCGTCAAACCGCGGAGACCAACTTCGTCGCCGCGCTGGCGCAATGCGAGGCCGCGGTGGAAATATTCCGCGCCCAGCAGCACGGCCACCTGGTGGTGATCTCGTCGATGAGCGCCATGCGCGGGATGCCGCGCAACCTGACCACCTACGCCGCCAGCAAGGCCGCGGTGGCCACCCTGGCCGAGGGCATCCGCGCCGACCTGCTGCGCACCAGGATCAAGGTCACCACCCTCTACCCCGGCTTCATCCGCAGCGAGATCAACGAGAAGGTGAAGAACACCCCTTTCATCGTTGATACCGCCACCGGCTGCCGCGCCCTGGTGGCGGCGATCGAACAGGAGGTGCCGGAAGCCAGCGTCCCGGCCTGGCCGTGGAAGGCGATGGGTTTCGCCATGCGCAACCTGCCTCTGCGCTGGGTCGCGCGGATGACCTGACGATCCGTTGCCGGTCCCGGGGGAACCATCGTCGAGTCCAGGGATCGCGCCGGGCACTAGGGCCCGCGAGCGGACCAAAGCAGCTGCCATACCCAGGCCGCCGAAGCGATGGCATGATGGCGCCGAGCCCCGTGGATCCTCCCCGGAACAGAACGCTTCGATGGCGTCCCGAATCCGCATTTTCCAGATCAATTCCGATGTATCGGCCCGGACGGCGCCGGATCCGGAGTTCGAACCGCTCGACCACGGCGCGGACGCGGGGCCGCACTGGGCCGAATATTGGCCGATCTGGCGGTATCTGAACGACAACCCGCTGGCGGAAGACTGCCACTACGGGTTCCTGCCGCCGCGGTTTAGGGCCGACACCGGCCTCACCGGCCGGGACGTGAAGGCTTTCGTGGCGCAGGCCGCCGCCCACGACGTCGTCGGATTCCCGCCGTTTCCGGACCAGGCGAGTCTTTACATCAACATGTTCGAGCAGGGTGAAAGTCGCCACCAGGGCATGGCCGACACCGCGCGCGCGCTGTTCGACGCGATCGGCCTGCGCATCGACATCACCCGGCTGGTGATGGACTCGCGCACCACCATTCATTGCAACTATCTGGTAGCGAAGCCCGTCTTCTGGAAACGCTGGAAACAGGTCGTCGATCAGTGCCTCGCGCACGTCCAGGATCCCTCGTCGCGGCTCTACGCACCGCTGAACGCACCCGTAGCCGGCGCGCAGATGCACACGCCGGTATGGGCGCTGATCGCCGAACGCCTGGCCTCGACCCTGCTGGCGGGACTCCGGGACCTCTCCGTCCGCAACTACCCGCCGTTCCGGATGCCCGCCTCGAACCCCTATTGCGCGCAGTTCGGCAAGGAACTGGTCGCGCTGGACGCGGCCAAGCGCGCTTATCTCGATACCCGCGACGAAGCCTACCTGCAATGTTTCCGGACCTTGCAACAGCAGACCCTGCAGAGCCTGCAGCGGCTGACGAGGCGCGGCCTTGCCCGCGCGGACAAGGCCGTGGACCAAGGTCCGCCGGCACAGATACCGACGCTCGCGGGCCTGTTCGCGCCACAGACCGCGCAGCTATCGATCCCGACCAGCGACTCCGCCTGCAACCCGAGCGTGGTGTGGTCTGCGGGGCGGCTGATGGTGCTGGTCAGGAGCCACAACTACCGTCTGAACTCGCGCGGCGAGTTTGTCGGCGTGAACGGGCAGGAACTGCATAGCGAAAACTGGCTGCTGGAGGTGGACGATGGCCTTCGCACAGTCGCGCAACCAACTCTGATCGACGACCGCCTGGTGCTGAGCGCCGGCGGCGGGCGGCTGGCGCCGAACGGCCTGGAGGACTGCCGTTTGCACCTCTCGCCAGCGGGCCTGTTCGTGCTCGGCTCCGGCCGATTCGCCGCGCTGGAGCGGAACACCATGGTTCGCGCCTCGATCGTGGACGGACGATTCTGCGACGTCAGGGCCATCCGCTCCCCGTTCGGCCATGGCAGGGAAAAGAACTGGATGGTGGTCGAGGGCAGCCACGGGGCCCTGGTGATCTACCGGATGAGTCCTTTCTGCCTGATCCGGCTCGGCGACGGCGCAACGAACATCGAGGCGACGCGGATGGGACACCCGTCGCTGGCGGATTACAGCGGCTCGTCGCAGGTCGTCCTCTACGGCGGGAGCTACCTGTGCATCGTCCACGCCCGCATCGAGAAGCCGGGTGGAACCTACTACGTGCACAGGATCGTCGAGATGGACCCGGCATGGAACGTCGCCGGCATGTCGGACGAGTTCTTTTTCGAGCATCGGGGCGTCGAGTTCTGCAGCGGGATGGCGATCCTCGACCGCGAAGTGATCTTCTCCTACGGTATCAACGACTCCGCCGCAAAACTGATGCGATTGACGAAAGACCAGGTGGATTCCCTGATCAAGCGCGCCCCGTCAGGTGACGATCGCGTGCGAGCTGCGCCGGGTCGACAACCGGCCGCCGATGCCGACGCATAAGGCCGCTGCCAGCAGCGGCAGCAGCCAGCGCCCGCCCGACTCCATGAACACGAACGGTTGCGTCATGACCACGAACTGCGATTCGGTGCGATATGTCGCCGCATGGTTCAGAAAGACCTCGACCCGCTCGACCAGGAGCAACGAGGTGGTCAGCGCGACGATGACCGGCAGCGGCAGTGCCGTGCCGAGCAGGCGCACGGCAAGCTCGCGGTACCCGGCGAATGGCCACGCCGCGATCACCACCAGAAATATCACGACGGGCACCAGGGCATGCACGGCGTCCACCGAGCCTCCCTCAAAGACGCCGTAAGCCGGGACCACGTTGCCCGACCCCAGCGCGACGGGGTGTCGGGTGGTGCACTCCATCCGGATCGCCGGCCCGCCCGGCGCGTCTTCGAGCGAGAGATCGACGATGAACTCCGACTGCATCCCGTTGCTGGCCGACTCCATCACGGGCAGCAGTGCAGACGTGATCGGCCGCACGAAAATGAATCCCGCCGCGGACAGGACGCACCACGCCACCAGCATCCGCAGGCTAAGCCTGATCGGGTCGGGCGATGTCATGCCGGGCGCGCCACGTCCAGAAAGCGAAGTACAGCGTTCCGGCCAGGATCATCAGGGTGGGAACGAAGTACACATGCAATGCCGTGAACCAGCCGTGCCGGTACATCCCCGCGAAGTACAGCATCACGATGCGGGCCTGGTTCAGCACATATACGAGGGCGACCGCCCCGGCCAGGCCACTCAGCTTGCGCTTCAGGCGAGCCGGGAACGCGAGGATGGCAGCGCCCAGGAGGAATATCACACCCGAGCCGTCGCAACCGCGTACGATGCTGAGGCCGAACCGGGACGACATGAGCTGGTTGTGTACGGCCGTCGCCTGCTCGTCCGGCGCCAGCCAGTTGATGAGCATCTTGGCCGGCCAGACGATGCCGAAATGGTAGACGCGATCGACCAGCACCGCATTGGGTACGACTGAGTAAAGCAGGTAGAGGGCGACGTAAACGGCTGCGAACACCAGGATGAAAGCCCAGCCGACCGGATACTGCGTACTGCGGCGATGGTATGTTTCGTTCATAGCCGGGGCGCGGACCTGATCACCCTTGCCCGCGTGAGCGGTCAGGGCTTCGGGATACGTTGACGGAGGTCTTCGACCAGGCGCTTCCGGCTGCTCCTCGGGTACTCGACCGGGGAAAACGGCATGGCCGCCTCTGCGAATTCATCGATCAACGTGAGAAGGCCGGGAGCTTCAGCCTCGGAGAAGCTTGTCCTTTGGCCATTCCCGGTCAGTTCCGAAAGCTTTTCCTGGAGAATTTCCTTGCGTGCGATCGCGCGCTCCGAATCGGGCTTCGCCACGCACAAGCCGAATGTTCCATTCAGAAAGTGTTCCCACATCGAATCGATCCGCACCTTGAGGCCTTCCTCAATCACCGACCCATCGTCCGTAAAAGCGTCGCGCAGGCGCCAGATGGTCTTGTCGAACTCGGCCAGTGCCGCCTCCAAATTCGCGGTGAATTGATTCTTCAGTTCGGCATGGGCGCGACTTCGACCGACCTTGCAAATCGCAACAACGGCGCGGTCTACCCAGATGCGAGTCGACGGATGGAAATAGCGCCCATCCGTTGAACCCTGCGCCTCCATCCGGCCGAAGACGAATGAATTGACCGATGCGGACCCGGAAACGATGTAGGAAGGTGCGGGAACGAGTTCGTCTTCGATGTATTGGGAAAGCTCGTCGGATGTGATGCCGCAGGAGGCCGCCAGTTGTCCGGCATTCACGAAATAGCGGGAAAGATAGCGGTCCAGATCATTCATCGGGTCACCGGCAGCAGCCTCATTCCGGCGGCCGCCGGTCAATCCAGGACTGCAGGCGCCGCTCCAGCGGATCGCACACCACCAACAGGAACACGCTGGCGGCGAAGCCGCACAACAGGATCGGCCACAGCGCCAGGGCGCAAGCTATGCCCAGAGCCGCGACCACGACGATGGCGGCGGCGGTGGTGAGGCCGTAGACGTGCTGCTGGTCGTTGCTGCGCATGATCACCCCGGCGCCGAGGAAGCCCAGGCCGGCAACCAGGCCCTGCACCACGCGGCTGGCCGCGTCCGAGCTGCTGGCGTTGTGGAGCTGGGCGTACTGCAGCACGCTCAGCACAAGCATGCAGGAGCCCACCGCCACCAGCCCGAGCGTGCGCATGCCGATCGGCTTGTGGTGCATCTCGCGGTTGATGCCGACCAGGATGCCCACCACGGTGGCGAGGCCCATGCGCAGCGCGACGTCGGTCCAGCTCTGGATGTCGGCAACCTGCACCGCTTTCCCCCGCTTGAATTCCCGCAGCCAGTGTACAACGGACGCGGAGGGAGATTCGCCGCCGGGCTTCAGGCGCGTACGGGCGGCCGCGCGTGGCGGTCCATGAACTGCCGCATCAGCTCCAGGTACACGCGCTGGTGCAGGTGCACCACATGGTTACCCGGGAACCAGTGCATGGCGCTGCCTTTCCAGTGCTGGTGCAGCAGGCGGACGAAGCGCGGCGGCGTGAAGCGGTCGCCGGCGCCGCCGATGATGAACAGGCGCTCGGCGTCGATCTGCGGCGTGTAGCTCAGAGGCGAGTGCAAGGCCAGCGCACGGCGCAGTTCCTGGATCGGCATGCCGCCGGCGCGCAGCACACGGTTCACCATCCAGCGCATCGGCAGCCACTCGCGCGCCATGTCGACCGGCGACACCACCGGCGAATTGGGGATGCAATAGGCCAGGCGGTCGTCGACCGAGGCGAGCAGGGCCGACAGGTAGCCGCCCAGGCTCAAGCCGGACACGCCGATGCTGGGGGCACCATGCCGCTCCAGGTAGTCCATCCACACGCGCAGGTCGTGGATGGCGTTGAGCATGGCCTCGTTCATGCTCGCCAGGCCGTAGGCGAAATAGCCGAAGCCGCTGAACGGCTCCAGGCGCGCGCGCCGTGCGCCGTGGAAGGGCAGGATGCACAGCAGGATGTCGTAGCCCTGGCGGTACAGCCAGGGCAGCGAGAACATGGCGCTGTTGAACCAGTAGGCGTCGGCGGTGAAGCCGTGCAGGAACATCAGCGTCGGCCGCGGCCCGTCCGCATGGGTCCAGTGCTGCGCCCAGGCACGGCGGTTGCGGCCGTGGGCGCGGTAGGCCTTCACCATCTGCGGATGCAGAGGCACGAACGGGCTGTCGAAGTACAGCAGGCGGCTGGGGATGCCGCGCGGCCGCCAGCTCAGCGCGCCGGGCCGCCGCTCATGCACCGGGACGTCCGCTGGCGGGCGCAGGAACACGCGCCCGGCCTGGTCGGCGCCGGCAAAGCCGCCGTAGAACGACAGCAGCTCGCGCTCCAGCTGCAGCCGCCCCGGCAGCAGGCTCGCCGGCAACAGCGCCGCGGTCATCAGGGTCGCCAGGCCGGTGCGGGTGAGGTGGTCGAGCGCGGCGGTGCCATGCACCTTCAACGGGTGCCGCGCATCCAGGTCGGTGTGGTCGGGGTGGAGATAAAAGTCCTCGGGCAGCAGGTCCCACCAGGCGGGGACCTGGGCTGCGGCTTCCGTGCCGGCGCGGACCACGGTCAGGTCACCGCGGGCTTCAGGCCGAGCCGCTCCAGCACCTCGCTGGTGTGCGCGCCCAGCGCGGGACTGGGGCCGAGCGCGGGCAGCGGCATCGAGAACTGGATCGGCAGGCCGAACGCCGGCTTGCCGCCCTCGCTCCGGACCAGGCCACGGGCACGCACCTGCTCGTTCTGCAGTGCCTCCTCCGGCGTCAGGATGGCGGACACGCAGGTGTCCTCGTGCGCCAGCAGCTTCTCCCACTCGTCGCGCGTCCTGCTCTTGAACAGGGCGGTCAACTCGTCGCGCAGCTCCTGGCCGGCCTTGCCCGGCGCCATCGGCTTCTTCAGCAGGTCGGGGCGACCGACCAGGGCGCAGGTGCGGGCGAAGAACTTGTATTCGAGCGCGCCCACCGCGAGGTACTTGCCGTCGGCGGTCTCGTAGATGCTGTAGTTGGGCAACGCCCCGCTCAAGACGTCCTGGCCGCGCGGCGCCGCCTTGCCGGTGGCGCGCAGGGTCGCCAGCGTGGCCACCTGCAGCGCCAGGGTGCCGTCGAGCATCGCCACGTCCACCATGGTGCCCTGGCCGGAGGCCCGGGCCCCGAACACCGCGGCGAGGATGCCCACGATGCAGGTGAGGGCGCCGCCGGCGAGGTCGGCGATCTGGAAGTTCAGCGGACTCGGTGGCCCTCCCGCGCTGCCGATCTGGTCAAGCGCGCCGGCATAGCCGCAGTAGTTCATGTCGTGCCCGGGGCGGTCGCGGTAGGGGCCGTTCTGCCCATACCCGGTGAGCGCCGCGTAGACCAGGCGTGGATTGAGCTGTTTGAGCTTGCCGTAACCGCAGCCGAGCTTGTCCATCACGCCCGGGCGGAAGGTCTCCACCACCACGTCGGCCTGCTCCACCATGCGGTGGAACAGCTCGACGTCCGCGGCCTTGCGCAGGTCGAGGGTGACCGATTTCTTGCCGCGGTTGACCTGGGCAAACAAGTCGGTGGAGGCGCGCGCGTAGTCGCCGCCGTTGGGCTCCTCGATCTTGATCACCTCGGCGCCGAGCTGGGCCAGATACAGGGTGCAGAACGGTCCAGGCAACAGGCGGGACAGGTCGAGGACGCGGATGCCGCTGAGCAGGGAGTTGGTGGCGGTTTCCATGGTTGAAAGCAGTCTGTAGGCCGGGTTGAAGCGTAGCGAAACCCGTCACTTTTAGGGCACGTAGGGCCGCCGGGATTCGCCGCGCTCCATCCCGGCCTACGAACTGGCCGCTGCTTCTACAGCGTACGCGAAATCAGCTCTTTCATGATCTCGTTGGTGCCGCCGTAGATGCGCTGGGCGCGGCTGTCGATGTAGGCGCGGGCGATCGGGTATTCCAGCATGTAGCCGTAGCCGCCGTGCAGCTGTACGCACTCGTCGATCACCCGGCACATCATGTCCGAGCACCAGTACTTGGCGGTGGCCGCAGCGTCCACGCCAAGCTTGCGCTTGAGCACCAGCTCCAGGCAGCGGTCCACGAACACCTGGCCGATGGCGATTTCGGCCTTCATCTCGGCCAGCTTGAAGCGCGAGTTCTGGAACGACGCCACCGGCTTGCCGAACACCTTGCGGTTGCGGGTGTATTCCAGGGTGTGGCGGAACGCCATGTCGGCGCCGGCCACCGAGATCACCGCGATCATCAGGCGTTCCCAGGCCAGCTCCTGCATCAGCATGATGAAGCCCATGCCTTCCTTGGGGCCCAGCAGGTTGGACTTGGGCACGCACACGTTCTCGAAGAACAGCTCGCAGGTGTCCTGGGCGTGCATGCCCACCTTCTTCAGCGGCTTGCCCTTGGTGAAGCCGGGGCGGTCGGCCTCCACCACGATCAGCGAGATGTCCTTGGCGCCCTCGCCGCTTTCACCGGTCTTGACCACCACCACCGCCAGATCGCACAGGTAGCCGTTGGTGATGAAGATCTTGGAGCCGTTGATGACGTAGTCGTCGCCGTCGACCACGGCGCGGGTCTTGACCGCCTGCAGGTCGGAGCCGGTGCCCGGCTCGGTCATCGCGATGGCGCTGATGCAGTCGCCGCTCGCCATTTTCGGCAGCCACTTCTTTTTCTGCTCGACGGTGCCGAAGTTGTTGATGTAGTTGGCGACGATGTCCGAATGCAGGTTGAAGCCGATGCCGGAGGCGCCGGCACGGGTCAGCTCCTCCATCATCACCGCGCTGTAGAGACGGTCGGTGCCGGCCCCGCCGAACTCCTCCGGCATGGTGTTGCAGAGGAAACCCAGCTCGCCGGCGCGCTTCCAGATTTCGCGGTCGACGTGCTGCTGCGCCTCCCAACGCTCGTGGTGCGGCATGATCTCTTCCTCGATGAAGCGGCGCACCGTCTTACGGAAGTCTTCGTGCTCGGCGCTGAAAATCGTTCTGGGCATCATGGGTTTTCTACCTGGGTCTCCAGCTTGGTAGTGTAATTTACATACAGTCCGGACTGTATAATACTAGGCCATGTCAGTCCGATCAAACTGCCACCGCCGGTGTCCGCTCAAAGCGCGCTGAACGCCGCCAAGCCCGGCGTGCGGCGAACCCAGGCCGAGCGCAGCAATGCCATGCGCCGGCGGCTCCTCGCCGCCACGGTGGAGAGCCTGGCCGAGGAAGGCTATGCCGGCAGCACGCTCAGCTCCATCGTCCGGCGCGCCGGCGTCTCCCGCGGCGCCCAGGTCCATCACTACCCCAACAAGCAGGCATTGATACTGGACGCGGCGGAGGACCTCATGCGCCGCAGCTACCGCGCGCTGGGTGCGGTGCTGCTATCGGTGGCGAAGGAGGACGACCGGCTCGAGGCGCTGATCAAGGCCTGCTGGGACAGCCTGTTCGCCACGCCGATGTATCGCGCCTACACCGAGCTGCTGATCGCCAGCCAGCGCGACCCGGTGCTGGCCGAAGCCCTGCGGCAGATGCTGCAACGGGTGCGCGGCGTGTTCGAGCCGGCGGTGGAACACTATTTCGAGCCGGCGCCAGGCTCGGGCGCCAACCCCAAGGCCCTGTTCCTGCAAATGAGCTGCCTGCTCGCCGGACTGGCCGTGCAGGCGCACGTGATCCAGAACCCCAGCCTGATCCACGCCCAATTGACGTTGTGGTCGAAACAAGCCGGCAGCCTGATGTACGCACGCAAGGGCGTGCGCACGCCGCCGCCGCGGCCGGCGGCATGGGACCGGCCGGCGCGCGGCTGAGGCGACTCAGCTCCCGCGAGCCTGGGCGGTGGCCGCAGCTTCAACGGCGGCCTGCGCGACCTTCGATACCGCGCCCGATGCGCTTGCGCCTCGGTCGCTCTCCCTGGCGGAGGGCACGGACCGACGGCCTCGCGCAAGCCAGGCATCGAGGCCGCGTACGAGGTCGTCCAGCCGGTTATGCAGCTGCATGCTGCACTCGGCCAGCTCATCGTCGGTCCCGTTGCGCCGGACCACGGCTTCCAGCTCCGCGGCCGCGCCGGCCAGCCCATCCGCCCCGAGATAGAACGCGCTCGACACCAACCGATGCGCCAGCGCTGCCTGCGCTTCGCGGCGACCGGACTGGTAGTCATCGACCAGTTGCGCGGCGGAAGGCGCGTGATTCTGCGCGAAGCGCCGCAGCAGCCCGGCCAGGAACGCCTGATCGCCGTTGACGCGAGCGAGCGCGGCGGACAAGTCAACGCCCGGCAGGATCGCCGGCAGGGCCAGGTCTTCGGCCGCGTCGGCGGCCGGTGGCGGCCGGTGGGTTTGCGGTGCCTCTCCGGGCAGCAGCTGCAACAGCGTCCGGTATAGCACGGACTCGTCGATCGGCTTGGTCAGGCAGGCGTCGATCCCGGCCGCTAGCGCCGCCTGGCGGCTTTGCTCGGGAAGATGGGCGGTGAGGGCCAGGAGCGGCAGCCGCGACCACTGCTGCCGCTGCCGGATCGCGCGCGCGGTGGCGACACCGTCCATCCGGGGCATCTGCAGGTCCAGCAGCACCGCGTCGTAAAACCGCGCGTCCGCGCGGTCCAGGATATCCAGCGCGTCAACGCCATCGACAGCGGTGTCGACCAGCAGGCCGGCGGCGAGCAGGAAGCCGGCTGCGACTTCACGGTTGAGCTCATCGTCGTCGACCACCAATACGCGCCGTCCGGCCAGCCGCGCCAATTCGGGAATGGGCGCGTCCTCGTCCCGCGGGCCGGCGCCGGACGCCTGCGCCGGCTGCACCCGCACGGTAAAGCTGAAGGTGCTGCCCTGGCCGGGCTTGCTCTCCACCCGGATGCTGCCGCCCATCAGTTCCACCAGCTGCTTGCAGATGAACAGACCGAGGCCGGTACCGCCATACCTGCGGCTGGTATCGCTGTCCGCTTGCGAAAATGCCTGGAACAAGCGCTCGATCTGGCCTGGCTCGAGGCCGATGCCGGTGTCGCGCACGTCGAAACGCAGCGTCCGGCAAGGTGACGTCTCCGTTTCCGCTTCCGGCTCCAGCGCGATGCTCACCGCCACCTCGCCCGCGTCGGTGAATTTCACCGCGTTGCTCACCAGGTTGATCAGCACCTGGCCGAGCCGCAAGGGATCGCCGATCCAGGCGCCGGCAACGCCGGGTTGCACGGTCCAGCCGAGGTGCAACCCCTTCTCCTCCGCCTTGATCGCGGTCACGGCGGACACCGACTCGATCACGGATTGCAGGGTGAAACGGGTTTCCTCCAGCTCGATCCTGCCCTCCTCGATCTTGGACAGGTCGAGGACATCGTTGATGATGGCGAGGAGCGCCTTGGCCGAGCGGTCGATCTTCTCCAGGTAGCCGCGCTGGCGGGTGTCGAGCTCCGTTCCCAGCGCCAGCCTGGTCATGCCCAGCACGGCGTTCATCGGCGTGCGGATCTCGTGGCTGACGATGGCGAGGAAGCGCCCCTTGGCGCGCTCGGCCGCCTCGGCGGCCAGCTTGGCCTTGTGCAAGGCCTCGGCCGCCTGCCGTTCCGCGGTGACGTCCCAGTTGACGCCCAGCGCCCGCGCCGGCGAGCCGTCGGGATGGCGGAACACGCGCGCCTGACCGCGGATGTGGCGCAACTCGCCTGACGGCAGCACGATGCGGAACTCGTCGTTGAACACCGAGGTGGCATTCACCGACAGATCCCAGCCGGCGCTGGCCCGCTCCACGTCGTCAGGATGGACGGCTGCGTGCCACTCCTCCAGCTCACCGCGCAACTCGCCCGGCTTCCTGCCGTACAGCGCATGCATCTGCTCGTCCCAGATGAAACGGCCGGTGCTGAAATCCATGTCCCAGATGCCGACGCCGCCGGCCTTCACCGCAAGCTGGATGCGTTCGTTCAGGCTGCGGATGTACCGTTCCTTCTGCTTCAGCTCGGTGATGTCGTGCACCGTGCCGAACAGGCCGGTCACGACGCCGCCGGCATCGCGGGCCACCTGCACCTTGGCGTTGACGAAGACAGGCTCGCCATCGGTACGGACCGCATCCAGGTCGACGCTGGCCGCTTCGCCGCTTTGCAGGCAGCGCTCCATGGTGGCCCGGGCCAGCGCAAAGCTGGCCGGCGTCAGGATGCGCTGCAATCCTTCGAAGTTCGGCGTGGGGTCGGCCGGGCTCCATTGCAGGATCTCGTACAGCATGTCCGACCAGATGAAGTGGTCCTTGGCCACATCCCAGGTCCAGCTGCCGATGCGTGCCAGCCGTTCCGCCTGCTTGAGCGCCGCGTGGCTCTGTTCCAGCCGCCGCACCAGCAGGTGGCCCTCGGTCACGTCGAGTGCAGTGCCGATGGCGCGGACCGGACGCCCCTGCTCGTCGCAGATCACGCCCGACACACCCTTGACCCACTTGATTTCACCGGCCGGCGTGACGATGCGAACCGGCAGCGGCCGGTCACCGGTGTTCGTGTTCCGTCCTTCGGTCATGCGGTGCACGGCGTCGAACACCCAGCCCCGGTCCTCCGGGTGGATGAGCTTTTCCCACTCTTTGCTGCGGCCGTCGAATTGATCTTGCTCGATGCCGAAGATCTCCAGCATGCGGTCGTTCCACACCGAAACGCCGCTGGCGATGTCCATTTCCCACACACCCATGCCGCTGACCTCGGTGGCCAGCTTGAGGCGCTGCTGCTGCAGGCGCAGTTCCTCCTCGGTCTCCTTCAGCGCGGTGATGTCGGTGAGCACACCGCGGAACAGCACCCTGCCGGTGCCGTCCGGTTCCGGCTCGGACCTGCTGTCGACCCAGCGCAGCCGCCCCCCCGGAAGCACCAGGCGGAACTGTGACTGGTAGGGCTGGCGCGCCAGGGCGCACTCCATCAGGTATCCGTCCAGGCGATCACGGTCATCTGGATGGATCATCCCGAGGAAATCGGCGCCGAGCGTCGGGCTGCTGATGTCCAAGCCGAAAAAGGCGGCTCCCCTCTCGCTGCAGTAAAGAACCTTGCGCGCCCCGCCGTCGGGGTCGACGCGCAGCTCGTACACCATGTTGGGCAGGAACGAAAGCAGCCGGTCGTAGGGCGTATTCCCCGCGGTGGCGAAGCGGCGCGCCTCGCCGTAGATCATCTCCAGATGATTCTGGATGGTGTAGCAGAACTGGTGGATCAGGCGTCGGTGGGCATCGGGAAAGTCGTTGCGCTTGACGTCCAGCACGCAGATCGTGCCAAACGGCCGCCGGTCCGGCCACAGGATCGGATAGCCCAGGTAGGACACCAGGTTGAAACGGAGGTCGGGATTGCCGCTCCAGCGCGGATCGGCCAGGGCATCCTCGACGTGGAGCTCCTGCTTGCCGCTGATGACAGCCTCGCAATAAAGCCCGGAGCCGCGCGGATGCCGGCGCTGGCCCGGACGATACGGGTTGCGCTCGGTCTCGCTGCCGACCAGCACCTCGATGCGGTCGCCGTCCAGGCGCGTGATCAACGCCGACGGCACGCCGATGACCTGGGCCATGATGTCGACCAGGTTCTGCCAGGTATTGACCATGCCCGACGGGACCACGAGGCCACCGTCTGCAACTGAGGGAGAGGAGGTGAATCCGGGCGCTTCGTGTATCGCTTGCTGTGTGTCCCGCATCGTGAAACTGGGCCTTGTGGCCACGGCACCGCCAGTGGGTGTCCCGGCTGCCGTACGTCCTTATCCTCTGCACAACCCGCCTTGGCTGGCAGTCCTTCCCTAGAATCGGGAAGCCGCCGCGCGCACCGCGATGCCGTCGACAGAGTTTGCGGCGGTCGCGTGCCTTCACCTCGACACGTCGGCAGCCGCCTGGCTGGCCGCAAAAGAGCTGCCGGGCCCGGGGGTATGCGCGTAAAACGGCTTTGACTTAGCGTCGCCGGAACAGGCGCGTCCAGTCAAATTCAAACTGCCAACCAATTCACAGAATACCGGCACATGGACCGCATAAAGTAAAAATTTACTACACCGTCCGCCGTCCGCGCCAACACGGATGGCTCAGTTCTTGAGCCGGTACCCGGTGCGGAAGATCCAGGCCACCACTGCCAGGCAGACCAACAGGAAGCCCAGCGTCATCGCCAGGCTGACCCTCACTCCCACGTCGGAGGCGCCGTAGAAGCTCCAGCGGAACCCGCTGATCAGGTAGACCAGGGGATTGAACAGGGTCACCGTGCGCCAGAACGGCGGCAGCATGTCGATGGAATAGAACGTCCCGCCCAGGAAGGTCAGGGGCGTTATGATCAGCATGGGGATGACCTGCATCTGCTCGAAGTTCTGCGCCCAGATGCCGATGATGAAACCGAACAGGCTGAAGCTCGCCGCGGTCAGGACCAGGAACCCCACCATCCAGCCCGGGTGCAGGATGTGCAGCGGCACGAACAGCGCCGCGGTGGCAAGGATGGTCAGGCCGAGCATGACCGACTTGGTCGCCGCCGCGCCAACGTAACCGAGCACGATCTCCAGCGGCGAGATCGGCGCCGACAGGATCTCGTAGATGGTGCCGATGAACTTCGGGAAGTGGATGCCGAAGGAGGCGTTGAGGATGCTCTGGGTGAACAGTGACAGCATCACCAGCCCCGGCACGATGAAGGCGCCGTAAGGCACGCCCTGCACCTGCGTCATGCGCGAGCCGATGGCGGCGCCGAACACCACGAAGTACAGCGAGGTGGTAATCACCGGCGTGGCCACGCTCTGCCACAGGGTGCGGCGGAAGCGCGCCATCTCGAAGCGGTAGATGGCGCGCACGCCGTGGCGGTTGAAGGCCCGGCCGCTCACGCCCCGGCTCCGGCGCGCGCGCTGACCAGTCCGACGAAGATCTCCTCCAGCGAACTCTGGCGCGTGTTCAGGTCCTTGAAGCCGATGCCAAGCTCGCCCAGGCGCTTGAGCAGTGCCGGCACGCCGGTATCCTCCGCGGCCGCGTCGAAGCTGTACTCCAGCTCCTCGCCGGCCGACCTGAGCTGCAGGTTCCAGCCGCCCAGTTCGGCCGGCACCGCCGGCAGCGCCTGCTGCAGGTGCAGCGTGAGCTGCTTGCGGCCCAGCTTCTTCATCAGCGCCGCCTTCTCCTCCACCAGGATCAGGCTGCCCTTGTTGATCACGCCGATACGGTCGGCCATCTCCTCGGCCTCGTCGATGTAATGGGTGGTGAGGATGACGGTCACGCCGCTGTCGCGCAGGCGCCGCACCAGTCCCCACATGTCGCGGCGCAATTCCACGTCCACGCCGGCGGTAGGCTCGTCCAGGAACAGGATCTGCGGCTCGTGCGACAAGGCCTTGGCGATCATCACCCGCCGCTTCATGCCGCCGGACAGGGTCTTGATCTGGTCGTTGCGCTTGTCCCACAGGGACAGGTCCCGCAGCACCTGCTCGATGCGGGCGGGGTCCGGCGGCCGGCCGAACAGGCCGCGGCTGAGGCGCACCGTCGCCTGCACCGTCTCGAAGGCGTCGGTGGAGAGCTCCTGCGGCACCAGGCCGATCTTCGCCCGCGCCGCGCGGTAGTCGCGCACCACGTCGTGGCCGTCCGCCGTCACGCTGCCGCCGCTGGGCGTGACGATGCCGCAGGCGATGCCGATCAGCGTGGTCTTGCCGGCGCCGTTGGGTCCCAGCAGGGCGAAGATCTCGCCCTTGCGGATGTCCAGGCTGACATTGTTCAGCGCGGTCAGGCCCGAGGCGTAGGTCTTGCTCAGGTTGGCGATGGAGAGGATGGTGGACATGGCGCCGTGCATTTTGCCCTACCGGCCCATGCCGGCGACAGCGTAACGCGAACGATAGGCCGCCGGCGTGTACGAGGTATAGCGCTTGAACAATTGGCGGAAGTGGGCCTCGGTCCGGTAGCCGACTTTGCCGGCGATCGCATCCACGCGCAGGCCGGGCTTCTCCAGCAGGCGCTTGGCAGCCTCCACGCGCAGCTTCTGCAGGTAGTTGAGCGGCGTCTCCCCGCTGGCGCTCTTGAAGCGGCGGATGAAGTTACGCGGGCTCATATTGTGGCGGACCGCGAGCTCGTCCAGGTTGACCTCTTCCATGTAATGCCGGTCCAGCCAGTCCTGCACCCGCTGGACCCGCTCGTCCAGGTGCATGCGGTGATGGAGCACGCCGGCAAAGCGGGCCTGCAACTGGCGCCCGGTCTCGAGCAGCATGGCGTCGGCGCACTGCTTGGCCATCAGCTTGCCGCACATCTTCTCGACCAGGTACAGCGACAGGTCGTTGCCGGCGTAGCCGCCGCCGCCGGTGACCAGGCGCCCCTCATCCACCACGATCTGGTCGGGCAGCAGGCGGATGGCGGGAAAGCGCCGGCGGAACACCTCGATCATGCCCCAGTGGGTGGTGGCGCGCTTGCCGTCGAGCAGTCCGGTCATGGCCAGCACGGCGAGCCCGGAACAGATGGAGCCGAGCGTGGCCCCCTTCTGGTAGTGCCGTCGCAGCCAGTCCACCGCCGGTGTGGCGGCGCGGATGGTCCCTTCCACGTCCTCGCCGCACGAGGTCACCAGGATGGCGTCGGCCTTCGTCACCTCCCCGATCGCGCAGTCCGGCTGGATCGGCAACCCGGTCCGCGAACGCACCGGAGCGCCGTCCACGGTAGCCACGCGCACGCGGAACTGCGGCTGCAGCGGCTCGCCGGTGAGGTAGTTCCACATGCCGCCGGTGTAGGCGAACACTTCCAGCGGGCCGACCACGGTGGAGGCGATGCCGTTTTCGAGCGCGAGCAGGACGATTTCTTTCATAACCAGTGCCTGGCAGAACTGCATATGAAGATTGTCATTATCGCCAACATCACGCAAGCACCCCCGCAGCTATCGTCATCCCATCGCAGTCCTTGCAAGGAGACATCATGGCGATGGTCATCGGCGGTACGGAGTGGGAGGCACAATACGGCCGGCTCAGCAGCGCCGACCGCTGGCGCTATGTGCTTGAAGGGGTACGCACGCGCCTGCGGGTGGTCGCCGCGTCCCTGCTGCAGTCCGGCCGCAAGCCGCGCGAGCTCCACAGAGTGGACCTCGACCGCATCGTCCACCCGGACAGCACCTTCGCCCGCACCGCCGTCGAACGGCTGGAAGGCTGGTCCAGCCCCGCGCTCGCCCACCATTCCCGGCGCAGCTACATCTGGGCCTCGCTACTGGGCCAGCTGGATGGCCGCCAGTGGGACCCGGAGCTGCTGTTTGTGGCCGCCATGCTGCACGACCTCGGCCTCACCGAGCGCGGCCACGGCTGCTGCAGCCAGGCGCAATGCTTCACCCTCGACGCGGTACACGCTTCCGCCGACGTGCTGGCCGCCACCACCCCGGAACGCGCCGAGCGCATCCGGCGTGCGATCCTGCTGCACCTCAACATCCGCGTGCCGGGCGAACGCTTCGGCTGGGAAGCCCACTACCTCCAGGCCGGCACCTCCCTGGACGTGATCGGCCAGCGCTACCGGCAACTGCCTCAGCAGGCCGTGCAGCCCACGCTACAGCGTTACCCGCGGCTGGGCCTGAAGCAGGAGCTGGGTGGCTGGATCCGGCGCGAGTCGTCCCTGCGGCCGCATTCGCGCATGGCGATGCTCGACCGGTTGGGCTTTTCCGGAATGGTACGGGCGGCGCCGTTCGATAGCTGAAGCGGACCCGGCCGATAATCCGCGCGTCGCGGGCAGCGGCCGCTCAGTCCCGCAGTGCTGCCGCCTCGGCCGCCTCGCGTCCGCGCTGGCGGCGTTCGGCTTCCTGGCGCGCCTCTTCGATCTGGGCCAGCACGCCGTCGACGTCAGCCACGCCCTGGTCGTGGACGAAGCGGCCGGTAAGCTCGCTGTCGGGGCGCAGCTTACTGGTCTGGAACAGCTTCCAGATCTCGAAGGCGTATTCGGTACCCAGCAGATCCGGGGCGAAGCGGCCGCAGCAGGCGGTGATGTTTTCCACGTCGCGCCGCAGCATGCTGAAGGCGTTGTTGTTGCCGGCGGCATCGACGGCTTGCGGCAGATCGATGATGACCGGGCCATCGGCCGACAACAGGACGTTGTATTCGGACAGGTCGCCATGGATCAGGCCGGCGCAAAGCATGAGCACGATCTGGCGCATGAGGAAGGCGTGCCATTCGCGCGCCTGCTCGGGGGTGGCCTGCACATCGTTGAGCCGCGGAGCGGGATGACCTTCGGCGTCGGCGACCAGTTCCATGATGAGGACGCCGTTGAAGTAGCCGTACGGCTTGGGCACGCGCACGCCGGCGGCGGCGAGGCGGTAGAGGGCGTCGACTTCGGCGTTCTTCCAGGCCTCTTCCTGCTCCCGGCGGCCGTGCCTGCTGCGCTTGCCCATGGCCCGCGCGTCGCGGCTGCCGCGCGCCTTGCGGCCTTCCTGGTACTCGGCCAGCTTGTGAAAGCCGCGGTTGTGGGCTTCCTTATAGACCTTGGCACAGCGGACGCGATCGCCGCACGCAACGAGATAGACGGATGCTTCCTTGCCGCTCTTGAGGGGACGCAACACCTGATCGACGATGCCGTCCTCGATCAGCGGCAGCAAGCCCTTTGGGGTTTTCATGGCCTATTTTGACCGATTTGCGGGATCGGGGTGCGTTATTGCCGTTGAAAGGCGCCATTACAGCGCGCAATCGACAGATCGTTGTGCTCGATTCGCCGGAGGTGAGCGCTCAATGGCGGTGGAGCGTGGGCCCATGCGCCAAGCAGAGACGTTCGCTCTTTGAACCCGCTGCCGGATAGCTGCCGGATTTGTGGTCAACATTCGACATGAGCGGCTGGCAGAAGGCCACTCCGTTCGGTGGAAGGCTTGGCTTTCATCGAGATCACTCAGTGTTGAGTGACGACGATCGGTGCGCCCTTGGTAATGATCATCGTGTGCTCGTATTGCGCAGACAAGTTGCCATGCGCGCCAACCAAGGTCCATCCATCGGAGGTCTCGGTCACCACGCGGCTCTTTGTTGAGGTCATGTGATTTCCTATCCGATACGTGAGACTACCCGAGAACGGTTAGACCGAAGCCGAGGCGGGAGTTCGGTAGGGCAGGGATTGCCGAACTCAGTTGCAAGATACCCCAGCACGGAATATTGGGGTTCGCAAGCTCACCCCCGAGTTGGAAGCTGCTACTTGCCCAAAGGCAGGTACAGGCTCAAAGGAGCATCGCGGAAGGACGCGAACCCGTAATGCTCATAAAACGTCTTGGCGGCATCATCCTTGGCATCGACGATCAACGCCCAGGCGCCGACCTGCTCCCGGGCCTTAAGACAGCGTTCGACGGCGAGGCCTACCAGGAGCTTGCCCAACCCTTGGCCGCGACGGTCGGCGCGGCAGGCGAGACGCCCCATGCGGAAGCAGGGAATGGGATAACGCGGCAGCTTGCGGCGATCGATCTCGTTCAGGCTCTGCGCATCCACCTGCGCGGCGCTCAGGCTGTAGTAACCGAGAATGAGCTGGGGAACCTCGGGTTCCACCAGCACCCAGGTGGCGCTGAACCCCCTCTTTCGGTGCTGGTCCGCGAAGCGCCGCAGATACTCATTGAGTTCGGGCACGCCACAATCGAAACCAGGCCGATCGTGAACCGTGGGATCGAGGCGAAGTTCCTCAAGCACGCCGGACTTTCTTGCGGGTCTCGGCCAGGGCGCCCTTGAGCGCAGCGTTGGGGGCAAAAGCGCGGTCCAGTGCCGCGGTGAAGGCGGCAAAATCACGCGCAGAAAGGCTTAGCCGCGATTCACGTTCCAACAGGGCCTGGGCCTTTTCCTTTGCGGCGGCGCGCACGAATCCAGCCATGGTGGTGCCCATCAGGGCGGCAGCATCGGCTACCAGGCGCTTTTCGCCCGGTGCCATCTTGAGGTCGAAGCGTTCGGAGGTGGCAGCCATAAGTCACAGATACGGTGTTTTACCGTATGCTATCAGAAAAGCTCGTGAGCCGGTTATCCTGGATTGTCGCCTCAGCTCCTCCGGCTGGCCGCAAAAGCTTTCTGCCCCGCTTGATAGGCCCGCTCCAGCGCCGGCTCGAGCCCGGCGACGCTTCCTACGGCCACACTGTCAAGGCTCGCTGCAAGGCTCGCGCAATCGAGGGTGACTTCGAATTGTGATGGGCTGTGGTCCCCCGGGTACTTGCGCAGGCGCATCGTCACCACCGACTCGCTTTGCCATTGCGCCGAATCCAGCGACCAGTGGCCGTCCTTCGGCACGAACAGCCGCCGGCCGCCGACCGTGTCGTACAGCTCCGGGCACTCGATCCACAGCGACATGCGCGCTTCCCAGGGATAGACCCGGATGACGTAACGGCCGCCGGGCGAAGTGGACTTGAGCTCCCACGGCGGCGCGGTGGGCTTCGGCGGCTGTGCGGCCGGCGCTTTGACCGCGGGCGCCGCGGCCCTCGGCCTGGGCTTGGGCCGCGGCCGCAGGAGATTCCGCAGCGCCACGAAGAACGCCGCGACAAAGGCGCCACCGACGAAGATCCAGAACGCCTCGGCCAGCCAGTACCAGAGGGGATGGCTCGCCCGCGCGATATCGGGCACCACGGTGGTTCTCGTCGGCGCCTCCACCTGCCCGCGCAGCAAACCGGCAACGCCGAACGCGAGGGCGCCGCCCCCCAGCACCAGGTAGGCCAAGGCCTCCAGGACCGATTTTGCCTTCTTCTTCATGATGCCCAGCGCGGGACCCTGTTCCGGCAAGCCATAGCATCTATACCGCGTCCGGACCGGTGGGGAAAGGGCATACTCCCGCAAGAAATTCCGGCCCGCCTTGTCGATTCCGGCCCCTCCCGTTCGTCTTTGACACGGCGAATGACGCCGAACCCTGTTCCTAGGAGAACCCCCATGCAATACCTGCTCCTGATCTATCGCAACGAGGCCGAGATGATGGCGATGTCGCCGGCGACGGCCGAGACCCAGATGCTGGCCTACCGCGACTTCACCCAGTCCATCATCCAATCCGGCAACTTCAAGGCCGGCGACCGCCTGCGGCCGACCTCCACCGCCACCACAGTGCGCGTGCGCGACGGCAGAACGGTCACCACCGACGGGCCCTTCGCCGAGACGCGCGAGCAACTCGGCGGCTACTACATGGTGGAGGCCAAGGACCTGGACGAGGCCATCGCGATCGCGGCGCGCATCCCCAACGCCCGCGACGGCAGCATCGAGGTGCGGCCGATCTGGGTGCTGAACAAGGCGTGAGCCGCGAAGCTGTCGAGGCCGTCTTTCGCCAGGAGGCGGGTCGCGTGCTGGCCACGCTGATCCGCCTCCTCGGCGATTTCGACCTGGCGGAGGAGGCGCGGCAGGACGCTTTCGCCGCGGCGCTGCAGCACTGGCCCCTCGCGGGCGTGCCGGACCAGCCGCGCGCCTGGCTGGTGGAGGTGGGCCGCAACAAGGCGCTGGACCGCCTGCGCCGGCAGGCGCTGTTCCGCGACAGGATCCTGCCGCTGGAAACCGCCGCGACCGAGGAGACGACACCGCCCGAGGAGGACGAGGACGCCCACTTCGGCGACGACCACCTGCGCCTGATCTTCACCTGCTGCCACCCGGCGCTGAACCTGGAAGCGCAGGTGGCGCTGACCCTGCGCACCGTGTGCGGCCTGACCACGCCGGAAGTGGCGCGCGCCTTCCTGGTCGGCGAGGACACCATGGCACAGCGCCTGGTGCGCGCCAAGAAGAAGATCCGCGAGGCCGGCATCCCCTACGAAACCCCCGCCCCGCTGCTGCTGGACGAGCGCATCGACGGGGTGCTGGCGGCGGTCTACCTGGTGTTCACCGAGGGCTATGCCGTCACCGCCGGATCGGACCTGATCCGCGCGGAGCTGTGCCACGAAGCCATCCGGCTCGGCCGACTGCTCGACACGCTGCTGCCGCGGAGGCCGGCGATCCAGGGCCTGCTGGCCTTGATGCTGCTGCATGACGCGAGGCGCCCGGCGCGTACGACGGCGGCCGGCGACATTGTGCTGCTGGAGGAGCAGGACCGCACGCTATGGGATCGCACCCGGATCGACGAAGGCCTGGCACTGGTGGACGCCGCGCTCGGCGGCCGCGGTCCGGTCAGCCCCTATGCGGTGCAGGCCGCCATCGCCGCCCTGCATGCGCGCGCGCCGCGGCACGAACTCACCGACTGGCCGCAGATCGCCGGCCTGTACGAAGTGCTGCTGCGCCTGCAACCCACCCCGGTGGTGGAACTCAACCACGCGGTGGCGGTGTCGATGGTGGACGGCCCGCAACGCGCCCTGGACCTGGTGGACTCGCTGGCCGCACGCGGCGGCATCGGCGACTACCACCTGCTGCACGCGGTCCGCGCCGACCTGCTGCGCCGGCTCGGCCGCCGCCCGGAAGCGCTCGACGCCTACGGCGCAGCCCTGGCGGCGTCGAAGCTGGAGCCGGAGCAGCGCCTGCTACAGCGGCGGATGGAGGAGTTGCAGCAACTGTAGCCCGGATGGAGCGAAGCGGAATCCGGGAATCCGCCGCGCCACAGCCCCCGGATTCCGCTTCGCTTCATCCGGGCTACGACGGTGCCGCGGACGGCACCCGGGTGCTATCGTCAACGCGACCGATTCCAGCAAAGGAGCATCCAGTCATGGATGCATCGTCAACTCGGCAGGTCCGGCCTGATGGTGCCGGTGTTGAGCCTCGGCACCGGCACCTTCGGCGGCAGCGGGGAATTCTTCCAGCGCTGGGGACAAACGCAGGCGGCGGAGGCCACGCGCATGGTGGACATCTGCCTCGACCACGGCCTCAATTTCTTCGACACCGCGGATATCTATTCCGCCGGCGTCTCGGAGGAAGTGCTCGGCCAGGCGATCAAGGGACGGCGCGACAAGCTGCTGATCGCCACCAAGGCCACCTTCCCCACCGGTGGCGGGCCGAACGAGCAGGGCTCCTCACGCTTCCACCTGGTGCGGGCGTGCGAGGCCAGCCTGAAGCGGCTGGGTACCGACCACATCGACCTCTACTTCATGCACGGCTTCGACGCACTGACGCCGGTCGAGGAAACGCTGCGCGCGCTCGACGACCTGCAGCGCAGCGGCAAGATCGGCTACATCGGCGCCTCCAACTTTTCCGGCTGGCAGCTGATGAAGGCGCTGGCGGCGTCGGAGCGCTACGGCCTGGCGCGCTACGTGGTGTACCAGGGCTACTACTCGTTGATCGGCCGCCACTACGAGTGGGAGCTGATGCCGCTGGGGCTGGACCAGGGCGTGGCGCTGATGGTGTGGAGCCCGCTCGGCTGGGGCCGTCTCACCGGCAAGATCCGGCGCGGACAGTCGGTGAAGAGCGGGCGCATCGCATCCGGCGGCGCGGTGGGAGGCCCGGTGGTGGACGACGAGTACCTGTACCGCGTGGTCGATGCGCTGGACCAAGTGGCGAACAACCGCGGCAAGACGGTGGCGCAGGTGGCGCTGAACTGGCTGCTGCAGCGTCCCACAGTGGCCAACCTGGTAATCGGCGCGCGCGACGAGGACCAGCTGCGGCAGAACCTCGGCGCACTGCGCTGGTCGCTCACCGCGGACGAGGTCGCGCTGCTGGACAAGGCCAGCCACGAGACGCCGATCTATCCCTACTGGCACCAGCGCGACTTCGCCGCGCGCAATCCCAAGCCGACGAGCTGGTAGCGCACAACGCGCACCGTCACAACTGGTAGCCCGGATGGAGTGAAACGGAATCCGGGATTCCGGGCCAACCCGGGCGCAACCCGGATTTCGCTACGCTCCATCCGGGCTACGAAACCACGCCCGGCCTACGGACGGTAGCGGTAGTACTCCAGCCCCAGGTCGTGGAAATGGGCGTCGTGCGACTTGCCCACGCGCTCGATGGTGAAGCCGGGGCGCTTGGGGATCTGCGCCTCCTGCGGCCACTGCGCGGCGTGCAGGCGGGCGTAGTCGTCCTGGCCCACGTCCACCGCGTTGGCCAGCGCCTGCGCCAGGCCGATCCTGGCGGCGGCCTTGCGCCAGTTCGGCGCCACCTTGGCGACCACGGTCTCGGCGGCGTCGCCGCTACCGTAGCCCACCAGCAGCAGCTTGTGCGCGGCCAGCTCGGCCGGCTGCGTCAGCGCTTCCTCCAGGCCGGCGGCGATCCACGCCGGCAGCGCGGCGGTATAGAGGTTGCCCATGTGCATCATGGCGGCGGCGCCGAGGCGCAGCTTGCCCTCCACCACCTCCTTGTAGGCCGGAGCCTTGCGGAACGCCTTCATCACGTGGGCGGTGAGCGGGTACGGCTCCTCCGGCGGATGGCCGCTGATCACCTTGTCCACCAGCGAGGGCCGCTGCCCCATCTCCGCCAGCACCTGCTCCAGGGTCACGCCGCCGGCCTTGCAGTAACCGGCCAGCTCCTCGTGCCCGGCGCCGCCGTCTGCGCCCAGCGCGAACAGGTAGGCCATGGTCCAGGCGCTCACCGGCATGTGATGGTAGGGACGGTGCATGAACACCCCCGCCAGGCTGCGCAGGAACTCCGCGCGCGGCCCGCCGCGGCGCAGGAACAGGGCGTCGAAGGCGCACACCACCTCGTCCAGGTAGCAGGCGGTGGAATACTTGCCGTTGAACACCGGGAAATCGCGCAGGCGGCCGTTGGCGCCCGGTGTCTGGCCGTTGAAGCGCAGGAACGGCTTGCGGAAGTCGGCGATGCGGTAGCTGGAGGCGCTGCCGGAAGTGTGCAGGTCGAGCGTCAGCAACTGCGGGTCGCGGTCGATCAGCATCGCCACGGCGCCAGCCCCCTGCGTGGGTTCGCCGGTGCTGCCGCGGTCGTACTCGGCGATATCCGCGGCCACCACGATGGCCTGGCGATCGCTACCGTCGTAGGCCAGGTAGCGCATGGCGTTCTTCACGCCGTAAACGCCGGCCAGGCAGGCCTGCTTGTACTCCGGTACTTCGCAGTAGCGCGACAGCGGCGGCATGCCGCGCACCGTCAAGGCCTGGTCCACCAGGCCGCGCACGATCACGGCGCCGATCGCGTTATCGGAGCTGGACTCGGTGGCGAGGGAAAGCGAGCCGATGCGCGCCGGATCGACCTGGTAGTTGAGGATCAGCTTGAGCACCGCCTCGGCGGCCATGGTGTAGACGCTGTCCTCCGGCCCCGCCATGCGGAAGCTGTGGCCCACCACCGCGCTGATCTTGTCCCAGGCGTTGCCGGTCCAGCCGCACCAGTCCTGCAGCTTGACGCGATAGGGCGGGACGAACACCGAGATGCCGCTGATGCCGTATTGTTCTTGGCTCACTGCTTTCTCCTAAAGAAGTGTGACGTGGGGGGGGGGGGGGGGGGGGGGGGGCCCCCCCCCCCCCCCCCGGGGGGCGGGGGGGGGGGGGGGGGGGGGGCGGGGGGGGCGCGGGGGGGGGGGGTGGGGTGTTCGGTCGTGGGGAGTGGTCTCCGAGACGCGATACCGCAGACCACAGTGTTTGTAACTTACAGTTTCGTCGTGCGGCTATGAGCTTCCCAGTGACAGAGGGTCGAGTCAACCTTGGCGCATCCAGTGAGCCTGAGGACACCGCCTTCTCGCTGTCCTGCGAAGGGGGCACTG